>CAIRSA010000417.1 GCA_903881085.1 uncultured Acidobacteriia bacterium
GCGGCGTCTCCGGAGCAGCCGTTGCCGGAGCCATCTTCACAATCCCCGCCCTCTACATCTTGAAGCTCGACCCAAACCCCATCCAGACCATCTTCATTTGCCTGTCCGGCGGCTGCCTGGGCGTCCTCTTCCTCATTCCGCTTCGCCGCTACTTCGTCCGCGAAATGCACGGCGAACTTCCCTTCCCTGAAGCGACAGCCATCACTGAAGTGCTCGTCACCGGCGAAAAAGGCGGCTCGCAAGCGAAACTGCTACTGCAAGCCACGGCCATCTCCGGCGTCTATGATTTCTTCGTCACCACCTTCCACGTCTGGCAGGAGACGGTCGATTTCCAATTCATCCCCATAGTCAAAGAGCTTTCAGCGAAAGCCAAAATTGCACTCAACTTCGACGCGATCGGATTCATCCTCGGTCTCGGATACGTGATGGGCCTGCGTAGTTCGATGATTCTCTGCGCCGGCGGCGTGCTCTCTAACTTTGTCCTCGTCCCACTCATCTGGATGATCGGCAGCCACCTGCCTGACGCTGTGTACCCCGCCACCATCCCCATCATCAAAATGAATGCCAACCAGATCTTTCGCGGTTACGTTCGATTCATTGGGGTCGGCGCCATCGCCACTGCCGGAATCTTCGGCATTCTCAAGTCCATGCGCGTAGTCATCGGCTCATTCAGCATCGCCTTCAAGGCCTTCAAACAGGGCGGCGAGGCACTGGAGGAGCGCACCGACCGCGACATCTCGATCATGACGATCCTCATCGGAGTCATCGCCTGCACCATCGCCATCGCATTGCTGCTCGGCACTCTCAACGCGCCCGTCGCGGCAACCGTCATCGGCCTGCTGCTCACCATGCTGTTCTCGTTCTTCTTCACCTCGGTCGCCGCCAACGCCATCGCCACCACGGCGCGAAATCCAGTCTCGGGCATGACCATGCTGACCATCATCATCAGCTGCGTCGTACTGCTGAACTTCGGACTCAGCGGACGCACCGGCATGTTCTTCGTCATGGCCATCGCCGGCATGGTCTGCACCGCGCTGTCGCTTTCCGGCCAGATGGTGACCGATTTCAAAGCCGGCTATTGGCTCGGCTCCACGCCTGCCGCGCAAGCCAAGGTGAAGTTCATCGGCATGGTGGCATCGGCCATCGCCGTCGGACTCACCATCGTATTGCTGGCCCGTGCATTCCAGTTCGGCGATGCCACGCCCGGCGACACGCGCGTTGTGCTCGCATCGCCGCAGGCATCAATCATGAAGGCGCTGGTGGAAGGCTTCATGAGCCACCAGCCAGTCGCCGGAATCCTGTTCGGAGTCGGCGCCATGATCGCCGTCATGATGGAGATGCTGGGCGTGCCCGCGCTTACCTTTGCCCTGGGAATGTACCTGCCGCTCGAACTCAATTCGCCCGCGCTGGTGGGCGGCGCACTGGCCCACTTCATTGACAAGCGCTCCGAACGCGAGGGCAAACACATTCGAGAACGCGGCGTCATCATTGCCAGCGGCCTGATGGCGGGCGGCGCACTCGGCGGAGTCTTCGGCGCGGGCCTGCGCCTCATCCCCAGTTTTTCCGAAGACTGGATCAAACTGCCGTTCTACGACGACATCACCATCTCGCAATCGGTCTCGCTGGCCATGTTCATCGCGCTATGCTTGTATGTTTGGTACGGCTCCGTCCGAAAGGGTACGACAGGCGATTCGCCTGTCCAATAACTAACTTAAATGAACTACGAACAACTGGTAGGCAACGCCATCTTAGGCATCGATACGCTCTTCGGCGGCGACGTCATGTGCGCCTCGGGCACCGGCCGCTTCATCGCCGACTCCTGGTTCTCTGACGCCGAAATGCCCGAGGCCTACTCGCACCCCACCGCTGCCCGCGTGCGTGAATCGGGCGGCGTCTGCGCCAAGGAGATCGACCGCGCGGCCATTGACGCGTATCTCACCGCGGTGGACGTCCACGCCGCCATCAACGGCCTGAACGACGCAGGCTCGAAGATGCCCGGCCTACGCGGCGAATACGTGCAAGGCCTCGCTCTCTGCTTTGACGTGATGTGGGATCTGGTGATGGAGCTGATGGGCACTGGAACGCCTGTGCCCTACGACCGGTGCGTGCGCGCGTCCACGGGGAAAGCGCCCACACCTTCCGACCCCGCCGCCAAGCGCGAACGTGTGGCGCAACTTCTCAGCAAAGCCGGCTACAACGGCCCGTTGCAGGAAGCGGTCGACGCATGGCGCAAAGCCCGCATGATCCCTATGGCCAGCGTGCGCGCACTCGGCGCCGCCGTCATCGCCGAATTCGACAACCTCAGCGCAAAAAACGTAGTCCCGTACATGTCCGCGGAGCTGGCCACGGTGCCGCGCGCCAACATCGATTTCCTGCCCATCAAAGACGCCTGGTTCTCAGGCTCCATGAACTACCTGGGCCACGCCCGCAAGGCCGACGGCTCGCCCGAATACGAGGCGTCCTACGAGATCAACGCTTCGCTCGAAATCTCTGTCCCCGAGTTTATGCAGCTGGTCAGCCATGAAGTGGTCCCCGGCCACGTCACCACGTTCGCCTACCTGCAAAACCTCCACTACCGCAGCATCGTTGGCTTCGAAGCCAGCGTGCTAACGATGAACACCCGCGCCGCAACGCTGTTTGAAGGCATCGCCAACAATGCGATTCTCATGGCCCACGGCGTCACCGAAGTCGATCAGTTGCCAGACGAAGATCTGCAGATCGGCGTGCTGCTTGCCCTGCTGCAGGACGATGCGAAGAACCAATCGTCGTATCTCACCTGGAGCGAGCGCATGGCGCAACCGCAGGTCGCCGAGGTGCTCCGCCGCGACTTTCTCGTCTCCGTCGAGCGTGCCAGCAAACTCTCTGGCGCGTGGGGCCTGCATCCGCTCCTCGGCCGCATGTATCTGCCTGCGTACCGCGCCGGCACGGACCTCGTCGCCGAACTTCGCCGCCACCACGCACCTGAAAAGTTCTTGCCAGTGCTGTTTGGCTGCGCCGGATTGGTCGACGCGGTAACGATCGAAAAAGCCCTCGCATAAAACCGGGGACGGAGGGGACGGAGGGGACGGAGGGGACGGAC
>CAIRSA010000418.1 GCA_903881085.1 uncultured Acidobacteriia bacterium
CAGCGTTCCCGACGGGAAGTACCAGGTTGTTGTTGAAAAAGTGGAGATCACCGAAGCGCACACCACCGGCAACCCGATGATGAAATGGACGCTTCGCATTCTCGCGCCGAACCACATCAACGAACTCATGTGGCGCAACAGCGTCTTCACCCCCAACACGTTGAAGTTCGTGAAGACCGACCTGCACATCTGCGGTCTGGACTTGGAGAAACTGTCGGACTTGCCCAAGAGCCTGAGCAAGTTGCTCGACGTCAAGTTGGAGGTCACCAAGAAGACGAAGGGCGACAACACCAACATCTACTTCAACAGCCGCATCGTAAACGACCGGACGCCGAGCAAGTTTCGACAGGAAGCAGGCGACGCGCTTGTCCCGTTCTAGCCCAGTGCTGGTCACGATCATTGCAGACACGCGGGAACAGGAGCCTTATTCGTTCGATTCCCGACTGGTGGTGTTGGAACGCCGCGCCCTGCCAGCCGGGGATTACTCGGTGGCAGGTCTGGAAGGCGTGGTTGCCGTGGAACGAAAAACGGTTGATGATTTTGTCTCCACGGTCATTCACCAGCGAGATCGATTCCGGCGGGAGCTCTTGAAGCTGGCTGGTTACAGCGCTGCCTGCGTGGTCGTCGAGGCCGGCCTCCTTGAAGTTCTGCAGGGACGCTATCGGGGTGGCGCTCATCCGAATGCCGTGCTCGGCAGCGCGCTGTCAATCACGCTCGATTACCGCATCCCGGTGTTCTTCTGTTCCAGCCGCCAGGCGGCCTGCCAGTTTGTGCAGGCCTATCTGCTCGGCGCTCACGCGAGGTGGAAAGCATGACAAAGTCCAAGGCCGCGGCAGTGGAAGTGAGATCTTCCCTACGCGGAATCGTGGAGACGGTGTTTTACTCGGGCCCGGCGTTCAGCGCCGGGCGCCTCCGCACTTCGGACGGCAAACTCATCACTTTTGCCGGCAAGGTATTTGCCAGGGAGAATGACGCAGTTCGCCTGGAGGGCCAGTGGACCAACCATCCGAAGTACGGAAGGCAGTTCGCGGCTGACTGCATGGGCTTTGATCAGGAGATGGATGCGGATGGGCTGGCAAACTTCCTGGCGAATCATCCAGACGTGAAAGGGATCGGTCCAGCGAAAGCCCAGCTCATCGCCGGCCATTTCGGCGCGCGCTTCGACGCGGCGATCCGCAGTCAACCGGAGGCCGTGGCCGCGATCGCGAAGGCGTCGCTGGAGGCGATCCTGGGGCTTCAACAGATCTGGATCGCCAACGGCGACTTCAATGCCGCGATGACATATTTATCCCGCTTCGGATTAACTCATCACCAGGTGACAACACTGGTGGGCAAATTCGGCAGTATTGTAGTCCCGATCCTTGAGAAAGATCCTTACGTGCTTGTCCGTGAGATCGCTGGCTTCGGCTTCAAGCGCGTCGACAAAATTGCGCGGAAGATGGGCACGCCGAAGGATCTGCCATCTCGCATTCGAGCCGGCATTCATTTCTGTGTTCTCGATGCGCTCGACGACGGGGACTGCTGGGTTGAGTATGAAGATCTGCTGGACCGCGCCAACACCTTGCTGGTGATGGACACGCTCGACAGCCGCGAAGTGATCGAGGAACATCTCGAAGCTTTGATTGCTGAAGGGCAGCTTATCTCGCAGCCATTCGAACAGCTTGTCGTTGCCGATCCCGAAATTCACCAGATGGAGACGGAACTCGCCGAAGTTCTGCGCACCGCCACTCAGCGCAGCCCACACGCTGTCGCGGATATCGACAATCTTCTCGATGCCGAAGGCAGCGAATTGAACCTCGAACAGCGCGATGCAGTCAGGAACGCACTCACCTTTTCCATCTCACTCATGACTGGCGGCGCAGGTAGCGGCAAGACCTACGCGGTATCGACTATATCGAGCATCGCGGAACGATTGGAATTGAAAATCGTGTTGGCTGCGCCCACTGGCAAAGCCGCCAAGCGGCTGGAGGAAGTAGTTGGCCATGAGGCGAGCACAATTCATCGGATGTTGGGCTTCAACGGCAGCACGTATTCGAGGGATGCGCAGAATCCAATTGAAGCGGACATGCTGGTAGTCGATGAAGTGTCAATGATGGACGTCGCACTCGCCTGGCGGTTGTTCCAAGCGGTGGATCGCACACGCACATCAGTAGTTCTCGTCGGGGATCACAATCAGTTGCCGCCGGTAGGCCCGGGCAATCTTCTGCGCGACCTTGTACGCTCGCAAGCAATCCCTACCACGCTACTCACGAAGATCATCCGCCAGGCCGGAGTCCTGAAGGAAAACTCCACCGCCATCCTAAGCGGCGAAGTCCGGCCCACTTCGGATTCGCTCATCGGCGCGCGCCGGCCTTGGTACATCATCGACAAATTCACTGACCGCGAGGATGTGCGGCGCATGCTGCTACTGCTCTTCAGTGAAGTCATTCAAGAGCGGCTCGGTTACGACCTGATTCGTGATGTGCAGGTCCTAACGCCTACGCATAAAGGCCCGCTCGGCACGGTGGAATTGAACATCGAGTTGCAGCGCCTCTTACAGAAAAAGTTGTTCGGTGTCGATGTGCCCACCGTCGAAGCGGGCCACCGCGCGCGGCCTTATCCAGGCGACAAAGTGATCCAGACGAAGAACGACTACGAATTGGGCGTCATGAACGGCGCGATGGGCGTTGTAGTTGACGCCCAGCCGGACGGCAGCCTTTCCGTTGATTTCGATGGCCGACTGGCAGAGATAAAGAGCGGCAGCGATGCGCTCGGCAATATCCAGTTGGCCTATGCGACTTCAATTCACAAACAGCAGGGATCGGAATTTCCCTGCGCAGTCGTGATCGTCCACAAGTCGCATTCCTTCATGCATCACCGCAATCTGCTTTACACCGCTGTAACGCGCGCGAAGGAATCAATGGTCATCCTAGGAGACAGATGGGGCATTACCAACTGCGCCGCCAAACGCCAGGTGGATCGCCGCAACACCTTTCTCTCCTTTCTGCTTCGCCCGGAGGCACGGCAGTGACTGGGCCTCCGGGCGATGTCCACACTTACTACCGGCAGGTCACCGACCTCGATATTGGCGAGATCGCACGCGAACTCCTCGGCGGCCGCATTACGCAGGAATCGCGACAGACACTCTACTGCGATTGTCCAAATCACCGG
>CAIRSA010000419.1 GCA_903881085.1 uncultured Acidobacteriia bacterium
ACATGGGAATTGCTCTTAAGCACTATGCGGTGCTTGTGACGCCGTTATTGACGCTCGTCAAAAAGTGTACATTTCGCGTGATCCAGTGACGAATGAACCCAACTATATTAACTATCCAAATATAACTGGGCACGGCGCAGTTGGTTGTGGAGCGAGTCCAGCAACGCTAGTGGCTTATTAGCGCCGGGGTTTTTATTGGAGCGGCAATAATGCGGCACTGTCCTTCCGTGGCTATAACTTCCTAGTTCGTGGTGCCAGCCTAACCCTAAGATAGGAAAAAAATTGCGCCCCCGCTACCATCTCACTCAGTGAGACTGAATGGCCCGCGAAAGCGGGCTTTTTTGCTTCTAGACCGTATGTGGTCTCGGTGGGCTACGCAAGTGCCTTTCCACTTTTTCGACAATACAGGTGGCAACGTTTCCGATAAACAATCTTCAACTGAAAGTCCTAGTGGAACAACGAATTCCTCGCAGAGGATTTCTTCCGGATGAATGCGTTTCAGTTTGCGCGGCATGTAAGCATGTGCGAGGCATGCTCCTGACGGAATGCGTTCGCCACGAAGAATGCCGCTCGCCTGTTTGACGCTAGCGCGGAGTTGATCTTACTGCCGCTTCTTGATTAGAAGTCCCGCCGCTTAATCTGCAGCAATAAGACGATTGCCGATATGGCGAAGTGTCTGGTGCAATAATACTTGTGCGAGCTCGCCTAGCTTCTGAGCATCTTTGGCTTCGATTGTGGCGATCTTTGTCGGTCGAATGACGGAGGGTGCGGGCAGTCCAGCTAACGTAAGATTGTCGATCGTGACGTCGCCGGGCCAAGCGCGGTTGTCAGCGCTCGTGATCATGGCGACCCAGAGTAGGCCATGCTCGGTTTCCAAGGAGGGGAGCGATACGACGAGTGCAGGGCGTGACTGCCGAGTCGAGCGGTCCGTGTATGTAAACGGCACCTTGACGATATCGCCTTGGCTAAAGGTTGCCATAGGCCTTGCGGTCTGCGATCGAGTCCCATTCGCTGAATGTTTGGAAGGGGTTGTCTACGTCCGACGCCAGACGGGCCCTCGTAAGTATTACCTGCTCCCCTCGGATCTCGTAGGCCAACTCGTCGCCTTCAACAAGATGTAGCGCTGCGCGGATCGGCTGAGGGATAGTCGTCTGCGCCTTGCTTGTCAGTTTGCTTGTGATCACATAGGCACCCAATGGTAAGGAATATCCTTACTGTAAGGATAATCCTTGGTCTCGTCAAGGCGTACATTCTCTCTCGGTGTGGCCACCTGGTAGCCGCTTGGCTAGCCCCTCAGCGCGGATATTGTCCGCCATCGTCATCGGAGCCGACCGGTCCGCGGTGTCGTAGGGACATGACAAAGCGAGCTCCAATACCAATTTTCCTAATAAAAAATCTTGCCATTGGACATTATCAGGACCTGCGAAGACCAGTGGGTCCTTGATGGTCGCGTCGAGTGTCGCGGCCTCAGCAGCGTCACACCTCGTGACTTTCCCTTTAAGTGTTGGCAACCAAAGTAGTTCACTGAGACTGCAACGTCGGTGACAACCTAGCCTTAAGTTAGTGTTTGAATGACGGTAGAGTGAGGACCCTGACCGGCTTTGATTCGTGGAGTGCCTGCAAGATGAGTATTGATCCTCGTGTTTCAGCTCCCGTCTTGCTGCGCTTTGGTACCGCTGTGATGACGGCCGTAGGCTGTCGGCCAGCG
>CAIRSA010000420.1 GCA_903881085.1 uncultured Acidobacteriia bacterium
GTGGACGGGATGCCGACCGTCAGGCTCCACGGACTGAGGATGCTGCGGCCCGACATTTTCAAATACCTTCCCCTCGGGTCTGCGGACTCGGCGGGGGCCTCGCGCAGCGTGGGCACGACGAACTGGGGTGGGTGTTACCGCCAGGCTTCCAGCGCAGTGAAGGCACACGTCCTGGTGGAACATTACGAGGCTACCCAAGGCGCGGCGATCTGGGCTGGCATTCCGCGCCAGGAGGAGTTGTTCGGTTGACAACAATCTGGAAGGACTTCCATTTCGATGCTGCGCATTGGCTGTCGCGCGTTCCGGTAGGGCACAAATGCAGCAGGATGCACGGCCACACGTATCGCGTGCGCGTGTGGTGCCGGGGTGCGATCGATCACGCAGGCATGATCGTCGATTACGCAGCGATCGCCGAAGCAGTCGGAACGGTGCTGGCGAGGATCGACCATCTTGTTCTTAACGATGTTCCGGGGCTAGGCAATCCGACCACGGAGAGTTTGGCGCCCTGGTTGTTTGAACAGATCAAGGTTAACCTGCCGGAGTTGTTCCGGATCGAAGTTGCTGAGAGCGCGACGACCGGTTGTGTGTATGAGCGGGACGGGGACTGATGGACGCACCATTCTCGATGTACCAGGTTGGAGCGGACGCGTTGCTGCCGCCGCGAGATATTTCCGTGTCGCAGTGGGCGGATGAGAATGTCGTGCTCACTGGGTCTGGTTCGGCGGAACGTGGCCAGTGGCACACGAGACCGTATCAGCGTGAACCGATGAACGTGCTGAGTCCAGGCCACCCTTGTAAGCAGGTCGTCTTGATGTCGGCTGCCCAGATGTTGAAGACCTCGATCATGGTTAACTTTCTGGGCTTCATTGCGGACGTCGATCCCGGCCCGACGTTGGTTGTAGAGCCGCGCTCAGAAGACGCCAAGGCGCTGTCGAAGGATCGCGTCGCGCCGCTGTTCCGGCACTCGCCGTCGCTGCGCGGCAAGCTCGCCGCCGTGAAGTCGCGGGATTCAAACAACACCGCGATGCATAAGGTGTTCTCGAACGGCTCCGGGCACATCACTTTCACTGGAGCTATCTCACCGTCTGGCCTGGCCATGCGGCCCATTCGGTTTCTGTTGCTGGACGAAATTGACAGGTATCCCGCGAGCGCAGGCTCGGAGGGCGATCCAGTATCGCTCGCGATGCAGCGCACCGGTGAGTTTGAGCACAACAAGAAAGTCATCATGTGCTCGACGCCGACCATCGACGGCGAGAGCCGGATCCAGGCGGCCTGGCTCACGAGCGACCAGCGCGAGTATTTCGTGCCGTGTCCCAAGTGCAATCACTTCCAGATCCTGGTGTTCAGCGACGGCACTGATGGCGGGCTGGTGTGGCCGGAAGGTGAACCTGAAAACGCCGCCTACTGCTGCGAGAAATGCCGGGAGCACATTCCGCACAACCTGAAGTCATGGATGGTGGAGCGCGGCGAGTATCGCGCGCAGAATCCTGGATCGCCGATCCCCGGCTTCCGAGTGTCGCAATTGATCTCGCCCAAGCGATCATGGGGAACCATTGCGGCGGAGTTTCTGGTTGCCAAGGCATCGACAGAAACGCTCAAGGCCTTCCTGAATACTGTGCTGGCGGAACTCTGGGCAGAGCGCGGTTCTGCACCCGATTGGGAAAAGCTCTATCTGCGGCGCGAGGATTACGAGTTGGGAATCGTGCCGGCGAAGGGGGCGCTGCTGGTGGCTGGTGTTGATGTGCAGGATGACCGACTCGAGGTGGAGATCAAGGCTTATGGCCGGGGCAAGGAATCCTGGTCAGTTGATTACCGCGTGCTCCAGGTGCTTGACCGCAAGACATCGTCGCCTGAGGTGTGGCGGGAGTTAGAAGACTTGCTTGCTGTGGATTGGCCATGCGAGTCGGGCAAGACGATGCCCATCATGGCGATGACAATCGATACCGGTTTCCGGCCACAGATGGTTTACGAGTTCGCAGCGCGCCATCCGCAACCGGCGCATGGTCCGGCGGGAGACAGGATCTCCGCGCCGCGCACTGTTGTGCCGACCAAAGGCACACCGGACTTCCTGAAACTGATCGCGCGAGTGTCGAGCACCGACGCCGCACGCAAGCGGCAGAACGTTCGCATCTGGCACATCGGCACGCACTGGGCCAAGCAGGAATTCTACGACTGGCTGCGGATTGTGTTGCCGGACGATGGCACCTTCCCACCCGGCTACCAGCACTACGCATACAAGGATCAGGACTTCTATCGCGGGCTCTGTAGCGAGTCGCGGATCATCCGGTCGAGCGGCAAAGTGGAATGGATCCCGGACAAATCGATTCGGAACGAACCTCTCGATCTCGCAGTGCTCTGCCGCGCGGCCGCAGCGGTTTGTGGCATCGATCGCTTCACCGATGACGACTGGGCGGAACTTGAGGGGAGCATTCCAGTGGCTGCAATCAAGGCGCCAGCAAATGACGAGCTTTGGGGAAACCGCGATGACTATTGGGGAGCGCGCGACGGTCGTGGGAGTTGGTTCAAATGATTCAACCGACGGAACTCGAAATGATGCGCGACGTTCTGCAGCGGGCCATTTTCAGCGGGACGCGCCGCGTACAATTCACTGACCGCGCGATTGAATATAACAGCGTCGACGATATGCGCAAAGCGCTCGCCGACATCAACACTGCGATCGCCAAGGCTGCAGGGCCGACGCCATCCTCATTCAGCCTGGCCATGCACAGCAGAGACTAAATGAACGCCATCGACAAAATGATCGGCTACTTCTCGCCCGAGCGGGCATATCGGCGCGCGCGGTTTCGAAGAGCTGCCGAGATGTTTTCCTACGACGGTGCGAAGTCCGGGCGTCGCACCGATGGCTGGGTGGCGGCGGGCGGCGATGCGAACACCGAGGTCGGCGCGTCATTGATCAGCCTGCGCAACCGGTCGCGCGATCTTCTGCGCAACAACCCGTACGCGAGCAAAGCCATCGCCGAACTGGTCGGCAACACAGTGGGAACCGGTATCGTTCCTCAAGCCAAAACAGGGACGCCGGCGCTCGATAAGATCATTGACGAAGAGTGGCTCCACTTTGCGGAGAACTGCGATCCGGGCGGACAGTTAGATTTCTACGGCATGCAGGCGCTCATCGTGCGGACAACGGCAGAAAGCGGTGACGGAATCGTGCGCTTCCGGCCGCGGTTGCCGCAGGATAATTTCCGAGTGCCCCTTCAGTTGCAGGTGCTCGAGGGCGACTTCCTCGATATCTCAAGAACGATGGGCATTGCCTCAGGGCACATTGTTCAGGGTGTCCAATTCAACCTGTTCGGACAACGCGAGTCCTATTGGCTCTATAACTATCATCCGGGCGGCGTGTTCATGCTGAACCCGCGCGGCGGAATCTTGAGCCAGCCCGTGCCGGCATCTCAGGTGATGCACACCTACTGCATCCTGCGGCCCGGCCAAGTGCGCGGCGTGCCGTGGCTTGCGCCAGTGATGCTTGCGATGCGCGACCTTGATGATTACCGGGATGCCGAGCGCATGCGGAAGAAGACCGAGGCGTGCCTCGCAGGAATAGTTACTCGCCCTGAGGGTTCAGGGGGCCTGCCGATTGGCGCGAAGTCGACGGATCCCAAAACCGGCAACACGCTCGAACGAATGTACCCTGGGATGATCGAGTACCTGAAGCCGGGCGAGGATATCAAGTTCAATGCTCCATCGCCTGCTGGCGGATACCGCGACTACCTGATGACCGAACTCCAGGGTATCGGGGCCGGCATCGACGTTCCTTACGAGTTGCTTTCGGGTGATCTTTCGAACGTCAATTATTCCTCCTATCGCGCAGGCATGCTCGGGTTCCGTAACGCCATCGAGGCGTTCCGGTGGTTGACTCTGATCCCGATGTACTGCCGTCCGACGTGGCGAAGGTTCATTGACACGCTGGTGTTTATCGGTAGAATCCCCGAAGCGAACTATGGCGTGCAATGGACCGCGCCAAAGTTTGAATCCGTGGATCCGCTGAAGGATGCGATGGCAGAGTTGAAGCGCATCCGCACCGGCACGTTGACGTTGTCTGAGGCCATCGCACAGAACGGTTACGACCCGGAGAAGCAGTTGCAGGAGATCAAGCGGATGAATGATGTTTTGGACGCGTTGCAGATCATCCTCGATTGCGATCCGCGCAAAGTCAACGACAAAGGCGTTGAGCAGCAGTCCATCGGTGGCGAGGCAACGCCTGCGCCATCCTCGAAGCCAACGCCGAAGAGCACTGTGAAGCATTCCGCACGCCAGTGGGATTCGCCCACCAGAAACTACACCTCATAAATCAGCCGATCCAGGAAGGAGAATTCTATGCCCGAAGAAATCACGGAGACCGCTCCGTTGGAGGTTATCGCCGCTGCTGCCGAGGCCATTGCCGAGCCAGCGCAAGTTGAGAACCAACTGGATCCACCGGACTCCCAAGTCGAGCGCTTCAGCGTGGCAGCAAATTTTGCTCCGCCATCGGCCAATGAGGATGCCCGGACTATTGACGCCGTCTGGTACACGGGAGCCAAGGTTCCCCGGTTCGACTGGCGCAGTGGCGAGGAATACGACCTCACCCTCGATATGAAAGGTTGCCGGATGGATCGCCTGAACAACGGCGGGCCAGTGCTCGACTCGCACGCCGCCTACGGTGTCGACAGCCAATTGGGCGTAGTGCGCAAAGCATGGGCAAAGAAAAGCACTGGCCTCGCGACGATCCAGTTCAGCAAGCGGGACGCAGTGACGCCGATCTGGAATGACGTGAAGGGCGGGATCATTCAGAACTTGAGCGCAGGTATGTGGATCTACAAGAAGATCGACACCACGCCCAAGGGTCAGGAACGCAGGGAGTTTACGGCAACCGATTGGGAGCCATTCGAGATTTCGCTGGTGCCAGTTCCTGCCGATGCGAATACGAATTTCATGTCGGCGGCAGTTGCGCCACGAGAGCAGCCAGGTAATGTGCTTTCAAATCTTGCACCAGAAGTTGAAACGCAACGGGCAGCAGCCCGCACAAAGGAGAAACCAATTATGGAAACGACCAATGAAAATGCGGGCGTTGAGGCCCGTCAGAATGAAGTTGTCCTTGCCGCCGCGCGCGACGAGGCGGTAAGGTCAGAGCGGTTGCGCGCAAGTACGATTCGCGCGATCGCCACCGGCCCATTCAGAGTGGAAGAGAGCTTCCTCTCTGCTCTGATTGACGAAGGCGTCACTGTCGACACCGCTCGCGAACGCATCATGACGAAGCTCGATGCGGAGTTTCAGAAGCATCCGACTGTGCCGATTAACGCTGTCGCTACCTTCGCCGGCCGGGACGAGGTAGACAAACGGCGCGAAGGGATGGAGGCGGCACTGTTCCTGCGATCGAACCCACGTTCAACTCGTGAGATGGTCGAAAAGGGCCACGACTTTGCCGGGCTCACATTGGTCGATATGGCGCGCGAATGCCTGGCTGCCGCTGGCGTCAAGACGCGCGGCATGTCCCGCAACGACATCGCGCGGGTGGCGCTCCAGGGCCGTCATGGGGCATCGGAGTATTTCGACGGCTCCATGACTACCAGCGACTTTCCCAACATACTTGCGAACGTCGCGAACAAAACGCTGCGCCAAGCCTACGAGGCAGCACCGCGAACCTTTGTGCCGTTCTGCAGGCAGGTCACTGCGCTCGACTTCAAGCCGGTGAATCGCATTCAGTTGAGTGACATTGCCGCGTTGCAGCGAACCAACGAAAACGGGGAGTTCGTTCGTATTTATGTGAGCGACTCGAAGGAGTCTTACGCGCTCACGACCTGGGGCGGCATTGTCCCAATCACACGGAAGGTGGTTTTGAATGACGACCTCCAAGCGTTGACGCGGATTCCTGCAGGGTTGGGCATAGCGGCAGCCACGCTCGAAAGCGACGCGGTGTGGGCCGTGATTACGGCGAACGCGAACATGGCCGATGGCCTGGCGCTGTTCCACGCCACACACAAGAACCTGAGCGCTACCAATGCGCTCGCGGCGGTGGCCAACATCACCACGGCGCGTAAGCTGATGCGCAAGCAAACGGCACCGAAGGGAACGATCCTGAACCTTGTCCCGAAATTCCTGATCATCCCGGCGGCGCTCGAAGGCATTGCAGTGCAACTCACCAACCCGGTCAACCTGGCCGCCACGGCATCCTCAGCGGACGTACCCGCCTTCGTGCGAGCCATGGTGCCAATCGTTGAACCACGCCTGGACGCGGTCCCAGCCGTCGGCGACACCAACTGGTACACGGCGGCTGACCCGAGCACGATTGACACGATTGAGTACTGCTATCTCGAAGGTCAGCAGGGTGTGTACATCGAGACCCGGCAAGGCTTCGAAGTGGACGGCGTCGAGATTAAGGCTCGCCTGGATTTTGCCGCAGCGGCGATTGACCATCGCGGCCTGCAGAAGAACACGGCTGCTTAAAAGGAGAAAGGAATCATGATCAATTTCATTAAGAGCGGCGATAATCTCGTCCTCACGGCGCCTTACGATGTGCTGTCAGGCGGCGGCTTCAAGGTCGGTAACGTCTTCGGCGTAGCCGCAAACGACACGCTCTCAGGCGCAGACGTCCAGTGCGAAATCGAGGGCGTCTATGACCTCGCCAAGGACGCGAGCACTTTTGCGCAGGGCGATTTGGCGTACTGGGATGATACGGCAAAAAAGGTGACATCCACGGTCGCGAGCAACCTGCTGGTCGGCGCGGTCGAAGTGGCCGCCGCAACGGGCGTTGCCGTCGTGAGGGTCAACCTGTTTGGCGTGCCTGGCTTTTCCGGACAGGCGCATGGCCTCAAGGTGGCGTACGCGAAATATGATTTCAGCGTCGATGGCGGCGCCACCTGTACCCCAGCAGTCAGCGACACGATCCCTGACAATGCAGTCGTCTTCGGAGGCGTGGTGAACGCGACGACTGCCGTCGCGGCAGCGGGCTCCGCAACCGTCGCAATTGGCACAGCCGCCGGTTCGAGCGCGACGAGCATCCTGACGGCCACGGCCAAAGCATCATTAGGCGCTGACGCGGTGGTTGTACCAACCTGCACCGCGACCCCGTTCAAGATGACTGCGGCCGGCAAGATCAACATCACGATCGCTTCGGGCCCGCTGACAGCGGGCGTGATCGAAGCGTGGGTGCTTTACACGACAGCGGCAGCATAATGTGGACGCAGCAATCCGGCATGGCGAACGCGGCAGTCCTCGCCGCGTTCGGCCAGCCTGTTTCCTACCAGCAGGGTATGGCGGATCCGTTCACGGTCGCCGGGATCCTGGACAAACGAAC
>CAIRSA010000421.1 GCA_903881085.1 uncultured Acidobacteriia bacterium
AATCAATGTAAGCGACATTGGAGTGAGACTCTGCGCCACGTCGATGGCTGCAAAGTTATTTTTGCGCGGCGCCTAAGGAACTCGCGGTTTGTGGGCGAGCACGATGACAGAGGCGTGGCGGTAGTCCCGGCCATCTGGGGCTTCAAGAATGGAGAAGCCGGCTACATCGTTGCCCATCAGCGCCAAGATTGCCCCGGAAGGCCGAGTACCAATCTGCCCTACATCGGCAGACGAATTACACCTGGGATGTAGAGTCGCGGCAATTGCGGCAGGTTATCTTCGCTCTTATGACAAGGTCGTCCTCCTTATCAACTTAGGTAGGCTAACTAGATGAATCTAAGGCAAAAACAACTGCCGGCAGCCGGCTTGGAGATAAGCCTCTGGTGAAAGCCATGAGTTGATAAAAGCCTTTAGATTTTAATGCTTTGCGGGTAAAATATCATTTTTCGAATTACCCCGTTGGTCAAAGTGGTACTCCAATACCACTCGTTTTTCGACATGACGTTTCCTTAAGTTAGTTTTCGAACAGGCGAATCCTCCTTCGCCACGGCGACGGCGGATTCGCCTGCCCGCTCGCTTGCGAGCGCTATTTGTTCAAACCTCATCCTACGAGAAACGAGTGGTATTGGAGTGGTACTCCGCGCGTCACCTATCCTGCCAACGCCGGCTTAACCTCTTTCACCACCTTGCGAATCGCCTCCAGCAGCGTCTCCTCCTGGTAAGGCTTCACCAGATAATCGGTTGCCCCCAGTTCAAACGCCTTCCGGCGGTGCTTCTCGCCCGACCTCGAAGTCAGCATGATGATCGGTACATGCTTGAACATCTCATCGTTGCGCAGAATGCTGGTTAGATCGTAGCCATCCATGCGCGGCATCTCGATGTCGAGCAGGATCACGTCCGGCGCCGTTCCGCGCCGCTGCAGAATCTCCAACGCTTCCACGCCGTCCTTGGCTGATGTTGGCGTCCAGCCACTATTGGTGATGAGGTTCGAAAGCACGCGCCGCACGCTGACCGAGTCGTCGACAACCAGCACGTCCAAGCCGCGCTGCTTGACTTCAACCGGTTTCTCAACTTTCTTTCGCTTCTGACTGGAAATACGGACCAAATCCGCCGGTTCCACAATCAGGACTACGCTGCCGTCGCCGGTTAGCGTTGCACCGGAAATGCCCGGCACGCGGCGCAGCAAATCGCCTAATCCCTTCACCACGACCTCGCGCGCTTCCATCAGATAATCGACCGCGAATGCCACTGGGTTATCGCCAAACTGGAAAACCAGAACCGGAATGCGCTTCAGATTCTTCGCCTTTGCCCCGCCCAGGCTCAGTACCTCACTCAGATTAAATACGGGTACGTAGCTGTCATCAATGCGTATGGTCGGCTTGTCGCCGCTGAAATCCAGCGCGTCATGATCCACCCGCATCACCTGGTGGATCGAAGCCAGCGGCACTGCCAGCCGCTCTTCATTGCAGCGCACCATCAGCACGCGCATGATGGCCAGCGACATGGGCAGGCGGATGATGAATTTGGTGCCCACTCCCGCTTCGCTCTCAATCGCGATGGTACCCTTCAGCTTGTTCACGGCTGTGCGCACTACGTCCATGCCTACGCCGCGGCCGGATATTTCGTTGATGTCCAGCGAGGTGCTGAAGCCCGGATGGAAGATCAGCGCATGGATGTCGTCCGCTGTCATGGCATCCAACTCCGCGGCCGTGTGCAGGCCGCTTCTCAAAGCGTTCTCGCGGATCATTTCGGCGCGCAAGCCACCGCCATCGTCCGTGATCTCAATCACGATCTGTGTCCCCTGGTTGAAGGCGTGGAAACGGACCATGCCCTGTTCCGGTTTGCCCACGGCGCGGCGCACCTCCGGACTCTCAATGCCATGGTCGATCGCATTGCGGATGATATGCTCGAACGGGCCAGACATCTCTTCGATTACGCTCTTGTCGAATTCGATCTGCCCGCCTTCCACAATCAGCTGCGCGTGCTTGCCGCTGCGTGCGCTGGTGCTGCGTGACGTACGGTCCAGGCGCGAGGCGATACTTTGCAGCGGCACCATGCGGATGCGCATGATCTCATCCTGGATCTCGCTGGTCAATCCGCCCAGCCGGCTCAGATAACTGTCAAAGTGCGCAATGCGGTACGAAAGTTCGTTCGCCGCCGTGCTGATGTCGGTCGAGGTCTCGCTCAAGTCGCGCGATACCAGATGGAAGTCCGTATACCGGTCTAACTCGAGCGGATCGAACTCTTCGCGTCCTTCCTTTGCTTGCGCAGGCGCATGCACTGCCCGCACCGCCAGGTGTCCATAGCCGCTTTGGAACGAGCTCACTTCGAAGTCCGAATCCAACCGGTTTGAGATGCGCTTCAAGCGCGCCAGGCTGAGCTGCAGTTCGCTCACTTCCTTGGCGTAAGCGGAAAGCTGCTGTTCGAACGTAGAGCGGTTTACCACCAGTTCGCTGATCATGTGCACCATCTCGTCCAGGCGCTCGATAGGCACGCGCACGGTGAGACCACTTCGCTTGCGGGCGGCTGCGATGGGCAGCGCTGCAGCCGCGGGCGGAGTTGAGACCGGCTGTGGCGCGGCAATTGGAACTGCAGCAGAGGGTACAACAGCAATTGGGGGAGCCTCCGGCTGGGGCAGGGCAATAGACTCGGCCACGACCTCTGCCACTGCCTGTGGAGCCGGCGGATGCGCTGCCTCGTCCAGATCCAGCAGCGCTTCCAGCTCCTTTTGATCGGCGTCGAGCAATTGGGAGTAGCGCGGGTAAAGCGGCAGGGCCAGTTCGGCGTCGGCGCCGGCGGCCATCATGGCCATGGCGTCCCAGGTGTCGCGGAAAATGGAATGTACTTCCGGCAAGGGCGCAACGCTGCCTGTACCGAGTGCATCGAACAGGTCTTCCATGCGGTGGGCAAGATGGCCGAATTGGCGCAGGCCTACAGAGGCCGCCGCGCCCTTCAGCGTATGTACATCCCGGCGCAAGTCGTCGAGCGGCTTATTGTCTTCCGGTGTGGCCTCGAATGCCTTCAGTGATTCATCGATGCGTACCAACAGCTCTTCGGCTTCGGTGCTGAAGATGTCAGCCAGATCGGCCGGGATCGCATCCGATGCGCCTGGGTCTATTTGCGCCTGCACTTCAGGCTGCAGCCTGGCGTGACTCTCCACATCGTCAAACCGCGCATGCATCTCTTCCACCTGACGGCGAAGTTCCACTGAACGGTTGTTCTCATCGCACAACGCGGCCACCAGCGGAAACGCGTCCTGCACCAGGGTGAGAGTCAGCGGAGAGGTTTCGATCTCATCCTCCTCCATGCCATCGAGCAGGAATTGCAGCCGCTTGGCCAAATGACTGGTCTGCTTCAAGCCGACGGTTCCTGCCGCGCCCTTCAGTGTGTGAATGGGGCGGCGGGCATTTTTCAGCAGCTCTTTGGTAACCGGGCCTTGCTCCAACAGGCGCATTGCCGCGCTGGCGGTCAACAGCAGTTCGGCCGATTCCTCATGGAAGATCTCTTCCAGATCCGCATAGAGGTGATCCTCTTCCCAACCTTCTGTGGCAGAGGTAAACCCATCCGCGGACGCCGGATCTTGCTCTGCCGGAGGGCTGTCAAACATCTGGTAAACGCCATGCAAGTCCACGATCGCTTCGCGCAAATCAGCGGAGCCTTCATTGCCGGCAGTCAGTTCACTCATTGTGTCGAACGTTGCCAGCAGCAACTGCAGCAGATCCGTCTGGAATGGCACTGCACCGTCGTTCACCCTGTCCAGCAAGTGTTCCATGCACCCGGCTAGCGAGCTGAGTTGGCGCAGCCCTACCGATCCGGCTGCGCCTTTCAATGTGTGCACGGAGCGGCGGATGTCGGCCAGCACTGGCTTGGCGTTGGGCGCAAGGTCCAGCATGCACAGCGAATCGCCGATGGCCAGCAGATGCTCGCTGGCTTCCATGCGGAAAGTTTCGATCAAATCAAGCGGCAGAGAGTCAAAGTCCCAGCCTTCTCCGGCCGGAACCGGGGCTGGGCGCGCGGCCGCCTCCCGGGCTTCCACCGCTTCGGAATGCAAGCTGTCCTGTTCCAGCAACCCAGCCACTTCTTCCTCCACTCCTGCTTCGCTTTGGCCCCGCATGTGCCGGAAGGCGCTTACCACACTGGTCAGCAGTTTACGCTCATCGGCCTCACCCGTGGTGGAAGCCAGAAGAAACGAATCCATCTGATGCATCGCGGTGTCAAAGGCGATGGTGGTGAGCGGAGTCCACTCCAGCATGCCTGAGGCAATCTCTTCCAGCGCCTCAGCCTGATAATGCGCAATGTGGCTCAGTGTGGTGAGGCCGGCCATCAGCGCCGACGTCTTGATGCCGAACAGAAACCGGTGAACTTCCTCAAACGCGGCGAAGTCCGACGGATTGTCCTTCAAAATCGATGCGCCGTGACGGATCGCCGAGATTTGACCTTGCAGTTCATCAAGAACCCCGGCCACTATTTCAGGATTGATATGGCTTGACACGCTGCCTCCTTGGGTTAATGTAGCCAGGACCGCAAGGCCCCGGCGGGGTTACAGGCAACTGTTATGCAGCCACGGCAGGCAACTTGAATCGGTTCATGGAACCGCTCAGGCTGTCGGCCAAGCCGGCCAGATGGCGAATCGATTCGGCCGCGTCTTTGGCGCCTTGTGCCGTCAACTGGGTAACTTCCGAGATGTCGCTCATGGACCGCGCTATCGATTCCGATCCACGGGATTGCGATGTCGATGCCGTGGAGATAGAGTGGATCAGGTCAGCCAGCTGTACGGAAACCGATTCGATTTCATTCAGCTTCTGGCCAGCTTCGTTGGCCAGCGTGGAGCCGCCCACCACTTCGCGCGTCGTCTCTTCCATGGCCGCGATGGCTTCGCTGGTATCGCTTTGAATCGTCTTGATCAGGCTGGTGATGCGCTTGGTGGCTTCCGTGGAGCGTTCCGAGAGGTGTTCAACTTCTTCTGCTACAACCGCGAAGCCCTTGCCCGCTTCACCAGCCATGGCGGCCTGAATCGATGCGTTGAGAGCCAGAATCGACGTGCGGTCGGCAATGTCGCCGATCAGCTGCACGATTTCGCCGATCTCCTGCGAGCTTTCGCCAAGGCGCTTGATGCGTTTTGCGGTCTGCTGCACCTGCTGGCGGATGCCATTCATGCCGCTGATGGTCTTCTGCACCGATTCGGCGCCGGACTTGGCGTTCTGCAAGGCTACTTCGGCGACCCGTGCCGCCGTGTTGGCATTGGCCGTTACCTGATTGATCGATTCCACCATCTCGTCGACTGCCGCCGAGGCTTCCACAATCTGCATCGATTGCGATTCCGAGCCCTGCGCCAGCGCTTCCGCCGTGTTCTGTACCGAGACGGCCGACGTGCTTACGGACTCGGTGGTCTGCTGCACGTTAGCGATAATGCCGCGCAACTCTACAATCATGTAATTGAACGAGTCGGCAATAGCGCCCGTAACTTCGGTGGTGACTTCGGCTTCGTGCGTCAGGTCTCCGTCTGCCACGCCGGCGATCTCTTCGAGCAGCTTTTGAATGCTGCTCTGAATCCGGTCGCGCTCTTCGCGTGACTGCATCAGGCTGGCCGTGTTATCGAAGGTTGCGTTGAGCGATTTGGCGAGGGTTCCCAATTCGTCGTTGGTATAGACCTCGGTACGCGCCGAAAGGTCGCCGTCTTCGATTTTGCGGAACATCATGTTGATGGACGATACCTGCTGCGCAACGCCGCTCGTGATGCCGTAGATCATCAGCAATGCCAGGAACAAAGCCAGCGTGGCAATGCCGGCTTCGAGCCAGATTTCACTGCGGATCTGTTCACCGCGAAGGTCCAGTTGCTCGCGGAACGCGATGCTGTTTGCCTCATACAGCTTCAGCACTGCCTGGATGCCCGCGGTCGCGGTGTTGAAGTATTCCTTGGGATTGCCATTGGCCTGTCCGCCGTGAATGATCGTATCGTTTACCGCTTGCAGGAACACTTCGCTTGCGCCTGCGGCGGCCAGCACTTGCGGGCCGAGCTTGGCTTCGAGCGCCGGCGCCTTGCGGAACACCGCGCTCATCGCCGTGGCGATGGAGCCGTTGCGGCCCGTATAACGGTTGACGTTGGCCGCGAGCGTGATCAACTGGTTGCGCTCTTCGTCGGTAATCTTGCCGCGCACCAGCAGGCCGCTGCCGAAGCCGCGCAATTGGCCCAGCGCTTCGGCCGCGCCAGGCAGTTGCAGCAGGATCGTGTTGCCAAGGTAGTAGGTATCCAGTTTGGGATCGAGAATAACTGCGTAGTCGCCCACGATGCGCATCTGGTCCTGCAGGCTGGCGATCATCTTTGTATGCATGTCGAAGCTCTCTTTGGCCGAGACATCCGTGCCGCGCGTGCGGACATCGCGCCAGTAGTTCTTCACCGTGTTCAAAGTGTCGGTGGTGCCGTACACTTTGCCCTGGTGCTCGTCGGCTTTTTGCAGGGTGGTGAGGTCGGCGTCGATTGCTGGCTCCACGGCCTGCAGCGCGGCGCGGAGCGATGTGTCGCCGTTGATGGCGCGTTGGCTGAAGTCGCGGTGCAGCGCCACGTTCTCTAACAATGTGCGGAACGGCGCCATATATTCCACGCTCTCCGCCTCATCGCGGATCGTCGCGAGTTCGGCTTTCTTGGTTTGCATGAACACGACCAGCAATACGGCTAGCGGAATGCCCATCAGCAACGCCACCAAGCTCAATTTCATCCACAGTTGCAGACTCTTGACTCTGTCAATCATTTGAACTCTCCTTATCCCTATCCCTCAAACATGCCTTACACGTAGCGCCGGAATGCTTGTTCCGCCGTCAACGGCCAACCAGATACCTTCTCTATCCCTAACCTGGGCCAGGGACGGCCCGGACCCGGCGCGTGAAGTTACTTCCGCGCCTGATTCATTCATTCCTACCTAGGCAGGCTGTTTACGCAGGCGAAACCGCCTCCGCCACCTGTAAATTTCACTCGCTCACAGCCTTTGGTGGGGCGGGCCGTTTCGCCTGCCTGACTTCTGCCACAGGCTGCTAAGCAGCTTCCAACTGCCGCAACTCAGGAGTCGCCATCAACTTTTCAACGTTCAATACTTTTAACGACAGGTCTTCGGTGGAATAGATTCCATCGAGCAGCGGAATAATCTTCGGGCTCTCGTCCGCGGAGGCCGGCTGCAACTGGTCCTGAACATAGCGCGCGATGCCGCTCACATCGTCCACCACCAGCGCGGCCGTGGACTCCTCGCCTATTCTTACGACCAGAATTCTGCCCCGGTCCAGATGTTCATGGCGCTCCATTCCCATCAACAAACGCAGATCCAGAACAGACAGGATTTCACCGCGCAGATTGGTTACCCCGCGCACCCAATACGGGACGTTGGGGACTCTTGTGACGCGAGGTAGCTTATCGAGTTCGACTACCTGATGAATTGGGATTCCGAACTTTACGCCAGCCAGAGAGAAGACCAAACAACTTTCCCGGCTTAACGGGTTTTCTGCCGTTAACGGGGTTGAATCCCCAGTCTTCTCTTCGAAAGGGCTGCGCTCCACCTCCCTATCCATGGCTGAGATCAAATCGTCCACTTCAGCGGTGGGCGAAGGCAACGGGAAAACTACGGCGGGCGGCGATGCCTGCCCTGGCGGGGGCCCGGTGCTTGCTACTGGTATTGGTTCCGTAATGGGTGCATTCGGGGACTTTGCTTCCAGCTTCGGCACTGGAACCGCGTTTACGCTTTTCTCGGAACCGAGCAGCATGGCCAGCAGGGAATCCACCTGTGCTGCCGGTTGAGGTGGCTGAATCCGCCCCGGCGGGGTAAACGGGGTGGCGGCATAGATGGATGCCGGTTTCGGTATAAAGCTTTCCGCCTGAGTCGAATGCAGCCCCAAGTTTTCCGCCAGCCGTGGCGTGATTGGCTCCAATGTCCGCGGAGAATGGACTTCGATTCTCCCGGCCAGCGGCGGAGCGGCGGAGCTTATCTTGGTTTCCAATTGCACGGGCGGGTGGAATTCTACGGGCGGCGTCGTGTCGATCGCCGCGCACCGGTTGGGGCTTTCAGACAGCTCCGACAAGGCCATCTCGACCTTGGAATGGATCTCCAGGTTCGGTGCGATCGAAAAATTAAGATCTTCGGCTTCGAAGTGCCGCGCAGCGGATGGTACCGAAATGGGCAGAACCGCCACGGGAGGAATGTCCCAATCCGCCGGCGCAGTGATTTGCTCTTCGGCCATGACCAGCGGAAGTGCGGTAATTGTATCTTCCTCCACTGCCGTTGCAGCGAGAACAGGTTGAGCAGCCGGAATCGATACGATCTCCGCTGCCCGCATTACCGGGACCTGCATCACCGCCATTTCGGTAATCGGCGCCTCCAAGGCTATCGCAGGGGCAAGATCCTCAGCCGCGGCATCCAGTAGTGCAGCCAGAGCCACCGGCGCATCCCAGGCCGGCACAACCGTTTCGCTTTCTAGTAGCTCAGAGAGCATGTCGCCCAGAGGGACCTCAGGCCGCGCCGTCGCCTGCCGTTTCAGTTCCGAGATTTTTTTCCAATCGATCGGTCTATTCATTGATCATCACTCCTGCCCGGCATGCAATCCTCTACCTTCGGCCGCTTCTTACACGAAGCGCGAGACGCTCCTCAACAGATCTTCCGGAGTGCAAGGCTTAGTCAGATACTCATCGGCACCCTGCTTCAGGCCCCAAAAACGATCGGAATCCTGGCTCTTGCTGGTCACCATTATGATTTTGGTCGACTTGGTTTCCGGCGAAGTTTTCAGCTGGCGGCACACCTGAAACCCATTCTTCTTTGGAAGAATTACATCCAGCAGCACCAGATCCGGCTTTTGCTGCATCACTATTTGAAGCGCCTGTTCTCCATCAACGGCGGTCAACAGCGTATACCCCTTACCCTGGAGAGCATTTTGCATCAGCATCATCTCCGTAGGGCTGTCATCCACGATCAGGATTGTTTTTGCAGACATGTCTTTTCCTCTTATAAAAAGAAAACTCTCTTCCCAAACAAGCAAATACGATTTGCTTTGCGGTTAACCCGCCAAATATTTTTTCAGCGCTTTCAATAATGCCGGCGCTTCCACCGGCTTGGTTATGTAGTCGGAAGCCCCCGCCATGCGGCCCTTCACCTTGTCAAAGAACCCGTCGTGGCCAGAGAGCATCACTACCGGGAGTTTTTTCGTCTTGGGGTTGTCCTTGATGAGCTTGCACAACTGATAGCCGTCCATGAAAGGCATGCTGATGTCGCACAAAATCAGGTCGACCTTTTCTTCCTTCAATGTGCCGATAGCGTCCATGCCATTTGAAACCGGGATGGCGCGATGTTTTTCCCGCTCCAGCGTCTTGCCCACCACGCTGCGAATGGTTAAGCTGTCATCCACCACCAGGATGGTTTTGCGCCAGAGCAGTTTTTCGAGCACGCTTTTCAGCTCAGTGTCTCCCGGGGCGAGCACCGCCGCTTTGCGTAAGTGTCTTACCGCTTCATGCGATTGCAGCAGTTGCAGATTGGCGATGGCCAGATAATACTGCACTTCGAAAACACTATTGGCGCCGAGCTTATTGTAATGCTCAATGGCATGGCGCAACTGGCGTTCATCCACGCCCTGGTTGCCTTCAATCGCGTACAAATCCAGATTCAGGACAGCGCGGCAGCGTGGGCAGCGCGTGAATTCGCGCTCTTCGCTGTGGCTGCAGAACGGGCATTCCGGAGTATGCGCGGCCTGTTCATCAGAGGGCTCCTCTGCTTTTGGCTTGCATTTTTCCAACCATGCCGTAGCCGTTGCGTTGCCAGGATCGATGCGTAATACCTGCTCCAGAAAATAGATCGCTTCCCCGGTGGTTTCAGCCAGCGAAGCTCTCCACAACCAGGCCTTGTCGTTATTGACGTTCAATTGACAGGCGGATTCGAGCAGCTTTCTTGCGGCCGGCTTGTTGCCGGTCCGCACTTCCGCTACCGCTTCTCTCACCAAGTCAACATCTTTGGCAGCCACCATAAGAACTTCTCCTCACCGGGGCGCCTGGCCCCGTGCTCCTTTGAGAACGCCGTCTGCAAGATCATGCCGGGGCCATTCGGCACCCCTGGCCGGCCGCACGTATCGCGTTATGCGATCCGTGCCTCCACTTCATAAATCCGGAATTCCGGTTCGAATTCGGCCTGGACCGATGTCCGCAGCTGCGATTCCCAGCCTGGCTCCAGCTGAGGACTCAGCACGGCCACGCAAGGCCGCCGCAACGCAGCGCGCCATTCCCCTGAAATCAATCTGCGCAATGAATTCAAATCAACTGCATCGATCTCGGCCAGCCTTTGCTGTAGCGAGAGATGACGCCCGAAATACAATTCCTGTGTTCCAATGCGCTGCATTCTCGTGGACGGCCCCTGCGCCTCCAGTTGATGCCACGCGCGCACCCGCTCCCTGGCCAATTCCAGTTCCCCGGCCGTCACCGGTTGACGCCAGGATCCGAGCGCGGAAACCGTTTCCATTACTTTGGCGATACATTCCCCTAGCCGGTCAGGCGAGGTTTGCCCGTTGACCACCAGCATTCCCGCCTCACGGAATGCTTCATGTTCCGTATGGATTGCGCATACCAGGCCGGGCGTTGAGGCAAGCGCGGTATGTAACCGCGAACTGGCGCCCCCGCCTAGAAGGCTGGTGAGAATCTCTATCCCCATCCGCCCGGAGTGGGCGCAGCCAGGCGCTTCGAAGCCCAGACTGAAATAGGCCTGTCCAGCCTCCGCAGTCAAAATCGAGATACCTTTCCTAAAGGCCGGCTTTACCAATGGAGCGGCATCGCTTTCGCCAATGAGCCGCCAATAGGAGTCGCGTGCCTGGGCGACGAATTCCTCATGCTCCAGATCTCCCGCGGCGGCGATGATAATGCGGTTGGGCGAGTAGTGCGTTTCCAGAAAATAGATGGCGTCTTCGCGGGTATGCATGTCTCCGCGCGGGCTTGCGCGCCGTCCGGCGAAGTCAACCGGTCCGCCCCAGGCTTCTGCCTTCATTCGCTCGGCGCATTGAAACGCCGGCCGGTCCAGAGCCGCGGCAGCCTGCTGGCGGATCCACAACTGTTCGCGCTCCAGGTGTTCCGGCGGAAACGTGGAGTTCAGAAAGATATCGCCCAGCAGATCCATCAGTTGGAATCGCTTGCCGGACGGAACAAAACCTGAAACGCAGGTGTAATCGCGGCCGGTGAATCCCTCCAGGCCGCCACCCGTGCTATCCATTTCCATTGCGATCCGTGCCGCGTCCCGGCTGCTGGTGCCCAGCAAGAGCATTCTCTGGCAAAGCTGAGCCAACCCGGTTTCCTCAGGACGCTCATCGCGCCATCCGCAGTCGACGAATACACCAACAGCGATGGAGGCCGCTCCAGGAATGGACTCCGTTACGATGCGAACCCCGTTCTCAAAGGTCGTTTTGCCAAAGACAGGGCTGCTCTCTCGTCCGCCTGAAGCCAGATTGCCAGACACGAAGGCTGCTTCACGATTCAGAGAAGTCCGGATCCAATCGGCCACGGCGCGGTAGCCGCCTCCGCGGGCAGCGGATTGCCAGCGCGCCAAGTCGTCCTTGCTGGTGCGAAGTTCCAGTCGCCTGTCAAGTCTCATCTCGTTTTGAATCTCAATTCCTGCATGCCGGACGTGTCCGTACAAATTGGGTTATCTCTAAAGTAATCTCAAAGGGTCCAGCCGCCAACTGAGTAACTCACCTATTCAATTGAGAAAACATACTTACGACCTGGTTGCAAATAGGGGTATAGCTGCCTGCGGCCCCGATTGGTTAGAAATGGCGATTACAACAATCTATCGGCGGTGCGGTTGATAATCCTTAGACCTACTCCACTGCCCGGCGTTATTTTTCAAGGATATTCCTTTGACTGTCCCGCTCCCTTACGGTCGCGGCTCGGTGGCATCGGGAATCTACCGAGCGGCGACCGTGAGGGAGCGGTTCCTGGGGCGTAGCGCCGCAGGAAATTGGAGTGGCACAAGGCTCGTCTGGCTTCAGGCAGGATAACCAATTCTGCCGTACAGCCTGTTGACATTCTTTCCCCTTGCCGCGAAAGAAGCTGTACACTATTATCCATGCTGCGTATTGAACCTCTCCATCTATTGCGCGCTGCCTTCGCCGTGGCGCTAGGCTGTTTGGCCGGTGCGGCCTGGATAGCCTACGACCTGCAAACCGTGACGCCCAACAAAAACCTGCCTGGAATGAGCCAGTTGCTGGCGCAGGACCAGCAGATAGACAAGCTGAAGAAAGGTATGGGCAACTCTGTTACTGGGTTGCGTGATTTCCTGCTTGACCCCAAAGAACAGGCGACCAAACGTTTCACTACGTTGTTGGTGAAACAGCGTGTGGAGGCGAACAGCCTGCTCGAGGATCTGGAATCAAAATCGTCAGGTGCGGAGGTAATCACTCAACTGCGGCCATTTCTGGAAGACTTCTACAACGCGCTGGAGCTCATCTCAGACATGAGGGCCGCTGAGCGGCGGGAGCGCGGCATCGATGTCCAAAAGGATTTTTTAGGTCACCAGCGCCTTAACTTGAACCGCCAATTAACGGACGCAGCCGAGCAGTGCACGGCTCAACAAACGGTTATTCGCAACAAATACGGCGCATCGCGAATGGCCGCCATCCGCAGCCTGCTGGCGCTGATCGGCGTGGTTTTCGTCATGGCCGTATTAGCGCTTTTTCTGCATTTGCGCTATACAGGCAACCTGCAGTATGAAAGCGCTATGAAACTTGACGCCCTTTCCGGCGCGAAATCGGAGATGGAACAGCTTTCAGCGCGTTTGTTCAAGATTCAAGAAGAGGAGCGGCGGCGGCTTTCGCGTGAACTGCACGATGGTATCGGCCAGACACTGACAGCTCTGCGCATTGAAATCTCGCACTTTCACGTTCCGGGCGAAGTCGCCCCGGTTGAAACACGGGAGCGGTGGCTACGCGCGCGCTCGCTTGCCGAAGATGCAGTACGTACCATTCGCAACATCTCATTACTGCTGCGTCCCAGTCTGCTCGACGATCTGGGCCTGGAGCCGGCGCTGCGCTGGCTGGCGGAAGAGTTTTCGCGCCGCACCGGGATCGCCTGCGAATACTACTCCGAAGGTCTCGATGACCAATTCGCCGACGCCTGGAAAACTTGCGTGTACCGGGTGGTACAGGAGGCGCTGCACAATTGCGAGAAACACGCTTCGCCATTTAAAGTGCGTATCTCTCTAAAGCAGCAGGACGGCATGCTGGAATTGAGCGTGGAAGATGACGGAGTAGGGTTCGAACAAGGCGCGAATGGCTCTCCGCTGCGCCAGGCTGGACTTGGCATTTTAGGGATGCGCGAACGCGCGGCCATGCTGGGCGGCAAGATTTCCCTGGTCTCCTCGCCCGGCCACGGTACGCATGTAATGATGAGCCTGCCATTGGTCAAGCTGGCCCCGCAGCGCAAACAGATTTCCACGGCCGAACGCCAGCTGGCCGCTGCGCAGGCGAGAAACGATTAATGTCCATTCGCGTCCTTTTGGCAGATGATCATAATCTATTGCGGCAGGGAATTCGTCGCATTTTGGAAACAGATTCCGAATTTGAGGTGGTTGCAGAGGCTTCCAGCGGAAGCCAGGCGCTGGATCAGGCCGAACGATTCCAGCCTGACGTGGCCATTCTTGATATTGCCATGAAAGAGTTGAACGGCCTGGAAGCTACACTGCAGATGCCACGCCGTTCGCCGAAGACCAAAGTGCTGATCTTGAGCATGTACAGCGACGAGCGTTATGTCACGCGGGCGGTTAATTCCGGCGCATTGGGTTATTTATTGAAGGATTCCGTAGAGCAGGATCTGCTTGCGGCGATCCGCGCCGTGCATTCCGGACAGAGTTTCTTCAGCCCGGAGGTAGCGCGCACGCTGGCCGATAACTATAAGCTGAACAAGCAGGTGGAAGACCGCTATGATCTGCTTACCACGCGCGAACGCCAGATTTATCAGTTGCTGGCCGAGGGAAAGCCCAACAAAGAGATCGCTTACATGTTGAATCTAAGCCTTCATACGGTGGAAACGCACCGCATCCACGTGATGGAAAAGCTGGATGTTCACAGCGCGGCGGAACTGGTTTTGAGCGCCGTTCGAAGAGGCCTGGTTTCGTAGGCAAATATACAGAATTCACAGTATCGATTTCAAACCCGGAAATCGCTACTATCTATATAAACGTGTTGTCCCTGGGTGGATCTGGGGTGGGCTACGAGGCATGCCCACCCCAGCCGTAACCTTCCTAATTCATCAGTATTGCATTCCACAACAGTTTCACTGTTTGATAGCTCTGAGCGCGGTATTGTGGACGCATTCCAAACAGAATTACGTGTCCCGATCCGAGTTTCAAATCCAACAATGCTGCCCGGTTTGCGATGAGGTTTTCACCCAATAACCAGCCCGAGGCCAACAGGCCGGATGCCGGATACCGCGCGACCGCCGATTCCGCCTCCCAAGCCGGGCTCCCTTCTGACCAGATCGTCAAGTTCTTCGGCAACCCGTAAGCCAGCTTGTGGCTGGTCTCGAGCGTTACGTTCAGCAATGACCCGGGGGAGTAGAACTCCTTGCTTGCCACACTTCGGACGACGTTCTTCACTGGAAGCTTCAACCTGTCGACCGCGTAGTCAGTGGCATGATTCAGAAAGATAATCGTGCCGCCAGCATTGGCGAACGCGCGCAGCGCCTCTGCGCCGGCATCGCCCAAACCGCCGGTGTACTGCTGCGGCATCGAGCCTGGCCGGAAGCCATTGGCGATTGCGGTTGATGTTTGATCGGCGAAGAGGATCACGTCGAACTTCTTGCGCAACTCGGGTGAACGCATCTCGATGGGATTCACGCTTTGATAGTCGAAGCCGAACTGTTCCAGCATCCAGCGCGTCCAGCCTTCATCCATATTGGATTGAAAGCTCTTGAACAGCGCGACGCGCGGCTGCTTCAGCGGAACGGATCCGGCCACTTGCGTGCGAAAGAAGTGGCCGGTCTTGGGATCGCGGAAGACCTTGCCGCCCGATTTCCAAATCGCGTTGATCGACTTGTAGCTATCGGTATCGCCGGCCGGCATTTCCGTGCGCTCGCCGTTGTATTGGAACCGCAGTTCGCCAGCCGGAGCAGTGGTTGCCGCAAAGCGGTCTTTCACCGTGGCGACAGCCACGCCCATCAGCATGGGCAGCGTTTGGGCCGTGACATCGTAGGGCCGCCTGGGCGGGCCGCCCGGGTACATGCGCAAATCCGGGTAGTCCTGCTTTTCCAGCAACGTTTTTGCAAAGGAACTGTAAGGCTGCTGCATCCTGATAATGTAGCTGCCCGCCGGATACTTTACGCCATCGGCTTCAAAATCGGAGGCGGCGGTTTCCACTTCCACCTGGCCGAAGCGAAGAGTTTCCAGCAGCCGTTTCGATGAACCCGGGTCAAACTGCGACTTCGAAATCACGAAGGCGTAAGGCGACAACTTCTGCACGGCGCGCTGGCCCACGCGCAGAAAGGCGCGCAGCATGTCTTCACGCTTGACCGCGGCCTGGTAGAGGCAGCTTTCCCAGGCGATCTGCTGGTAATCGATAATGTCGCGCAGGCGCCATTCGCCGCCGGTCCATGGTTCCAGATAATTCCAACTACGCTGGCGCGGGTCGTAGCCAAGAGCGGACTCAGAGATGTCGTCGGGCTTCACGGTAAGGGGCGAAGCGATGCGGACGCTGGCCGATTCGCTGAGGATGCGCAGGCCGCCGTGATAGGACTGGTAATGGCGGGCCGGGGTCCAAAAATCGTACATGGCGTTGATGGCTACCCCGGTCTTGCCGGCGGCGGTGAGATCGGCAGCCATGCCCGAGCCAATGGCGTTGCCCATCTGTGCGATGATCGGGTCCACATTCGGATCGATCGGATCGAGCCATGGTGGAACGAAGATGCGCGACGCGTAGGCGCCCTGCTGGTGCACGTCGTAGACAATCTGCGGATGCCAGGTGTTATGCAGTTGGCTGACAACGGCACGGGTTTCCGGCTGCGAAAAGATGTACCAGTCGCGGTTATTGTCGTGCCCGGTGTAGCGGTGATAAAGCTCGGGCGGGGCAGTGCCTTCGTAGGGCGTATTGAGGGTCTTTCGATACCAGTTGGTAACGATATCCACGCCGTCGGGATTTAACGACGGCACCAAGATGATGATCGTGTTCCTTAGAATGGTCTGGAACTTTGGGGTCTCTTCAGCGAGGATGCGGTAGGCGAACTCAACGGCGGTATGGGTGGAGGCGACCTCCGTGGCGTGGATGGAACACGTGATCATGACCACGTTTTTGCCTTCGGTGACCAGCTTTTCCGCTTCGACATTCGAGGTGAGGCGAGGGTCGGCCAGTTTCTGTTGGATGGCCTGATATTTTTTCAGATCGCGCAGTGTTTCCGGCGCGGCGATCCAGGCGGCGAGCATGGGCTTGCCGTCAACGGTTTTGCCGATCTCGCGGACTTGAATGCGGTCGCTCGATTTTTCCAGGGCATGAAAGTAGCTGACAACTTTGCTCCAGTCGAGCAGGACGCGGTCGACGCCGATGGGGTGTCCAAAGTGGCTTTGGGGCGTAGGAACGGCTGCGGTGAGTGTGGCGGCGAACAGGGCCCCAAGGAATGCGGCCCGCGTCATGCCCGATTCAACTCCATCCACAGAGCGCGGTAGTAACGCAGGAAGCGTTCCGGCTCTTTGCTCTCCTGTGCTTCGCACAAAGTGTAGCGGTCATAATTCGATTTGCGCATCAAGGCAAAGAATTCGCGGTACGGATATCCGCTGGTGAGTTCGTTGATGTGGCAGTTCTTGATCCACGGGCGGAGCAGGTCGAAGCTTTGTTTCACGCTGCCGTTGACCACGTCGGTTGGATTGGAGTTCCAACACAGACCCACCATATTATGTTTCGTGGCGCGCATGATGGCTGCCGCGACGGGCGGCACCTGCGTGCCGGCACCGTGTACTTCCAGCCAGATTTCCACGCCTTTGCCTTCGCCGAACTTGCCGAGTTCCTTCAGCGCGACGCCGATCTGGGCGATGGTCTTTTCCTGCGGGACATCTTTGGGGAAGCCGTTGGGCCGCACTTTCACGGCCCAGGCGCCAGTGTCGTGCGCAAGGTCGATGAATTCTTTGGCGGTGGCGATGTTCTGCGCCACCACTTTCGGGTCAGGCGATTGGAATTCGCAGGTGCTACCGTAGCTCAGCAATTTTACCTTGCTGGCCTGGAAGCGTTTCTTCACGTTTTCGCGCTGTTCGGCGCTGAGGGTAGGTTCGACGCCGTGCTTGTGGCCGGTGCGAAGTTCGACTGCCGCATAGCCAGCGGCTTCCAGGTTGCGGATGACGGTTTCGAGATCCCAGTCCTTAAGGACGTTGTAGGTAACGGCGCCGAGTTGCATATGCATTTATTGAATCACAATATTGAAACAAAGTTGGGTTCAGTTCCATCGGAGAACGGCGATCCGGCCATTGCTGCCGCAAGCCCAGACGGCATTGCCTGCGGTGCTAAGGGCATTGAAGCCGGCTGCGGCGAGAGGCGTCCAGGTGACGCCGTTATCAGTTGAGATGTCCGTGCCCGAGGTGCCAGTTGTAAATAGGGTGGAGCCTTTGGTGAGTACGGCGGAGCGAAATCCGGCGGGCCCGGGCTGGGCGGTCCACGTGACGCCGCCATCGCTGGTGAAGGCGATGTTTGCATCGGATTCCTGGGGTGAGGAGTGTTTGCCTCCGCTGGCAACGCCGTGCCGATCGTCGCGGAAGACGAGGGAGAAGATGCCGCTGTCGGGGCTATCGTGACGAATTGGCGTGACGGAGGTTTGCCAGGTGATGCCCCAGTCAGTGGATCGGAAGACACGAGCTTCGGCGCCGCCGCCTGTTCCAAACCAGGCGAGTCCGTTGGGGCGCACCACGAGAGATGTGTTGCTGGCTGCGAAGGCGCCTTCGCCGGGGAGGGCTGCGGGCGTTGTGGCGGGGGTCCAGGAAGCGCCGCCATCTACAGTGCGGAGCAGGGTCATGTGGCCGTCGACTGCGTCGCCGAGTATAAGGCCGCGTTTGCGGTCCCAGAAAGAAATGCCGTCGTAGAAGCCTTTTTCGTCCTTATTGGTAAGGGTGAGTTTCCAGTGCGCGCCGCCGTCGGCGGTGATGTATACGCGGGATAGTGGTCCAGGGCCTGCGCTCATCAGGATGGCTTCGTTGGCGCTGAAGGCTCGGATGCCGCGGAAGTCGAGTTCGGCGGCGTCGGGGACGGGGATTTGTTGCCAGGTTGTGCCGCTATCCGTGGTGCGCAGCACGGTTCCTTTGGCGCCGCTGACCCAGACCACTTTGGCGTTGACGGCGGAGATGCCGCGCAGTGAGGCCGTGGTGCCGGAGGTCTGTGGCTGCCAGTGTACTATCGCAAGTAAGGCGAGGATGAGGAGTTGCATACTCATTCTTGTGGGGACGGAGGGGACGGAGGGGACGGACCGCATTGTCCCT
>CAIRSA010000422.1 GCA_903881085.1 uncultured Acidobacteriia bacterium
CACGAGTGTCCGCGCCACGTGGGCCCGCGGATGAAGTTCAGGATGTTACTCGATGTCACACCGGTTGTGACGATAATAGAGTGTACATGCTTGCTAAGATTGCTGGGCTCATCGTTTTTGGATGTGGACTCGCCTCCGCACAGAAGTTGATCAGTATTGGTGGAAACGGGCAGATTGTCTTCGAGTATTTCCCCGCTACAACGCCATTGACGGTGCAAGCGCTGGACGCAGCAGGCAAGCCGGTCGCGAATCTTCCGATCACTTGGTCCATTACGCCGACGCTCGGAACCCTCGTCAGTTCCATGGCCGCGACTGATGCCAATGGAAAGGCTACAACGCTGGTGGTAGGGTCGAGCCCGCCCCAGAGCACATCCTTTCAGCAGGGAAATATTGTGGCGTCATCGACACTTGGAAATGTCAGCTTCTTCTTTACGACGGTGCCTTCGCGCCTGCCGAACGGAAGCCTTGCCACGCCCCCGCAAGTCACCTTGCTCAAGCCGGGGACGGCCAACAACCGCACAGTTACAGGGACCGCCGGACAGGTGCTTACGGGGGCCATCGTCGTTCAAGTCAACGGTGGGGGATTTGTTCCGGGCGCGCCGATTCCGAACGTTGGAGTCCGTCTGACAACGAACGACATCAAGCTTTTGCCGGCCGCCTCGTGCAATACGCCTGATGGCATCGTCTTGACGGACGCCACCGGCGTTGCCAACTGTGACGTGAAATTCAGTTCTCAGATCGGAACGGAGCAGGTGATTGCGCAAATTGGAGATTTCAATACCACTCCTCCGATTTTGCTGACGAGTACGATTGGCACGGCCTGCACCTACGTGTTGTCCGAGACCAATCACCTGTTTGGTCCGGCCGGCGGCAACGCCAGCGTTAGCATCACTACGCAGACCGGCTGCCCGTGGAGTGCTTCGTCGAATTCGGGCTGGGTGACATTTGTTTCTGGGGGCTCGGGAGCGGGCAGCGGCGTGCTGCTCTACAACGTTGCCGCCAATACTGGAGATGCGCGCACGGCTACCATCACGTTAGGCGGCGTGCTTTATACGGTGCAGCAGAACTCCGCAGCATTGACGCTGGTCTCCAATGGAACACTGGCCAGCGGAGCGATCGGACAGTCCTATTCGACAACGCTGACCGCAACCGGTGGCACTCAACCTTACACCTGGTCATTTGCCGGTAGCTTGCCCCCTGGCTTTACGTTGTCGACTGCGGGTGGCACGATCAGCGGCGTGACATCCGCTGCGGGAACCTATAACTTCACCCTTACTGTAACCGATGCGGTAGGGACTAAGGCGACGCAACCCGCTTCGATCAACATCTCTGCCACCTCCACTCCTTCCTTGACCATTGCCAATACCTCATTCCCGGTAGGAACTGTCGGCACCATCTATCAGGTGGCACTGCTCACCAGCGGCGGTTGCGTCACTCCGTTTTCGAAGTCACCGGTCTTCGTGCTTGCCTCAGGAGTGCTTCCAGACGGACTGGCTGTGAAGCAGATTTCAGATAGTACATATGCCGTGGCGGGCACCCCGACGACGGCGGGTGCGTCGAACTTCACGTTAAAGGCTACCGATGCATGTGGCAACGTCGCAAGCAGATCCTATTCCATTGCGATGCAGGCCGCGGGCGTGACCTCCGCTACGATCTCGGTAGCGCCCGCTTCTTTGTCGTTCACTGTGCAGTTGGGGAGCAGCCTGCCTCCAGCCGCCCAGTCGCTCTCTATTACCGCCAGTTCGCCTGGCCTTTCCTATACGGCAATCGCCACCACGGGATCAGGTGGTACATGGCTGGTATTCCCCGCGGGTTCCGGCGGCAACGTTCCCGCTTCGTTGCAGGTAGGTGTAGCTGCCTTTGACCAACTTGTCCCGGGAGTTTACAACGGGGCAATTACCATCACTTCGCAAGCGACGAACGGCCCGGTGAATGTCCCGGTAACCATGACTGTGCTGCCCGCGCCGTCGGCCTTGGTGGCCTCTCCGGCCAGCGTATCGTTCGCGGTTACGCCGCAGTCGGGCGTTGCGGCCACGCAAAAAACGGTTCAGATCACCGCGACAACAACCGCTCTGAAATTCGTGGTCAGCACGTCCGGTAATCCGTGGCTGTCTACCAACGCCGTATCGGGCACCACGCCTGCGGCGCTCAACATCATTGTGAATCCGGCCGGGCTTGGCATTGGAGCCTATTCGGGTACCGTCACGCTCACGCCCATCGGCGGCACCACGGTCCAGACAATCGCTGTTTCCATGACTGTGTCATCGCCGCCAACAATGACGGTGAATCCAACGTCACTTTTGTTTTCCGTGCAGCAGGGCTCGTCATTAAATCCGCAGACGCTGAACGTGGGCAGTACCGGAGATCCGCTGTCGTTCAGTGCCATCGCCAACGTTGCGTGGTTGTTCGTGAACAACGCAGCGTCGCTTCAGGCGAAGACGCCGGCGCCACTGAGCATTTCAGTTAACCCGACGGGTCTAGCCGGTGGGACATACAACGGGACAATCACTGTATCCCAGACTGATGCCGTTGCGGTGCCCTTTCTTGTAGCGGTGACACTGACCGTGCCCGGCCCGCCGGTTCCAACCGTGGCGGCGATCACAAACGCCGCCAGTTTTGCGCGCGGACCGATTTCGCCCGGCGAGATCGTCACCGTCTTCGGCACCAACTTCGGGCCGCAAGTGCTGGCGAGTTTGAGCCTGAATAGTTCTGGTCTTGTGGATACCGTTATCTCGAACACACGTGTACTGTTCGATGGCGTACCTGCGCCAATGTTGTATGCCAGCAGTGGACAACTATCGGCCGTTGTACCCTACACCGTGCGCGGCCGCAATTCGACCTCCGTGCAAGTGGAGTATCTGGGTGTGCGGTCCTCCGGGCTGGTGTTGCCTGTTTCGAGCGCTGCGCCCGGCATTTTCACGCTGGATGCATTGGGCCAGGGCGCAATCCTGAATCAGGATTTCACGGTGAATGGGGTGAACAATCCGGCCGAGCCCGGCTCCATCGTTAGCATCTTTGCTACCGGGGAAGGGGACACCAATCCGCCAGGAATAGACGGCAAGCTCGCCGCCCTCCCATTTCCCAATCCTCTGCTGTCTGTAAGTGTTCTTATCGGCGGGCTTCCGGCAGACCTTTACTATGCTGGCGGGGCCCCCGGCGCGATTTCGGGACTACTCCAAGTTAACGCCAAGGTGCCAGATGGAGTAACTCGGGGTATGCCCGCGCTGGTGCAAATCCGAATCGGCGACGCGACTACGCAGAGTGGTGTTACGCTGGCTGTAAAGCCATGATTGCCTCTTTGCTCTTTGTACTGTTGAGCGCCGCGCGCGCTGAAAGCCCGTATCTTCTGATCTCAGAAGCAGAAGCGAAGGCTATGAAGGCCTCCACCGGCATGCATCAGCAGATCCGTGCCGCATGTGAACGTGAGATGAAGCGAGGTCCGTGGAGTGTTACCTACGCCCGCCCCAAGGGTTTAGACATTGCCCGCAACGACTATTACAGCGAAGGCCCCTACTGGTGGCCTGACCCTAAAAATCCCAATGGGCCCTATATCCGCAAGGACGGAGAACGTAATCCCAATCGCGACGATAAAAATCGCCGCGCGCTGGGCGATATGTCGGAAGCGGTTATGGCGTTGGGGCTCGGTGCCTGGCTGTTCGACGACGCGCGATATGCCCAACAAGCCGCGAAGCTGGTGAGAGTCTGGTTCATTGATGATGCAACGCGCATGAATCCGAACCTGAACTACGGGCAGGCGGTGAGGGGCCATAACAATGGCCGAGGTGCGGGAATCATCGATACTGTGTCCTTGATCTACGCGGCTCAGGGGATGGCGTTGCTTGATCGCTCCGGCAAATGGAACGAGGCCGATTCCAGGGCTGCCCGTCAGTGGTATGCCTCTTACGTTAAGTGGTTGAACAGTAGTAAGAACGGTTTGGATGAAAAGAAGGCGCAGAACAATCACGGCACCTGGTGGACGTCGCAGGTGGCCGCTTTTTCGGCGTTCTCACACAACCAGGACGTGCAGACGCAGATGTGGGAGCGTTTCCACAAGTACCTGGTGCCGACCGAGATTCAGCCTAATGGCAGCTGTCCGCGCGAGGAAGCACGCACCAACTCGCTGAGCTATTCCGCCATGAACCTGGATGGTTTTTCCATTTTGTGCCGGTTGGCGCAACAGGACGGCAAGAATCTGTGGAGCGGCACCACGCTGGAACAGTCGTTCCACTACCTGCGGCCCTATGTGCTGGAGCCTGCAAAGTGGAAGAAGCAGCAGATCAGTCCTTACAAGGCGGATGGTACCGTCTTCCTTGGGCTGGCCGGGTTGGGCTTGAAGTCGAAAGAGATGTTGGAGGCATACAAAACCTTGCCGCGCTCGGACGCGCCCCACGTTTTGTTTTTCGACCTGTTGATCCGCTCGAGCGCGAAGTAAACGGCTCGTTTGGCGCAGGCCGCCATTGCTATAGTATTCTAAAGGCAATTCTGCATCGTACAATTGAAGATTGCCGATAAGTGAGACGTGCAGATGAGCTTCCCTGGATTTCGAACAGATCCGTCGATTTCGCCCCCGCACGTTCCCAGGCGCAGGACGGTTGCCACTTATCCTGTTCAAGAGCCTGGGGAAGCATTTCGCAACGGCAGAGTGCTCGCCCGTGCCTGGGCCGAACGGTTGGATAGCGCCCACCGATTGCCCCGCATCAAACATTTCATGAAGGAGTTGATCGCAAGCTACGCACGAGCGATTGGACATGTCTTGTGTAAAGAGACTGAGCCCAAGGATGAGACCGGCGCACTCGATTTCGGAGCTGCATCCCTGGCGGCGATGCTTGCCAACAACGCGGCGTTGCTCGATCCCATCTCGGCCGCATACTGGTTAAGCATCACCTACACATCCATGTTGCCGGATGCATTTCGCTCTCGCTTCGGTGTTTACTACACGCCCCCAGCCCTGAGTGCACGCTTGCTGGATTTGGCTACGGAAGCTGGGACCGATTGGCGAACCTGCCGGGTCCTGGATCCCGCCTGTGGCGGAGGCGCATTCCTGGGTCCTGCCTCCCTGCGGATGGTAGATGCGTTGAAGGGAAATTCCGCTGAGACCATTCTCGCCAGCATCGAGCATCGCCTGCGCGGGTTCGAAGTGGATGAATTTGCAGCTTGGCTGTCACAAACATTTCTTGAGATTGCGCTGTCTCCAATAATCTCTGCCGCAGGCCGTCCAGTGGCCCAACTTGTTAAGGTGGGCGATAGTTTGCACTACCCGATGACTGGTGAGTTGTACGACCTGGTCATTGGTAACCCGCCGTATGGGCGTGTTGTTCTTACGCCTGCGCTTCGAGCGAGATTCCAACGCAGCCTATTTGGCCATGCAAATCTCTATGGCGTCTTCACTGATCTTGCCTTACGCTTTGCAGCGCCCAATGGCGTAATCGCATTCGTAACGCCAACAAGTTTTCTTGCCGGCGAATATTTCAAGTCGTTGCGATCGATACTGGCAGCCGAGGCCCCGCCCGTCGCGATTGACTTTATTGAAGCACGTAAGGGCGTTTTTGAGGATGTGTTGCAGGAGACGATGCTGGCGACCTATCGTCGGAATAGTCCTGTGCGGAAGACCGCAGTCCACTACGTTTCTGTCTCCACTGAAGGCAAGGCGCAGGTGACTCGGGCCGGCTCGTTTGAATTGCGGGTTGGGGACTTGTCCTCGCCTTGGCTCATTCCACGAGACCCCAGCCAGGCGCACCTCATCAAGGCGCTCACTGGAATGAAGTGTCGCCTTGCCGATTGGGGTTACAAGGTTTCCACTGGCCCCCTTGTTTGGAATCGTCACAAACCTCAGTTGCGATCCAAGCCGGGAAAGTCTGCACTGCCCTTAATTTGGGCCGAATGCATAGCAGGGCCGGGCAAATTTGTGTTTCGTGCGGAGAAGCGGAATCATCAACCATACTTCAAGATGCAGCCCGGCGACGATTGGCTTAGAATCGATCAGCCGTGTGTGCTTCTTCAGCGGACAACGGCGAAGGAGCAGTCGCGCAGGCTGATTGCGGCAGCATTGCCGATTGAACTCATAGATTCTCGCGGCGGGGTTGTTGTTGAGAATCACTTGAACATGATTCGTCCCGTGGAGGGGGCTGTAAAGGTTTCCCCCGTTGCGTTAGCCGCATTTCTGAACAGTGAAATCGCCGATCTCGCATTCCGTTGCATCAGCGGAAGTGTTGCCGTTTCCGCCTATGAATTGGAGGCGCTTCCTGTTCCATCTCCGGCGGAAATGGCGGCCATTGAAAATCTGGTTCAGTCCTGTAGGGATCAAAAAACAATCGACATAAAATTGAGAAGTTTCTATTTAAGCGAGAAGGAGCAGTTGAACGCATCTGGAAAAGCTATCTCCAACATTTAGCATCGGTTGCATACAACG
>CAIRSA010000423.1 GCA_903881085.1 uncultured Acidobacteriia bacterium
AGTGTTGCGAGCACCCACGGGATGCCCTGGAATCCGTAGTTGTCGATGACGAAGCCGGCCAGAAAGGGACCCATCGCGGTGGGCGCGACCAGCATGGCACCCACGATACTGGCCCACATGCCGTCCCGATCCAGGGTAGCGGCAGATCCCATGCAAAACGGAATCACCGCCGCGAATGCAATGACATAGGCCGAACTGAAGACAATGAAATGTACGCGGGATCCGGATATGTACGGCACGACCGCAGCCACCGCACCGATACAGGTGCCCACCAGCACCGGGGCGACACGACCCAGTCGTTCGCCTGCAACGATGGGCAAGGTCGCGCCGACCATTCCAAGGAAGTTCGTAAGGCCCAGGACGCTGCCGACGGTCATGGGGCTCATTCCGATTGAAAGTCCTCGTCGCTCGATAAACGTCCACGATACCGTGTCAAGCAATGCCAGCAAGGCTACCCCTGCCGCCAGCAAGGTACCCGTCAGCGCAGGCGCTCGCTTCAACAAGTCCGGGCTCTCCCCGTTGCCGGATAGCGCAGCTGCGTCCGCAGCTGTCAACGGTGCCGCGAGTTCCGAGTGCAATCCGATTACAATCGCAGCGAGCAGAGTCACAACGCTCATCAGGATAAACGGATCCACGCCAAGCCGGCTCGTCGTCAGCGAAAGCAGCGGCGCAAGCGCCGAGCCGATCAGGGCGCGACCCACGAATACGAGGCCGAATAGACGGTCTGGCTCCTCCTGACCGGTCAGCGCGGCACTGCCGACGGCAAAGGCGAGACCCTCGCCCAATCCGGTCAGGGTGCGGCTCAACGCCATTGGCAGAAATGCATGGGTCACAGCGGATAGAAGTTGCCCGAGCAGTGCAAGGCATGCGCCTAGAACGGCCGTTCGTCGACGATTGCCGCGAGACAGAATCCGTGAAGAACCCAGGGTCATGAGACCGATTGCGGCGATTTCCATTGAGCCCAGGAGACCTGCTTGGCTGGCCGTGAAGCCCCTGGAATCCATGAGCTGGCCGACCAGCAAGGGCAATACATAGATTGGCCAATAGCCCAGGCCGGTGGAAGCGATCATTCCGATGGCGGCCACTGGCATGAGCGATCGCTTTTTCTTTCCGGAGTTCATACTGGCTCGGACCACTGGATCCACGAGAGGTGGTTCAGACTGACTCTACCCGTGTTGTCGATGCGATTGCAGCGCCACGGCACCATGCGTACATCAACTTCCCTGATGTTACGTTGTGAATCGGCTTATTGACTCTTATCGGGTCAGCGCCAGACTGTATCTCAACATTCTTGAAGTGACACAATACACCGGTACAACGCCATGGTTCTCACTGGGTTTACAATGATCATCCGGGCCGGTCTGAGGTTGCAGCTCAACCGAATGCAAGCAGGGGCTCTAGAAACATCGTCACTGCTGGCCGCCCTGAGTGCGGCGCATGCCAGGGCGTGGTGGGTGTTCAACTCCAGTAGTGCGCCCATGAGGTTAAGGCCTGCTGCCTTCTCATCGGCCGGGCAGTACTGGTTTTCCTCTGCGAACAATCGACCAGAACGCAAACCGCGATGGACTGACAAGTGACATTTGCGATAACCACGCTTGCGGATGACCCCAGCCTGCGCGCGCGCATCGGGGATTTCGAGGATGACAGCTTTCCGGCATTCCTCAACGAAGAGCCGACGTGGCTCGAGACAAGGGACGACATCCTCACGTCGTTTGCCTCCATGCACTACTTCGTACGGGACACGGAGGCGAACAAGCTCGCTGGGTTATGCATCAACGTGCCTTTCGCATGGACCGGCGAGGTTGACAACCTTCCGGGATACAACGAGCTTCTCAGACGTTGCCTCGCTGAACGCAGCTTGGGACTGGCGCCGACAGCGCTGGCCGGCATCCTGGGTGCGGTAGCCCCCGAGTACCAGTCGCGGGGAGTGTCAAGGCTCTTTTTTCAAGCTGCCTTGCGGGGGCTTGTGGCCGGTGGAATGCAACACTACTTGTCACCGGTGCGCCCTTCCAGGAAACAGCTCTACCCCAACTTCTCTATCGAGGAGTTTCTTTCCTGGCGCACCGCAGATGGCGAATTGATCGATCCTTGGCTCGCGTCCTTTGTCCGCGGCGGATCGAAGATGCTCGGCATCGCTCATGCAGCCATCACAATGTCTGCACCGTGTACGCAGTGGACCCAATGGACCGGGGTGGATTTTCCGGTCTCCGGCAGTTACGTGATACCGGGTGGTCATCGGCTGCTGGAGGTTGATGTCAGGAGCGCAGTTGGTCAATACGCCGAGGACCATGTGTGGTTTGACATTTCGTTACCGTCAAAGGAGCACAAGAGATCGTGACTGAACAAACCGAGCAAAAGACGCCTCGTCCGACCGATATCATCAATCGCTTTTACGATGAGATGTTCGCGGGCAATTATCAGTATGCGTTGCTGGCGGCGGACCCGCGCTATCACTCGCACACGGAATCCTGCGAAGTCGATCCCATTTCCCTCATGGATTCATGTCGGCGCATGATCGAACCCTTGACCAATCGTCGACGCGAGGTCCTGTTCGAGTTCAATGACGGCAACGTGGGCATCGTAGTCCACCGGTGCACAGGCACGCAGCCGGATGGGTCTGTATTTCGCATAAGGTCGGCCGATGTTTATAGTCTGTGCGAGGGCCGCCTGCTCGAGCACTGGGGCATCCTGCAGCCCGAGCAATGACGATTCCCGCCTCACGGCCCGACATGGCCCCCGTAGTCGTGATCGGCGCCGGTGTCGGCGGCCTGGCGGCGGCGCAAGCACTGCAGGCCGCAGGGGCTGGAACGATCGTCCTTGAGAGCAGTGCACGACCGGGGGGCCGCATCGTCACGATGGAACGCGCGGGAGATCGTGTGGATGTAGGCGCCCAGATACTACATTCGAGCTACCGCTGCGCATCTGCACTCATGACGGGGCTCGATCTAAGGCAGCACTGGCGTCCCGTGCGGGGTGAATCCTGTTACTCGCTGCAGGGAAGCGACCCGTGGATCGGATCTGACGCCTATGTTTCCCCGATGGGGCTGCGCGCGAATCTGGCACTGTACGGACTTCTGCTGCGCGTGACGCTGCGGCCGCCGCCGCTGCATGAAATCCGAGCCGCTACGGCTCTTGATGCCGTCAGCGTGGCTGATCAGTTCAGGGGGTCCGACGGCATGCTCTCAAAGTGCCTGTTGCCGCTGTTATGCTCCGCCATGAACGTCGCCACGCCCCGCTACACCAGCATGCAGCACCTGCTGCACATATTGCGGATTACGGCGTTCACGCATCGGTATGCACTGCCACAGGGACTGGAGGAGTTTCCGCGTCGACTCGCTGGGCGGGTATCCGTGCGGTATGAGTCGCCGGTGGCCTCACTGCTTGAGGAAGATGGGCGGGTCGCTGGTGTGATTCTAGAGGGCAGCGGTGAGGTGGTCCGCGCCCGGCATGTCATCATGGCCGTCGCGCCGCACCAAGCTTCGGCACTGCTGCCTGCAACATTGGCGGCACAGAAACAGTTCTTTGAATCTGTTATCAAGACACCGCAGGCGTTACCCGTCTTTTTCTTGGATCGGCCGCTGCCTGGCAACGTCATCTCGTACATGCGGGATCCTCGTGGGGATCCCTGTTTCTGGTTCGCGGTGGACAACACACGCAAGGCGCCCGGAATGGTCAAGAGCGGAAAATCAATCTTGACCTTGTGGACGCAGTATCCCCATTGTCTGGAACTGGAGCGCCTGACAGACACGGAAGTCACCGCGCTTGCACTTCGTGAACTGCAGGTTTTGGTGCCAGCGGCGCGGGCGGAGTGGGTCGAGCACGTTGCGATCCAGCGACATGAGTTCTCGCATCCGCCCTATGCGCCTGGTGCGTATCGGGCGGTGCTTGAGTTCATGCGCGATGCCGCCACCATCAAGGGGCTCAGTTTCGTCGGGGACATCTTTGGCGGTGCCTATATGGAAGCCAGCCTGCGAAGCGTCTCGCAGGCTGTCAAACGGGCGCTTACCGCCTGATCACGGCTTCATCAATTCCCGCTGGTAGTACTCGATGGGGGATACGTTATAGGTGTGGCCCAGCTCAAATCGGTAAATACCGAAGCCGAGCAGTCGCTGTACCACGGGCGGGAAGGAGAGCACCTGTTCCCTTGACAGGGTTGCGTACTGGTTTTCGACCTGACGTAACCAACTATGGCAATAGCCGATATGCATGAATCGCCTGACCCGATCGGACGTGTTGTTTCCGCCGCCATGCACAAGGCTTCCCAGGAAAAACAGAACGGACCCTGGTTCCATCTCGATCCGCTGCAGCTCGTCCGGTCGTGGATCACACTTGTACGCTGGATGCCCGTCGGCATCGTATTGGGGGGTCAAGCGAGCGTCCTGCCACAGGTGGCTGCCCGGGATGACGTTGGTCCCGCCGGCTTCGGCGGTGAAGTTCTGCAAGGCCCACAGCGTCACGACCGTGAGTTCGGGTCGGGGAGCTGGCAGGGGCCAAGTGACGTCGTCCCGATGCAGGGGTTGCGCGGGATTCCCCGGCCAGGACTCCATCACCTGTGTGGTGTTGATCGTAATTTCAGCCAGATCGGTACCCAGAGCCGCCGTTGCAAGTTCAAGAATGAGCGGGTGAGAAAAATGTCGTGCGATCTCCGGGAAGCGCGCCGGCAGGTTTGTCGCGAAAACCATCGTTGATGGCATGTATCCGCCCAGATCTCCACGACCTTGCTGCAGCCGCTTCTCCTCATCCAACGCCGATTGGAACCTTTGGTTGAGATCCGCCACCTCCGCTTGCGACAGAACGGACTCGATGATCAATGCGCCGTCGCGGCGGATCGCTGCATGCATCTGCTCGACGGCGGACGAAATGACGAAACGAGAAACTGTTGTCATGTAGCATTTCCCAGCGTCCTACCTCTCGGCATTTGGCAATCCTGGCACAAACGCCCTACGTGTGCCCATCGTGGTTTCGCAAACCATACATATACGCCCGTGATGCGCGAATAGGGTCTGTTGCACCTGGGGATTTCGAGGCCGCAGGACTTTATGCGCGTGATTTGGGTCATCGGTAGACGAGGGCACGCCTCCAAAGTTCATTGAGGGGCAGGGACCAGCTGCGTCGGCCCCCACCCAGACTGAATTGATGCTTTCTGATCTTGTGCGCCAACTCGATGCCGGCCGGAACGATGCTGGCATTCGTAAAATTCTTGAAGCCCAGCATGCTGGCGCATCGTCGCTTGATGGCGCGATGGTCCTGCTCGATGATGTTGTTTATATAGACGATCGCTTCCATCAAGCCACAGCAGGATCTGTTTGTACGATAGGTCGCACCTTGCCGCGGAACTTCTTCTTGGCCTGCCATAGGTCGTAGGTGACCTGCATCCCGTACCAGAATTCCGGTGAGGTGCTGAGCGCCTTGGATAGGCGCAAGGCCATTTCCGGGCTGATGCCGGTGGCGCCATTCAACAAGCGCGAAAGGGCAATACGGCCTACGCCCAATCGCTCGGCGGCATCCGTTACGCTGATTCCGCTCAATGCTTCTCTGAGCACTTCGCCGGGATGGCAGGGGTTGTGCATCTGGCTCATATCCATTCTCCTAGTGATAGTCCTCGTAATCGAGTAGCAGCACGTCTGTGCCCTCGAAGGTAAATGTCAGCCGCCAGTTGCCATTGACGTTAAGGGACCAGCGTCCGGCTTGACTGCCTTTCAGTTCATGTAGCCGCCAGCTTGGGATCGCCGCGAGATCCTGCGGTTGGGTCGCGGCATCCAAAGCGGTCAGTTGCAGGCGCAGCTTCTTGTCGTGCTTGGGCTGGATGCCAGCCTTCGAGCCCGTTCGGTAGAAGCGTTCAAGGCCATTGTGGCGGAATGACTTGATCACGACTGACTGTATCTCGTTAGGATACAGGATTCAAGTTTGACTGCACCTCAGGGCAGACCTGGCTGTAAAATTGAGTGACTCACGCTTATCGATTTTCGAGGCTGAAGGGTAAGCGTCCCAGCGGCTACAGGTATCCGCCGTCGGCGGTGAGGCCGAGGCAGGCGGATCAGTTCAGCTGGAGGGCCGCGAAGTCGTGCGGCAAGAGATTTTTCGCGGTGTGATTGGTGGCGGCGGCCAGTTTCGGCAACGCCCACCTGAAGTAGCTTTCCGGATTCACGCCGAGCAGCTTGCAGGTGCCGGTAATCGAGTAGATGACCGCGGAGCGCCAGCCGGCGGAGGGGTGGCCGATGAACAACCAGTTTTTCATCCCCAGCTTCGTCGGCCGGATGCCGCGCTCGATCGGGTTGTTGTCAATATTCACGTGCCCGAAGCGCGCCTTGGCATAGCGGGCGATCTGCGGCCAGTGATTCACGGCGTACGCAGCGGCCTTGCCCAGCGCACCGCTGGGCAACTCTGATTCTTTGAGCGCGGCAAAGCGCTGCTGCAAAGATTTCAAGATCGGACGCGCATAGGCATGGCGCAGGCAGGCGCGTTGCGCGTGGGTAAAGCCCTTCTCGCGCGCCTGCTTCTCCAGTCCGTAAAGCTTGCCGATATCGGCCAGGAGTGAGGCGAGGACGGCGCCGCCGCCATCGATCGCATCCACGAGATGGCGGCGCAGATGCGCCATGCAGCCGATGTGGGTGATGTGCTGGCGATCCCGGATCAGCGCCCGATACAACTCGTAGCCGTCCGATTGCAGGACGCCCGACCAGTCTTTGGGGAAGAACGCATCGGGGCTGTCCCGACCGCGCGAGAGATTAAAGTCAAACAGGATCATCTTCTGGTTCGGTGCATGATAGGTCCACAAGTAGGACTGCGCCGCCTTGCCGCCCCGATCCGCATCCAGCACCTTGACCGGGGTTTCATCCACCTGCACATAGCCGCCGGCGAGGATGTTGTCTTTGAGTTGTTCATGGATCGTGCGCAGCAGATGCGCGCACTGCTCCACCCAGCGGCATTGCTTCTGGCGCGGCAGGTTCACACCGGAGCGCGCGGCGATCTGCTCCAGCCGGTACAGCGGCAGGTGATCCACGAACTTGCTGACCAGGATGTGGGCCAGGAGTCCGGGGCCTGCCCCGGACTGCGGGATCACGCGGGCAGGCAACTCCGCCACCTGCGGTGCAACTTGCTTGGCAGGATCGGCATACACGGGTCGCACGAACCGATGCAAGTAATAACGGCTGGGCTGGTATTCGTATTCTTCGGTGACTTCCTCGCGGATTTTCTCAAGCCCGATCTTTTGTTCTTCCGGCAGATCGATCAGCGTGGTCTGGATGCTCAGATGCCGCGGCGCCGGATGCCGGCCACCGCCTTTTTTGGTCTTGTTGGTTTGCGCCTCCACGGTGAGCGCCGGGATGGGCGGCGCGGTCTCGGCGACCAACTCCTGATCCGCCTCGATCTGGCCCAACAGCAGCGCCAGTTGGTTCGGATCGATCTTCTCGCTTTTCGATCCGAACAGCTTTCGCAGCAGTTGCTGCAGCTTGTACTCGGCGCGTTCGCGCGCGGTCTTTTCGATCAGCAGTTGCGATTGCAGCTCGGCGATCTTGCGCTGCAGTTGCGCGGTGATCTCGGTGTCCGGTGATGGAGTTGGCTGCAGCATCGTGGCTATCGTATTAGAGATTGCACCCCTTCGGAAAGTTCTGCGTTAACAACGCGTGCGCGCATTTTTTCTTCCCGTCGATACCAACCGCGACGGCTTTTCAGTTCAAAGCCGGCCAGCAGCAGCTGCAGTTGCGCCACGCTCATCCTCGCCACCGCATCCTGCGTGCTTGGCCAATCAAAGGTGGCACGCTCCAGGCGCTTCGCGCACACCCAGAACCCGCTGCCATCCCAGATCAGGCACTTGATGCGGTTGCGCGTGCGATTGCAAAAGCAGAACAGATGCCCCGACAGCGGCTCTTCGCAAACCACGTTGATCACCAACGCCCGCAGGCCCTCGAAGTTCAGGCGCAGATCCGTCACGCCGGTGCGCAAGAACACGCGCGTCTCGCTGCTGATGCCGAACATCGTCATACGCCGGCTGCCGAGAGCGCCTGCACCAGTGCGGCGAGCCAGGTGGGATCAGTGCCGGCGGCGATCTCCAGCCGCGCACCAGTGATCAGCTGCATCTTCACCGTCCCCGCCGCAGTTGCAGTGGACGCAGTCACGGGCGCTCGCAGCGCATGGGCTGAGATTTCCACCAGCGCACCGGCTCCCGTCTGTTCGCGCTGCCGCTGCGCAAGCCAACGCCACATCGAGGATCGACACAGGTCGCGCTCCTGGCAGAACTCGGTGATGCTTTGCTCGCTGTTCTCGAATTGCTCGATCAGCCGATGTCTTGTCTGTGGCCGAAAGCGCCGACGCAGGGAGCGCTTCGGCGCCGGCAGCGGGGCATGGGAATCGATCGTCGTCATGGGGCAGGTCCGTCGTTGGAAATCCTGCCCCACTATTTATCAGCGGCCGCGCAACCCGCCTATCCAGTAGCCGCTGGGACGCTTACTGACAAACAGCTCGTGCTGATGCTCTTGGTGAAGTAGATGCAACAGAACCCCTCCGCCGATGACAGGGCAGATCTGGTGATCCGCAGGTGCACCAGAGTCTAAGATTTTCCCGAGACACCCACGCGGCTGCCCCTGTTATTCGACCACCAACGCCAGGCGCCGAGGAAGCTGATTGCGAGCCAAAAGACCTCGACGACGGCTGCAGACAGATTGAAGTCGAATGCCAACGAGACCAAGACCAAGAGCGCACCGGCGCCGTTCCAGAAGGAATACAGCAAACGCGTCGAGAGGATCCAGCCGGCTTGGATCGCCAGATAAGCGCCGGCAATTAGCGCAACACCGATGAGTCCAAGTACGTCATACCAGTGAAGATGAATGTGCATGTCCGCGCCCATTGCGAGCCTGCCCCGTACGGCGTGCGGGGTCGCGGTGCCTTTTTGCCCGATCGGCGTCGGCCTGTAAATCTACGACTGCAGATTCAAGGATCAAGCCCGGTGATGTTTGCGTGCGTGCGCCGGTTGTCTGAGACGCCGTACAGTGTCCAGGAACGCCCGTAGTTCCGGTGCGATCGCTCGCGCCCGCCGGTGCACGACGTAGATCGTTGCACGCCGGGCGAAGTCAATCGGGCGAATCGCCCTCATCTTTCCCTGGGAGGCCCAGACGCCCCCGTAATGAGTCGGAAGATACGCGATGTAGGCGCCGGACAGGATGAGGTTGGCAAGGCCTTCCATGTAGCCGGATGATGCAACCGGTCGAAGTGCAAGAGGTGCCTGGATGGGCTTGAAATCCTCCAGATAGTCCCGCCCAACGTAATTGGCGCTCTTAAGCGCCGCGTCCGTTACGGCTTCGTCGGGCAGCGCATAGAACGGGTGCGCCGCGCCGCAAAAGAGCTGGTGTTCCTCCGAAAAGTGCGGCTGGTACATCAACGCGGGTACCTGGCGGTGAAAAAGACCGACCGCAACTTGAATGCGGCCATCGAGTAGACGCTCCTCAAGCTCGAGCGGCGCACCCACGAACATGCTGACTGAGAGCTCAGGGAACGCCTGGCTGAGCGCCAGCAGCGCCTCCGGCAGGCGGTATTCCGGGTTGAACGACACGTTATCGACGATTCCGACCCGGAGTGTGCCCGCGATTCGCCCCTTGACCCGCTCCGTGTCACTGCGAAATTCGTCGACGGCGACGAACAGGCGCTCTGCGGACCGAAGCACAAGCTGGCCGTGTGCGGTGAGCCGGAATCCCTTGGCGCCACGCTCGCAGAGCCGCACGCCGAGCCGCGACTCGAGCCGCGCCATATTCATACTGATGGCCGACTGCGTCGAATTGAGCGCGTCCTGGGCCGCTGAAAATCCGCGATGGATTGCGACGGCTTGGAAGACGCGCAGCAGGTCCAGATCAATGCCGTTCATTCGAGCCTTCATCGACGTCTCCTCCGGCGAACGCCGGTTGTGAAGGGCAAGACCGGCCTCCGCGCGTTACCCACACGTGACCAGGATCGGGGGCGTTAGCGCTTTAGCGCAGCAGCAGTCAAAAACATCAACATTACTGATGTATTGTTGGCCATTCGTAGATTCCAATGCAACCGGGGCTGCGACAATCTTGGCACGGTGCTCCGATGGGCTCGAATCGCGGGTCATGTATCAGGGTGCGTCCGGTAAGGGGAGTCCATGACCGAGCATGTTCAAAGTGTTCTTAATCGCCGGTCCGGCTGGGCTTTTGCTCCGGCTGCGATGGTCATTTTCTGGAGCTGCCCTTGGACCCTGGCGAATTCCGCACCGGCCAGCGGGAGTACTGGCGCCCGGGAGGATGAGACCACCACCGCCAAGCTCGATGAAGTCGTCGTCACCGCAACCCGCCGCTCCCAGAGCATCACGGATGTTCCGTATAACATCTCTGCGATTTCCGGCGATGATCTTAAGTCAAGCAACATCGTCGACTTCAGCAAGCTGACCCAGTCGATTCCGGGCCTACAGATGACGGATCGAGGGGTCCGTGACAATACGGCCAACGCGCGGCTGATTTCACGCGGCCTGAACACCGAG
>CAIRSA010000424.1 GCA_903881085.1 uncultured Acidobacteriia bacterium
GAAGGGCTTAACAACAAAATCCGAGTGGTTACCAGACGATCCTACGGCTTTCGCACCTTCAAAGCGATGGAAATCGCCCTTTATCACAACTTGGGACGATTGCCGGAGCCGGAATCACCCCACAGATTCTGCTGAAGAGGCGGTATTCTAACAGTTTAGGAATGGGCCGGACAATCGGCCAGGCTTAGCACTGTGAGCAGTCCCGGCGGTAGTTGCTTGGATTAGTCTGCGTGAAGTGCGAATGAACATGCGGATAGCCCTGGGGCGAGCGATCCACGGGGGATTGAGCATATGGACGATGTCGAGAGAGCCGTCATTTCGCGGCGCGGAGTCAACTGGAGTAATGCAATAAGCGTGCTCAAATGTTCGCTCGATACTACCAAGGGCGCATTGTGCAGCGGCTGGTTCTATATATAATCAAGCTTCAATAGGGATGACGATGCGGCCAAGCTAAACGTGGCCGTTGTGATCTTACCCGAGTATTGGACAAGGTTAAATTTCAAACACATGACAATTCGTGACTCAAAGCCTTTCTTGGTTCCGAAAACCAGTGCAGGCGGACAGGATTCACGCGCTGTCCGCGCGGAGAATCTCATAAAGAGCCATGTTATTGCGGCGATGGGCGCGGGGGTTTTGCCATTAACACCCATTTTTGACATCGTAGCTGTAACCGCCATTGAAGTGCGCTTGATCGCCAAGTTGGCGGAACTTTATTCAGTCCCTGTTCCCCGGCGCCACGTACTAGCGAAAGTATTGATCTCAATTGCCGGCGGCATCGCGCCGGTTTATCTTGCAGCGAAGTCCCGCCAACTGGTAACGTCACTTCCATGGCTCGGTTATGGAGTCTACCTGGGAGCAATGTCGATTTGGAGCGGCGTCGCCGTTTACGCTGTTGGCAAGATCTTCCAGCAACACTTTGAGAGCGGCGGAACTCTGCTCAGCCTTGACAATCGAGCGATCCGCGAACTGTTCGAGAAGGATAGGTTAGCAACGGCCAAGGCCGTTTAGCACAACAAAGTCTTGGCAACGAAGCCGCGATGTTCTTGACTTCTACCCTGTGTCCCAATCGCCGCAACGTGAATCTGACGCCGGTTGATAATGTGAAGCTATTACTTCCGAATGCCCGCGGCGGCGCGCTGACAAACGGATCCAAGAGAAATCGCACCCAAGACGCATTGTTTTCCTGACCCAACTTGGACAAGGGTAGTTTCTCATGATGAATCGCAAGGGATGGTTTGAGAAGCCTTGGCCGCTCTTACTGTTGCGAGGCTATCTGGGGGTGGAGAGCGCGTTTGAGGGGGGCCGAAAAGAGTATTGACAGCTCCCGACAATTCGTGCGAGTCTTTTATGATTGCTCCGGCAACAGAAAAATATTTTACCGGCAGATGTGCTTGACCGGTTTTAGTGCCTTGGTAACCAAGCAATCGATCAGAATTGGGGTCTGTACTTGAGAACGGAAATTTTTCTAGCAATCGCTGCAACAGTGTCAATCCAAGTGCTTGGCGCGGCAGCTCCTGCATCGCAGCAGGAGAGTCCGCGATTGGCCGCGCTTCAGCAACAGAACGCGGCGTTGGAAGACAAGATCAAGTTACTCAGCGAGCAGATGGAATTGGTACGGGCATCCCAGCGCGATCCCGTCGCTACGCAGAACGAAATCATGGCACAGCGGCTGCGGCTGGCCATGCAGGAACGCAGTGTCACAAAGCTGGCCACGGGGGTTGAGAGCACGCCTGCACCATACAAGCCGGTACTTACTCATGACGAAATACCGATCGAGAGCATTCGCGCTGCCTATACCTCCGTCGCCACGATAGCGCCGGAAGTAGCGAAGGCGCTCGATTGCGCGGGAAGCAATGTGGTACTGTTCGGCCCGGCGCAATCCGACATGCTCATGACGCTAAGGTCTTTTGCCAACCAGATTGAGATTCTGAAAGCCAGGCTTTCGGCGGTGGTTGGTCTGCCAGTACCGGCACCGCCCGGAAAAGGATGCAACTGCCGGAGTGTCCGGAGTATCTGAGTTGTCGGCGCCTGTCCTGCAATCAGTATTGGATTTCATCGCTTTTTTCCGCAGCAGAACTCTCACGACAGCGGATGCGTCGGCCGAGGAGCGCGGGATCACCGCGGCCATCGCCAAAGCCGCGACGGCATTGGGGTGCGCCATGTACTGGAATGAAGAGTACACCTCAGACCCCTTCAAGGCGGATTCGCGAATCCTGCGCGATCTGGAGGGTTTGGCTGACCTGAACGACAGCGGCTCAAAGACCGGCAATCCCGCCGGGTTGCAGCAACGGCTAATTACACTGCGGCTCGAACTGAAGCGAGTCGAAGCGACGATCGCCTCTCACGGCATGGACATCGAGAAAGAAAACTCCAAGCTGCTTCAGGCCTCGACCAAAATCGACGGGTTGCGGGAACAGATCAGGTTTATTTCCGAACACCTCAAAGATGTGAAGAGCTCGGTGATTCAAGATAAGCTGAACAAGACATTCGACCGCAGTTGGGAAGAACTGGATAATGCCGTGCGCCGCCAAATCGGCACCAATCTGCCCGGTACAATTGAAGACCAGGGCAGGCTTGGCGAGATGTCGAAGCGCGTCGAGTTACTGAAAAGCCGGACCGATTGGCTCGCGCAATACGTGAGGGACGAAAAAGAACTCGCCCTTCAGGACAAACTGAAGCGGTCACTCACGGGGCTGTGGGATCAGTTGGAAACCGATTTGAAGGCCTTTCAGACACTCAGTCTTAGTGTGCCGCAGGCCGTCGAGCCGAAACGCAGGGAAAAGATGCAGTGGGAACGTTACGCCTCCGAGCTGAAGGATCTGATAGGAACACTGAGCGCGGCATCGGAAGCGTACACGACATTCCGGGGAGCGTTGCTGGATGGCAGTTCGGGCCAGACGCCGCTGACGCGGTTGCTCCGTGCCGAGAGCCTGCGCGATCTGCTGTTCGACGACAAGTTGCAGCCGCGCCAGGGAGCATCGATCGTGTCGTTCAGTGTACAGAAGCTTACAGGCACGCGTGAAGACGTGGGCCTGCGGCTCCTCACCGCAGGCGGGAAGGCGGCAGCGGAGCCGTACCGGGGAGGCGTCGTGCTAAGCTTTCTCCAATATGCCCCCACCGGTAAAGTAAAGAACTCGGGAGTCTACACATCGTATGTACCGTTCAAGTAGCGCCATTCGCTGTGTGGAACGGAAAAGGTCGAGATTGAAATGGCTGCAAGAATAAAGCGCAACCCTCGGTCACAGCCCGAGGAAACTCAAGATGGATTGAACGCCGAACGAATGACCGGAAACGAACAGAAGGAGTCCTCTATGTCTAGCAACACAGAAGATGTCAAAAATATGAACACCCCAACTTCAGAGCCGGCCGCGGAAGCCGCGGCGGAATCGACCCCCGTGCAGTCGCCGGGGGATGCCGCGCGGGCGCGGGCATCGCAATTCATGGCTGAAGGACGTTACGTCGACGCGAGAAAGGCGCTTGAGGAGGCCGAACGTCTGGAGGCCGAGCCATTAAAAGTCAAGGCGCAGAAATTTGCGGGTTCAATCAAGTCCCGCATCGCAAGTTTCGGTGCCGGGAATTCCGAGACCACCGAGTCAGGCGCGACCGAGGCGTCGGCGTTGTCACCGGTTGAACAGTCGATTTCGACAGTCGACTCCTATTCGAAAATTGCGGCCGCGGTTGGCTTACTCCCAGGAGGCCCATTGAACTTCGCGGCCATTCTGGCCGTACAGGTGACGATGGTCTGGAAGATCTCGAAGAACTTTGGCCACGAAGACGGCAAAGACCGGATTCGCGGATCGGTCATGTCGCTGTTCGGTTCTTTTGTGTCTACCACCGTCGGACACGGGGCGGGCGTGGCGATTGCCTCGATACCGGCCGTTATCGCAGGTACGCTTGTGTATTTCCTGGTGACCCCGGTTCTCGCCTACGCGATGACGAAAGCAGTTGGCAACACCTACATCATGCACTTCGAAAGCGGCGGTACGCTGCTGACGTTTGACCCGAAGGCGTTTGCCGACTACTTCCTGGCAGAGTTCAAGAAAGCCGGCGGTAAGGTCGCGGCCGAAGCCGAACCGGTTAGCGCCCAGGAAGCCGAGCCGGTTCCGGCAGTCTGACCCGTGCTTCCCTGCCGCCACCTTGAGAAATTAAGTCTATGAATCGCTTGTTACCCGCCTATCGGCGTTCACCGCAAATCCGCCCGGGCATGCCCCGAGGAATCGACCTAGCAGGAGTCCGTCGAAGTGGATAACAACATATTCTCTCAAGGGGGCGGCAAGAGCCAAACCGCGGCGAAGGAAGAAGAACAGGAGAAGAACCAGAAGAAGATCGCCTGGCGCGAGCGATGGCGCAAGCGATGGACGCGGCTACGGCGAGGATTTAAGTTGTTTGTTTTCTTGCTCGCGGTGGGCTTGTTTGTCTGGTTCTTCTATAAACAGATGTTTTACACCGTTGAGTCGGGTGAGGCATTGGTTACTTACTACCGTCTGTTCGGAGGCACGTACAATAGCCGCATCGGGCGTGAAGGTCTGCACATTCTCATGCCGTGGGATCAGGGACATATCTACAAGGTGCGCACCCAGACGCTGAAGAGGAACATGACCGTGATGGCGCGGAACGGCCTGGAGGTGCACTTGGATGCCCAAATCATGTTCCACCCCATCCCCGAGATCCTTCCTTACCTTCACCGTAGATACGGCCCCGACTACGTCGAGGGAGTAGTAGTAGCCACAACTAACGGAGGCGGTACAGCGCGTGATTGGGCAATTCTCGCCCGAGGAACTGTACAGTTCCGATACGGGAGCGTCCGTTAATCGCATTTTCGATGATGCAAAGCGGCTGATCGGCGGCGTATTCCTTGAAGTTGAAGACATTGCGCTGTTCAACATCCGGTTGCCTGACAAAGTCCAGAGCGCAATCCAATCCAAGGCCGAAGCAGAGCAGCAGGCTATGGCGCAAGTGTTTAAGGTGCAGCAGGAGGAGCAGGAAGCCAAACGGAAACTTATCGAAGCAAAAAGCCTGCAGCAATATTCCATTGCCGTTTCCGGTATTCCGCAGAGCGTACTGATCTGGAAAGGCATTGAAGCTACCCTGGAACTGGCGAAATCGCCCAATACCAAGGTGATTGTTATGGGAGGGAAGAACGATTTGCCTCTTGTATTGGGGAATGTGCCGGACATTGGTGCGAACAAATGAGACTGACGATTGGGTTTCACAAGCGCATGCTTTTGGCCGCTTCGGGCGTCTTGTTGACGGGCTGTCTCCATATTGCGCCAGTACCCCATTTGGAAGACCAGCGTGATTCCAAGGCGATGGCGAAACTGATGCTTCAGTTTTCAGGCCAAGCCCGTGGACTGCTTGAGAAAGAGCGAGACGTGGCGAATGAGTTGAAGATTACGTTGGACGAAGCCGATAACGTGCCTCCTGAAAACTTCCGGCACCGGTTCGAATCGTACGCGGACGGGTTCATATCCATTCGCGATCAGCGCAGGAAGATCCTCGTGACGATCTTGACAACAAACTACACTAGCCCGATGGTCCTGGCATTCCAAAAGAAGACCGTTCAGCTTATCGGTGACGAAGTAAAGCGCACGGACTCATGGGTGCGAGCCACACAAAACGTGAAGCTACGATCGGAATTGGGGCGAAAGACTGTATTCCCCGAGTACGCAGCACTGAATCAACAGCTGCAAGGATTTCTCGCGCTTACGCAAGAGAACGCGATAAGCACGCAACTCAATGCACTGATAGAGGAGTTCCGGATTTCGGAAGATGACCTCAAATGATGCAACGCTGAGGGAGTTCGAAATGATATGACATTTAATGGAGCTTGGAACTGGATCATTCAAACTCTGACCGCAGGCGCGAAGGCAAGGGCGGAGGTGTTCGGCCAACTCATTGGAACAACCGCTCCGGCTATTCAAACGCAGGGGACTGCCGCGGGACTGAAGCAAGGGCAACTGTTGACCGCCGCACTTGGCTCAAAGATTGCCATTGGCGCGATTGCGTTATTAGCCCTCGCGGTCCCGGTGGTGGCGTTCGTGAAAATGCGCGGGGATTCTCCCGCCGAACCAGATCCTGAACCAATTCCTATACCGCCAATAAGGAGGCAGAGCATGTTCAGAAGCGCTGCAGGAAAGCTAGTCTTCATCGGACTTTCATTGCTGGGTGTCGCATTGTTAGTAGCAGCCGGCTTCATGATAACTGGCCGGGTTGTGCCCAGGACTTTGACGATTGCCGCGGTAGGCCCTGGCGACGAGGGATATGTGCTTATGCAGGCGTTGCGCAGTGTTGCTGCACGGGAAGGCGGAAACATCAGCATAGCCCTCCGGCAAACCTCTGGCACCGAGGAGAGCCTGCGTTTGTTGGAGCAGGGACAGGTACAAATGGCCGTGGCTGAATCCTGGATGACTCCGGGGCCCAATGCCCGAAACTTGGCCAGTCTTTTCCCTGAGGTGTTTTTCCTCTTCGCAAATAAGGACTCTGAAATCACGAGTCTTCCAGACCTGAAGGGCGAGCGGATTGCATTGCCCAAGGGCGGAGCGCAGTTCCAGAGCTTTCTTTCGCTCGCCGCACATTACGGCATGCAAGAGCGTGATTTCGAGTTCGTTGGGGGCAACGAGGAGAGGGCTAATCAGGCCTTTCTCAAAAAAGATACAGCCGCGCGCTTCATGATCGGGCCGGTCAACAAGCCGGAAATCGCCGGGTTTTCAATGAATGGATCGGTCCTCAATCTGGAGCCGTCACTCGCGGTGATTCAGCCTGGATTGATCCCCATGACTCTTCCGAAAGGAACCATTTCGGCCAATCCCACGGCGCCTACAGCCGACTTGCATACTTTGTCCAGTCAACGGTTGTTATATGCGCGGGCCGATCTCGATAATTGGGCAGCAGAGCGCATTCTCGGGCTGCTCTCAGACCGCCGGTATGAAGTCGCCGCAGCGATCCCACCAACAGCAGGCTCGGTACGAGCATTGGTCAGCCGGATTTCCGCGCCAGTGTTGAATCAAGCCGTCAGCGTACCGGTTCATCCGGGGGCAGCCATATTCTTTTCCCCCCACCCTCCGTCTTTCGTGGCACAAAATGCGGACGTTTTCGCACTCGTCGTTGCCTTAATTATCGTTGTCTTGTTATGGGTGGCCGAGTTCCAGCGATTCTCCCAGCAAAATTCGAAAGCGAAAGCGGATAAGTATCGGGGCAAGGTTTTGAAATTAATGCGGGAGGCCCAGACCAGCACAGATCCCAAGGCGCTAGGAGCCATACCCGGAGAGCTATTGGTGATTCTGGCTGACGCGGTGGATGATCTGGAGCACCGTGTGCTGACGGATGACTCGTTCCAATCGCTCAGTGCGGTTTGGGACGTGGCGTACCGGTTTGCGCGGGAGCGAAGCCATTCGAAGGGGGCTGGCCCGGCCGACCACGTTGATACCGGTGATGCAGAGGCAGTTAAGTCTTCGGATAACTTTAGTTTCTCGAAGTTGGTTGCCACTGTTCGCTCCAGGTAACGGGCGTGCGGGACTCCGAAAGTCCCATTGCTGTAGATAAAGTTCACTGATATGATACTGGCGTCTTATAATTTCACTTCTGAAGAGTTGGGTCAATGACACAAGACGAAAAGGCGAAGCACATCGTTCAGCGGTACATTTACTGGTCCATGGGAGCAGGTCTTATTCCTGTGCCTTTTGTGGACTTGGCAGCGGTTTTTGGCATACAGGTCAAGATGCTTTACGACTTGTCGAAGGAATACGAACTTGCCTTCTCCAAGAGCAGAGTGAAGTCTCTCGTATCTTCTCTGGTTGGGGGCGCTGTTCCAACGGCGGCGGGCGGGGCTCTCAGCACGCTGGCGTTTGGCAGTCTTGCCAAGACGCTTCCGTACATAGGGACGATGGTGGGTGTGGTAACTGTTCCGGTCTTTTGCGGCGCCTCCACGTATGCACTGGGCCGCGTCTTTACCCAGCACTTTGCTTCGGGTGGAACGTTCCTGGATTTCGATCCCGCCGCCGTGCGCGAGTATTACCGCACCCAATTTGAAGCGGGCAAGCTCGTGGCCCGTGAAATGGCCGCCGAAATGAAAAAGAACGCCGGCGCCGCAGCCGAGTCTGAGCCAGCCTCCGCGGCTACCGCCTCCCACAACTAGGATGCCGGTCAAAGGCATGGCAATCCTCAGCACCGGCGCGGAGGACTGCTCATAGTGTGCGTTCCTGCCGTATGCCTGCTAAACCGAAAATTCGCATTGAAAACCTAAGCAAAGTCTACGGGCGAGGAAGTACAGCCACGCTCGATCTATTGCAGAGAGGAATCAAGCGGAGCGAACTATACCGCGTAACCGGCGAATTACTGGCCGTAGCGGGAGTGTCCCTGACGGTAGCATGCGGAGAGGTACTCGCTCTGATTGGGGCGTCCGGCTCCGGCAAATCCACGTTGATTCGTCTGATTAACCAACTGATCACTCCAACGTGTGGGCACGTCTACATTGATGAAGTAGATATCTCAGTTGCGGACGATGAGCAACTCCGGCATTTCCGTCTGACGAAGATCTCTATGGTGTTTCAGCAGTTCGGCCTGTTTCCCCATAAGACGGTGGCGGAGAACGTCGAATATGGACTCAAGCTGCAGGGGCACACCCCCGATCAACGTCGTACGAAGGCGCTGGAATTGCTCGAAAGCATGAGGTTGTCTAAGTGGGCGCATCATAAGCCGGCAGCGCTCAGCGGTGGAATGAAGCAGCGTGTGGGCTTGGCGCGCGCACTCGCGACTGACGCTGAAATTCTCCTGATGGACGAGCCGTTCAGCGCTCTGGATCCGCCCACACGCCGCGAAATGCAGGACCAACTGCTGGAACTCCGCGCGCGGCTTGACAGGACCGTCGTTTTCGTCACCCACGACATGAACGAAGCGGTGAAATTGGGCGATCGCATTGCGGTGCTCAGCGAAGGAGCTCTGATTCAAGTCGCCTCACCCAATGATCTGCTTGCTCAGCCGGCCAATGACCATGTCCGGGACCTGATTCGAGATGCCGGCCCTGCGCAGGTTCTGCGCGCGCTCCCAATGCATCGAAGCGTCGCGACTGTGAAGATTGACCGCGGCTTGGATGGCGATGCACTGCAGGCCCTCAGAACTCAGAACGTGGACCGGATCTTCGTCTTGGGCCCGGCCGGCGAACCCGTGGGCTTCCTTGTGCGAGAGCTCCTGGATGGGTTGGACCGGTTGAGCAGTGAAGACGCTGCACGACTGATGTCCCCACATTTCCGGATTGTCGAGGCCAACTCCGGTCTGAGCGATGCCAGCCGCTCTCCGTCCAATGGAGATGTAGTGGCCTTGGTTGACGAGGCAGGGAGGTTTCAGGGCGTGGTGACGCCTGCGGCATGGAGTGCAAATGTTGAGTAAAAGCCTGACTACATTTGCCGTACCCATTGTGGCAATCATCGGGGGTACATTGATCGCCCAGCATTGGGGCAAGAACTCAGATTCCGATGCCGCGTTACCCGGGATGGGAGTTACGGTTCGCCTCGGAGTGAGTTCCCTGCCGGAGGAGCTCTTTCAGGCTGAGATTGTGGGCATCGGGCTGAATCGCCTCGGGTTCAAGACCGCACCAATTGTGCAAGTTGCATATCCGCTACTGACCACCGCAATCGCAAACGGAGACCTCGACATCTTTCCCAGTTTCGCCGATCCGCCACACGAACCGTTCTTTGTCAACGCCGGCGGGAATGAGAAACTGCGAAAAGTTGGGACGATCTTTCGCGGGGTCATGGGTTATCAGATCGACAAGCGAACCGCAGACCGGTACAACATCAGGAATCTGGCGCAGTTGCGGGATCCGAAAATCGCCGCACTATTCGACACGGACGGCGACGGGAAGGCGAATCTGATCGGATGCGATCCCGGATGGGGCTGCGAATTGGCGATCGAGAATCATATGGATGCCTACCAGCTGAGAAAAACGGTCAGCGTAAAACAAGGCAATTACGCCGCGTTGATTGCCGAAATGCTGGTGCGCTACCGGGAGGGCAAACCGGTACTGTTTGTCACGTGGTCGCCGTTTTGGCTGGGCAAGGTTCTGGAGGTGCAAAAGGACGTTGTCTGGCTGGAAGTGCCCTTCACGTCCTATCCCGCAACAGCGGGCCGCGTTACCGCCGAAAATACCACAGTGGACGGAAAGAACTACGGATACCCGGTCGTCCATAGCCGGGCCGTTGTCAACAGGAAGTTCCTGGAAACGAATCAGGCCGCCGGGCGATTCCTGGAGATGGTCAAGATCTCTCCGGACGACATCAATCAGGAGAGCCTCCGTGTCAACAAAGGCGAGAACTCCGGGGACGACGTGCGGAAACACGCTGGCGAATGGGCGCAGCAGCACGACAAGGAGTTCCAAGCGTGGCTGGCGGAGGCGAGGCAGTCGCCAAATGCGGCGGAGGATACCGGACGCGCGCCATCCCCCGCTCGGCATGAGGTGGTTGACGTAGTGCTGAATCCATTTCGCACCTACAGAGTTCACCTGGACTCCGTGATCACTGCGGCCGTGGATTGGGCAGTGCGGAATCTGCGGCCGTTCTTCCAGTCTGTGAGCGCGCCGGTCCGTTGGGGGCTGGAGAGGACAAGGAAGGCATTGCTCGCTCCGCCGCCGATGACGGTGTTGCTTCTCATCGGTTTCGTGACGTGGCGGATTCTAGGCCGCACTGGTGGAATCTACTGCGTGGTTGCGCTTGGCTTAGTCGGTTTCATGGGGCTGTGGGAAGCGGCCATGATTACCTGCTCTTTGGTCATCACGGCGGTCACGTTCTGCGTTGCGACGGGCATACCGCTGGGCGTGCTGTGCGCACGCAGCGATCGCTTCGAGCGGATTATGCGTCCTCTGCTCGATGCAATGCAGACGCTTCCAACGCTTGTCTATCTTGTTCCGGTTGTGATGTTGTTCGGGATCGGCGAGGTATCGGGCGTAATTGCGACTATCATCTACGCGCTTCCACCGGTCATTCGCTTTACCGATCTGGGAATTCGCCAGGTCTCCGACGAGGTTGTCGAGGCGGCTCGCGCGTTTGGGGCCACGCCGCGCCAGATTCTGTGGGACGTGCAACTGCCCTTAGCCCTGCCGACGATCATGGCAGGCGTGAGTCAGAGCGTGCTGTTTGCTCTAGGCATGACGGTCATCGCTTCAATGATTGCGGTTCCCGGACTTGGCTTGACCATTTTGCAGGGAATGAACCGGCTGGACGTTGGCACGGCCGCCGTTGGCGGACTCGCCATCTTGTTGCTGGCAATTCTGCTCGATCGCATTATGCGAGGAATTGTCAGGGTGATCCGGGAGCGCGAGTTGGGCCAGTGATGCTGGCAACGGCAGTCGGGCTAAAGCCCTCCGTAGGCTGAAAGCCTGCCCCACCTCCGACGCGTGTCCATGCGACCTTGGTAGTAACTGGTTGCACAAACCCTTGTGCTAAACTTCAAGCTAACCGATTTCCGTCTACATTTTTATATGGTTATGCCAACAGGCCGTTTTACTTTAGCCGCACTGCTGTCACTGACTGCTCATCGCAGTCCGGGCGGCCTGGCGCGAGGTGCGAGCCTATGTCGCTAAACGGCGTTTTCCAGAATTTCCTAGAAGAAGAAATCCACCCGATCTTTGAGTATCGGGTGAAGCCATTCCTGCGGAAAGAGGTACAACCTGTCCTTGGCGAATTAGCAGATATCGGTGAGACCCTGCAAAAAAAGGCCTCGGTTGTCGTGGCCCCCTACCTGTCACGCGACCAGTCGCCGGACGTGAACCCGGAAACCGTGCTCAACGAGCGCTGGAAAGCGGCTCTGAAGAGTCTGGCCAAGCTGGAGGAGTCCTACCAGCGCATGGTGAGGAAGAGGATTGACCCGCTCTTTCGCGGCGCACGCCATGCGTTGATGGATAAGCTGCCCGGCGGAAATGGCGATGATACCGAAATCTCCTGGGAAGAGCGGGAGATCAACCAGACCCTCGCGCTTGGCAGCCTGGTGGTTATCCTCGCCGTTGTGACCGCGCGGATGGCTCCCTGGGTCGGGTTCTTGCTCTGCGTGCCGATTGCGGTGTACATAGTCCGGTGGGGAATCAAACAGGCTTATAAATCGGTTGTTGTCGAGCATCGACTAACCATGTCCGTCCTTATGGTGACCAACCAGGCGATGCTCTGGCTCAGCGGTTATTATCTGCTCGGGGGCCTGATCTTCATTCTGGCGCAATTGGGCAGAAAACTCGGCTACCTGACGCAACTGAAGACGAACAGGCAATTGTCTGACATCTTTGGTAAGATCCCGCGCAGTGTTTTCGTATTTAAGGATGGGGTCGAGACAGAGATCCCGTTCAGCGAACTCAAAGTCGGCGATGTTCTGATCATCACGCCCGGACAGATGGTTCCGATCGATGGCTCGATCGTCGAGGGATTGGCGTCACTCGATCAACACCGGCTGACCGGAGAATCTCGACCGGTGGAAAAGCGGGTGGGCGACGAAGTGCTGGCGTCGACCGTACTTCTGGTAGGCCGAATTCTGGTGCTAGTCGAGAAGGCGGGCGAGCAGACGGTAGCCGCCCAGATCCTCGAGATGCTCCGAAACACAGCCAGCCATGAGATGGGGGTGACGACGCGCGCACGCCAGATGGCCGACCGCTCCGTGGCGCCCGCGCTGATTGCGGCCGCCGTGGCTGGCGCGATGCTGGGCTGGCCAAGCGCCATCGCGATTACCAGCACTGTGTTTGGTTTGAATCTGCTGATCAACGGGCCTTTGGCTCTGCGCAACTACTTGCTGGTTGCGGCGCGGCGGAACATTCTGGTAAAGGATGGCCGGTCAATGGACTTGCTGCCTGGCATTGACACCGTTGTATTCGATAAGACCGGCACGCTGACACTGGAGCAGCCTCATGTCGCTGAAGTGTATGCGTTTTCTGAAATCAGTTCGGATGCCGTATTGCGATATGCGGCCGCGATGGAGTATCGCCAAACGCACCCGTTCGCGCGCGCGATTCTGCATTTCGCGGGGGAACAGGGCCTTCACATCCCTGAGATCGACGAGGCCAGCTACGAAGTAGGATATGGTCTGCGCGGCACTATCGAAGGTCATTTCGTGCGAGTGGGCAGCGAGCGCTTCATGGGTGCGGAGGGGCTTGCAATTCCGCCTGAGCTCCATGCGGCAATGGAGGTCAGCAGCGAGCGGGGGAACTCCATTGTGATGGTGGCAGTGGACAACGAAGTGACCGGAGCGATAGAACTGGAGCCCACTATCCGCCCTGAAGCAACCGACATCGTGCGGCAATTGCGGGCCCGCAAGCTGGACATTTGTATCATCTCCGGCGATCAGGAGGCGCCTACTCGCTCCCTGGCGGCGAAGCTTGCCATCCCCCACTACTTCGCCAATACCCTGCCCGGGAACAAGGCCAAACTCGTGGAGCAGTTGCAGGCGCAGGGACGGCAAATCTGCTTTGTCGGCGACGGCATTAACGACTCGATCGCGCTCAAGAAAGCCAACGTGTCAGTCTCGATTCAAGGCGCAACTTCCGTGGCTATGGATGCGGCCCAGATCGTTTTAATGGACTCAACTCTCCAACAGTTGCCTCTCCTCTTTCAGCTAGCTGAGGAGATGAAGGACAATCTCAAGGCCGCGCAGGCCCTTGCAATTATCCCCGCGGCCTGCATCTGGCTGGGAGTTTTCTTCTTACACCTGCAGATTCTTGGCGCAAACGTGATCTTCGAAGCAAGCCTGTGGGCCGGCATCGCCAATGCCATGCGGCCGGTATTCAAGTATAAGGACAAAGGCGGCCTTGCGACGGGGGGAGTGTAACGATGCGGGCGTTGGCGTACCCGATCTTCCGCTAGCTGCTGTTGGTGAGCCTCATCTCAGAGACCTGGATCCGCTTCAGGTTTCGCTGCTCGCCGCGGCGACCAACCTGCCGTTGTTCCTCTTCGGCATCCCCGCAGGTGGATTCGCCGATGTATTTGGCCCCTGGAAAATCCTGTTAGGCGCACAGATTTGGATGGTGGCCTTCGCAATGGCTACTGTCTTCATGCTCCAGGGTGGGATGTTAGGGCCTTCGATGATGATCGTCCCGACATTTGTGTTGTCCTGAGGCCTAACGCGGCAGATGCGATATTCACGGTTTTGATCGCGGCTGGCGGCTTCCTGACTTTCAATGCGTACCGTCCAGAGCGATCGAATCCGCAGTCTCGACAGGAGTGATGGTTGTCGTAGCTCCGTTGAACCTAAATAGAGCAGTCGACGGCAAATTCGGATGGGTGGCGAGACTGCGCAAACTGGGGACAGCCCGCAATGCGAGTCACCCGGCAGGTGAGGAGCACGTTGTATGCAACCGATGCTAAATGTTAGAGATAGCTTTTCCAGATGCGTTCAACTGCTCACTCTCGGTTGAACCGCCTTTCGCCTTTCACACCAGGCCGGGATGCACCCAAGCGCCAGGTTATCCAACTCATCCTCACCGCCATGCTGCCTTGCTATGATGTGATCCGTTTGAAAGGGCGCCGGATGCTGCGCCGGCAGTTGGCATTATTCGCAACGCCCTGCCGCCCGATCACGGACTCGACGGATGGTCTCAGCGTCCATTCTTGTTGCTGTCCATGTACTACTTCGTAGACTGCAAAGATTGCCTAGCCTCGGCCTGCATCACCGCCAGCAGATTGCTCACGTGGATATAACTATCAAGCTCAGCGGCATCGGCCCAGGTCAGTGTGCCAATCCGCGCCAACTCGCTGAGTTCGTTCATTCGCGAAACGTCACGTGCGTCGAATCGCAAAGCGAGAAGATAGTCGGCCGCATCGCGCGACAACGATTCATGCCTCGCTTGAATGAGACGAGCTAGAATTCCAGATTCCGCATTTTGCCCGAAAGGCTGAGTATTGGCGCCCATGTTAGCATCTATACTAACTCGAAATGCCGCCTGCAACCCCGAGCAGGCAAAGTCGCATCGTTGCCCCAACCACTTATGGGAAGCTTCACCTGCGCTTGTAGCCCCTCAGTCGAAAGACACCTTTCGTGATGCGCTGGAATTGTCCCTTTGCGCAGCGTTGCGACCAAGTGACATAGGATTGTTCGCCACAGCCGATTTCGACACTGTTTACGCCATTCGGCGAGAGTCGTGGCCCTCATTCAAGCAATCGGTTCTCGGAGCAACCGAACCCAAGCCTGCCGCGCACACCCTACGCCACGGAAAATCCACACTTTGCGATGAACTTCTTGATCTTTGCCTAATCGATCACCTGTTCGTCGAACTCGATCGACACCTTGTTGGCAGGATAACTCGCCTTTGCATTCGCAATACCCTTCAGCCCGCGCAGCATCACTTCCAGTCCAACCGCGCACGTGATACAGGTGAAGCCCTTCACGCCGTAATTCACCTTACGCAATTGTCTCTGCGCGGCGCTCAATTCGAGACCAGCCGTTGTTGCGGCGGCGCCGGTTACCCGGCAAAAAAACTTTCTGCGATCCATGGAAGCCTCTCCTTACTCGGCCGACGCGGTGCCCGGCGCGTACTTCCAGGCGGTCTGAATACTCGCCTTGTCGGAAAACCGCGTGTCGGTATACTCTTCGAACTCGATCTTCTTGTCCAGCACTCCAGTCTCGATCATTAGGTCGCGCACCAGATCGAAGTCGGCCTTGCGAGGCGCCAACGGGCTATACATTACCCGCGTAAGCGGCTTAGTCAAGGCCCACTGTAAAAGCGCCGGTTTCTGGTTGTAATAGAACCGCCCCACGAAATCGGCCGCATTGTCGCGATACTCTTTGCCTTTCTCAAGCCACAGGCCGGAACGCGCAACGCCATCGACCAGCAACTGCACCGCATCCGGGCGCGAGTCAATCATGTCCTGGCGAACAACCAGGACGCAGGACATGTAATCGGGCCAGTATTCCTTGGCATGAAACAGAACCCGGCCGAAACCGCCCATCTCCGCTTGCGATGGGAATGGTTCGCCCATCGAGAACGCGTCGATGGCTTTAGCAGCGAGTGCGCCCGCGACATCCGGCGGCGCCATCTCCACCATCTTGATCTCGCTGGGCTTCACGCCCCAGGCTTTCATGGCGCGGAACACAATCAGCCGTTCGTCCGAAAACCGGCTTGGAATCGCCACCACGCGTCCGCGAATATCGCCGAACGTCTTAATGGGACCATCCTTGTGGACCACGAAAGCACTCCCGTAGCGGTGGCCAAGATACACAATCTTGATCGGCACTCCCTGGGCTTTCAGTGCTATCGCCAGCGGAGCAACGATGAAGGCGGCCTGCATCTTATTCGAGATCAAGGCCTCCTTAATTTCAGGGAAGCCTTGAAACATTCGTGGCAGGAAGATCTGGCCCGCCTTGGAGAACTTGGAGATGTAATCGGTCACCGGACATGCCAAATGGCAGGTGACCGGTATGAACGCTACGTTGAACTTCCGATGCTCCGCGGGAAGATAGTCGTTCATCATGGCGTCCCAATTCACGTTCAGATAGGCATGGGCGCCGGTAATCGCGATGAGCCAGGCGGCCAACCCCAACACGATACGATGCCTGAGTATGGTTTCCTTAACCTTCATTGCGGAACCCCCAGCGAACTGCTTTAAAGGCCTCAAGCTGCCGGAACAGGATGTCAAGACTCAACCCGATCAACCCGATCATCAGCATCGCCGCAATCACCAGATCGTAACGCTTGCCGGAGTTGCGTGCATCGATCACGAGATAGCCGAGGCCGGAATCGACGGCGATCATTTCCGCTGCCACCACCACCAGCCAGGCGATTCCGAGCGCGATCCTCAAGCCAATGATGATCTGCGGAAGCGAGGCAGGAAACACCACCTTTGCGAGCAATTGCAGTGGACTCAATCCAAAGTTTCTGCCCGCGCGGCGGAAAATGGAGGGAACACTGCGGACTCCGTTCATCGAGGCTACCAGAATCGGGAAGAACGCGGCTAGAAAGATAAGGAAAACGGCTCCGCTATCGCCGACGCCAAACCACACGATGGAGATCGGGATCCACGCGATGGGGCTGATGGGCCGCACCATCTGAATTACCGGATCAACCACCTGCGCGGCCGCAGGGTACCAGCCGAGCGTCAGCCCCAATGGCACTCCGAAAATTACCGCGGCGCCAAAACCCAGGCCGACGCGCCGGAGCGAATCACCGATGTAGCCCCAGAGAACGCCGCGGCGGGCCAATTCAGCCATTCCCTTTTGAACATCCAGAGGTGAGGGAAAAACCTTGGTTCCGCTCCACTTCACGCAGTAATGCCAGATGATGAGCAAAACCACGCCCAACAATATAGGCCAGACAAGCTGCTCCAGTTTCTTTCCCCATGCCCGTGAAATCATATTTTGTGGGCCAAGCCGATCTCTTCGAAGATGCCGTCGCGAAGCTCCAGGTAGCGTGGCGAGCTGATGTCGCGGGGATGGGGAATATCGATTTCCACGATCTTCTGGATTCTAGCGGGGCGCGTGCTCATGACAACCACGCGGTCCGCCAACTGCACCGCTTCCTCAATATCGTGGGTGACAAAGACGATGGTCTTCCGTTCCGCCTCCCAAATCCGCAGCAACTCACTGCGCATGATCAAGCGGGTGATCGAATCCAGCGCTCCAAACGGCTCGTCGAGAAAAAGCATGTCAGGGTTCACCGCTAGCGCCCGGGCGACCTCCACGCGTTGCTTCATGCCTCCGGAAAGTTCCTGCGGGTAGGCCTTCTCGAATCCCTCCAAACCAACCAACTTTACGTAATGTGCGATGCGCTTCTCCCGTTCGGCCTGCGGCAGGCGGAACAATCCGAAGCCGATGTTTCCCTCCACCGTCAGCCAAGGGAAGACGCCGCGCTCCTGAAAGACGAAGATGCGCCGCGGGTCGGGTCCTTTCACCGGCTCGCCATCGATCGTCACCGCGCCGTTGGTCGGTTCCAGGAAGCCGGCAATGATATTCAACATCGTGGACTTCCCGCACCCGGAGGGCCCCAGAAGGCAGAGGAATTCACCATCGCCGACATCGAGGTCGATGTTCTCGAGCACGGTGGTGATTTTTCCGTCACGCTTGAATGCCATGCCGATCCCTTTGGCTCGCAACTTCAATCCCGCTGCCCGATTCACTTCCAACGCTTGCTTTGCTGCGCCCGATTGCATCAATCCTCCGAATATCCCCAGCGTAGGGCGCGGATACCTTCCAGTGACCGCATGCCGGTGTCCAATAACAAACCTATAAGCCCGATCGACACCATACCGGCGACAACCAGGTCGTAACGGTTTCCCGCGTTGCGGGCATCGACAATCAGGAAACCCAAACCAGAGTTGACGGCGATCATCTCCGCCGCAACAACCACCAGCCAGGCAATGCCTAAGGTAATGCGAAGGCCGATGATCAAACGGGGAATCACCGCCGGGTAAAGCACATGATATACCAGCCCCGCCTGGCTGAGCCCGAAGTTCCGGCCTGCGTTTATATACACGGCGGGGATACTTTCCACCGCGTTGATGGCGGTGATGGTCAACGGAAGCAGCGAGGCAAGGAAGATGAGAAAAATCGCGGCTACGTCGCCAACCCCAAACCAGAGAATTGAGATCGGAATCCAGGCCAGCGGAGAGATGGGGCGAAGAATCTGAAGAAACGGATTCAAGGCCATTTCCAAGCGGCGGTGCCAGCCGATCGCCAGACCTGCGGGAATGGCAATCACCGCGGCTAGAAGGAACCCCCAAGTTACGCGAAACAACGAAGCGACGACATACTTGAACAGGAGTCCGCGCTGGATTAGCTCCAGAAAGCCTCCCGCGACCTGCAGGGGATCGGGCAGCAAATGGACTACCTGACGATTGATAGCGATGTGCCACACTGTCAAGAGCAGGAACACGAACACGAGTGGCCGGAGCTTGACAGAGAGACTCATACGTTAGATAAAGTAGCTTTTCCGGGATTCCAAACTATAGATTTCGACGAAAACTTAGTTTAAACCAACGAGAATCTGTAATGCAAGAAGAATTCTGCCAGGCGGGTGAAAGCTGCTGAGGGAAGCTTGGCACAATTAGACCTCGGCGATCGTTCACGCTGCCACTTACCGCTGGCCGATCCATTTCACAAGGCAGCCCGCTACCAGACGGACAGCGTGAATAGCGCAAACCTGCGGGAACAAAGGGGCTAAGCTGTGTTGACATGACACAATCGGTTATTCAATTCGGCGTCCGTCAAAGAGCGCGTAATCGTAATCGGAAATTCACATTTCGCACCAAAGCCGTGTCCAATGGATGATGAATTCGGACTGCATACGCCACGTGGAGACGCTCTATTTGGCACAAATTGTTGCGGGTCCACGAACCTCTATGTTAGTGTTGTTTGAATGCAAGTGCCTCGTGAATTGGAAATTGTTTTGAACGGACCCGTTGGTCCGCAGCGATTGCGCGACGATACAATTGTGGTCGATGACAATGGGTGGTAGCGAACCCTCACACCTTCGTCTTCCAGCGCGGCCTATAACGAGGTGCTCTTCTCGAACCTAAATGAGCGGGATCCCGATGGCGAGATCGATGCCATAGTCTCCGAGTACCACCGGCTGGGGCTCCCGATAACATGGTGTGTCTATCCCTGGACACGGCCCCGAGATTTGAGTGAGCGTCTACTTGCAAGAGGCGCGACGCAAACGCTCATCCACGCGTTCCTCTGCGACACTGCGCTACCGCTTGAGCAGGTTGATAATGTAGACGTAGAACAGGTCGATCCAGAATCGATGGAAGCGTACGAAGCATACATCAAAATATTGTCCACGTGCAATGGTTTCTCCGCTGACGAGGAGGCTTTCAGACGCCGCCACTATCGTCAATTGAGCTCCGGACCTAAACCAAGCATGCAGTTGTTCATCGGCCGTTATAAGGGCGCCGTTGCCGGTTGCTGCGCCACGGTCATCAAAGAAGATTCCGGCCACTTGATGGGAGCCTGCGTTCTTCCTGCGTTTCAAGCACATGGCGTTTTCCAATCCTTCAATGCCACCAGCCTACGGGCGTTGCGCAGCCTGGGGATCACGATTGCCAGCGGCCACGGCAACGAAAAGTCGGCGCCCTGGGTAAAGCGTTTCGGTTTTAAGTCAATTTATTCATACGGCATGTACCAACTAGATCCGCCATCGGCAGCCGGAGAACGTCATTAGTCTTACGCAACGCGGAAACTCCATTCCTTGTTCAGCAAATCTTACCAAGGCGTTGCCGTGGGTGGAGTCGCGGCGGGATTTAGCCGCTGGCTCTCCGACGCGGCAGGAAGTGAAAAAGGATTCTTCAACTTAACCAAGGGTAATCATGACAGTACAACAAGATCTACACGATTACATTCTCAGCGAGTCGCCTGTCCAGGCGCCAGATGACTTTGATGACGACTATGACCTGATTGAGTCTGGTTTTATGGACTCACTCTTTATGATGGCTCTCATCAAGCATGTTGAACAGCAGCATCGTATTGAGTTTGGCATGAACGACATGGTGCCCAAAAACTTCAAATCGGTCAACGTATTGGCGGGCTTTGTTAACAGAAAGCTTGGGATCAATAATTGATAGGGAAGAAGCCGCCGATGCCGTTAGCGGCAAGGACAAAGTACAGATGAATGTGCCTGGTGAGATTCCTCACAGCCGGCCATACACCGGGAAAGAGTACCTCGATAGTCTGCGCGATGACCGTGAGGTTTGGATCTATGGTGAGCGCGTCAAAGATGTAACATCGCACCCGGCTTTTCGTAACAGTGCACGCATGACCGCGCGGCTGTATGACGCACTACACGACCCGGCCAAACAAAAAATCTTGACTTGTCCGGCCGATACCAACTCAGGCGGCTTTACCCACCGCTATTTTAGCCCCAGCCGGAACGTGGACGAGCTCGTCGCGGCGCGAGACGCCATCGCCGAATGGCAGCGCCTCAGCTACGGCTGGCTTGGCCGGAGCCCCGATTACAAAGCGTCGTTTTTGGCGAATCTCGATGTCAACGCCGATTTCTACTCTCCCTATCAGGATAATGCCCGCCGTCTCTTTAAAGAGGCGCAGGAAAAAGTACTTTACTTCAACCATGCAATCGTCAATCCTCCGGTTGATCGCAACATGCCAATTGAAGGAGTCAAAGACGTGTTTGTGCGCGTCACGAAAGAGACCGATGCTGGTCTGATGGTTAGCGGAGCCAAGGTGGTTGCCACCAATTCGGCCCTCACCCACTACAACTTTGTGGGGTACCACGGTCTGCCTGTCAAATCGGCTGAGTTTGCGGTTGCTTTTGCCGTGCCGATGAGTACGCCAGGGGTCAAGCTAATCTGCCGGCCGTCATACGAGATGATGGCGGCGGTGATGGGCAGTCCATTTGACTATCCGTTATCGAGCCGCCTCGATGAAAATGATGCGATTCTGATCCTCGATGAAGTGCTGGTTCCTTGGGAAAACGTCCTGATGTATGGGGACGTAGCGCGGTTTAATCTCTTCATGCGCCGGTCCGGCTTTTTCCAACGGCTCTGCCTGCATGGCTGCACCCGTTTAGCCGTTAAGCTCGACTTCATTTGCGGACTGCTGCTGAAGGCGGTGGAGATATCCGGCGTGGACGATTTTAGAGGCGTGCAGGTCAATGTCGGAGAAGTTCTCAACTGGCGCAATCTCTTCTGGTCGCTGAGCGATGCGATGTGCCGTAATGTTGAACCTTGGCATGGCGGCACGGTACTCCCCAATATGCAAGCGGCCTTGGCGCATCGGATGCTGATGACGACCGCTTATCCCAGAATTAAAGAGCTCATTCAGAATGTCGTCGCCAGCGGCTTGATATACCAGCCATCGAGCAATCTGGATTGGCAGAACGAAGCGCTGCGGCCGTATCTGGACAAGTATGTTCGTGGTTCAGGTGGGATTGAAGCCGTCGAACGGGTCAAACTCATGAAACTGCTGTGGGACGCGATCGGCACCGAGTTCGGCAGCCGCCATGAACTCTACGAGTTGAACTACGCCGGGAATCACGAAGCCGTGCGGCAGGAGGCTTTCTTGATTGCGCATGGGGACAAAACCGCCGACCGGATGAAAGGATTCGTCGATAAATGCATGGCGGAATACGATCTGGAGGGCTGGACGGCGCCTGACCTGGTACAGCCGGACGATGTCAATTGGTTTAGCCTTCATCGTGGGGTGGGAGATCGGGGAAGTAATGGGCAGTAAGAGTGCCCGGTAAGGCTCATAGCCGGATTTGACTTACCGTTAATGAAGAGGAGTGTTATTTTGTCGACGAATTGGAATGACATGCGCCGGAATGCCTATGACGTTGTGATTTGTGGCGGTGGCTTGGCAGGGCAAACATTGGCCCGGCAACTCAGGCAAGCCTTACCGCAACATTCGATCTTATTGGTCGATCGCTTGAATCGTCCGCTTCCCGAATCCGCCTTCAAGGTCGGCGAATCTTCGGTTGAACTTGGCGCGCACTACTTGAGCGAGAAACTGAATCTGACGGACTATTTTCTTAATCGCCATTTCCGCAAGATGGGCCTGCGTTATTTCCTGGGAAATGCCGCCGCACCTGTTCAAGCACGGCCCGAGTATGGTTTGCCCGATTTTCCGCTGGTTCACTCTTTTCAGATCGATCGAGGCATGCTCGAAAACGATCTGCGCGCCATGAACGAGGCCGACGGCATTGACCTGCTGGAGGGAACCACCATTAAGGACGTGGTCTTAGCGAGTGGACATCAACCTCATCGAGTTGAACTCGCCCGTGGCGGCCAGTCGCAGACTTCGACAATCGAAGCAAAGTGGGTGGTCGACGCGACGGGCCGGCGGCGCCTGCTCCAGCGAAAGCTAGGTCTGGAACGTAAAGGCTTGGGGTCATGCAGCGCTGCCTGGTTTCGTCTTCCAGGACGAATAGATCTAAGTGATTTGGTTCCTGCCAGCGAGGTTGACTGGCACGCGCGAGTGCCAGACAAAAATCGCTACTACTCGACCAATCACTTCATGGACTGTGGTTATTGGGTTTGGCTCATACCGCTGGGATCTGGCAATACGAGCGTTGGGATCGTAACTCTCGACGATATCCACCCTTTTTCGAGCTACAGCACCTATCCCCTCGCAATGCAATGGATACGAAAGCACGAACCGGTTGTATTCTCCCTATTAGAAGGGCAGCCGGTTATGGATTTCAAATGCATGCATCGTTATAGCTACTCTTCGAAGCAGGTGTTTTCCACCGGCAGGTGGGCTTGTGTCGGTGAAGCAGGCGTGTTTGCAGACCCGTTGTACTCGCCAGGTAATGACTTGATTGGGTTTGGCAATACAATGGTGACCGAGATGATCAGGCTCGATGCGGAAGAAAAACTGACGGACGAACTTGTCGGCGCCTACAATCAGTTTCTCATCGGCTTGAACGATTCCGTCACTGAGAATATTCAGCTTGGGTACCCATTGTTCGGACACCCTGTAGCAATGAGCGCGAAATTGCTTTGGGATAATACCGCCGCCTGGTCATTCTTGTGCCCGCAGATGTTCAATTCGATTTTTCTGGATCCGTTTGGCAAACACGCTCAGATTCGCTCGATAACCGCACCGTTCTTTTCGCTGACCAGGCGCATGCACGGGTTATTTGCCGAGTGGGCGGCCCTGTCGCCTGGCACCCTCACCTTTGACTTCATGGATTATTTGTCGATTGACTATCTCCATAAGCTGCGCACACGGAATTTACAATCGGGCAAGGAACTGCCGGAGTTGCTGGACGACCAGAGACAGAACATGACGATTGTTGAAGAATTGGCACAGGCTATCTTCTTGCTGGCGGTCGAGGACGTAATGCCGGAACAGTTGAACCGCTTCCCCGAAGGCACATGGCTGAATGCCTGGCGCGTGAGTTTAAATCCGGAGCGATGGGAGGCCGATGGATTGTTTAAGCCGAAGTCGCCCGCGCGGGATTTGAGCAGGATTAGGAATGATATTCGATCTCTGTTCCGTCAGAAGGCCGAGGCGCTCTTGACAGCTTACGCATGAACGCAAAGCCAGCGTTACTAAAACAACGGGCTCATATCCCGCTGTTGGGGATCTGTACGACCTGGCGGGTGAGTTCGGGATAAGCCTACGGAGGAACTTGCGCTTCATCCTGGAAAAAGCTGTTGCCCGTAAATTCTACGGGAATGCACGACTCTGCAAACCAGGGACTGCCTCCGTTTTCCGGCGATTTCTGCCGGAAAATGGC
>CAIRSA010000425.1 GCA_903881085.1 uncultured Acidobacteriia bacterium
AGCCAGCAGCCCCCCGGCTGATCTTGCCGAATATCGCCAGAAGAAGGCCGCAAACGCCAACGAAACCCCCTAACCCACAACCCAAGGAAATCCCATGAAACTAAACCCCCACTATGTCACTGACCCCAACGGCAAACGGCTTTCTGTCATTCTTCCCATTGATGAATTTTTAGAACTACTTGACCAAGCCGAAGAACCCCAACCGGAAGAACTCGCCGAAAGCTCGGCAGCTTGGCAAGCTTGGGTTAATAGTGAAGACCAAGGCGAACCCCTAGACCAAGTAAGACGCGAATTACTCCATGAATGAAATGAAATGGTTTAATTTTGAATCGAATGGAGGATTATTTAATATCGAAGGGTTAGCTATTCATTATAGGAACGCAATAGGAAAGAACTTATCGCCAGAAGTGAAGGAATTTCAATTAAGGGAAATTGATTAATTGTCCATACAAAATGTGATATTTTCTCATGGTTTCGTGTCAGACAGTCGGTCCTGATCCTTAATTAAGGACACTCCGGCTGGGTTGATTTGGGCGGTCAGCCATACAAATGTGCGGGCAAAACAGCGTGTGAAGATCAGGTACGGGAACAAAGATCCCCATGACACCTGATGATACTGCGACTCCGCGTCTCAACTAACCGCTTTATTTCTTCACTGCCCGGGTCCTATGTGTCTACTTTTTTGATTTTCGATCCACATTTTGTGAACGACTCGTAGATATTTTGTGGACCTTAGTAGGAATGCCCAAGGACGGGAGGTGGACCTTCCCGAAGGGCAGCGAGAACCCACGAGCTGCAAAGAAGGCGCGACAGGAAGCGGATGAAGGCTTGATGGAGCAGACCCTTGCCGACGACAACACTGTTGTGGCTGGTTTGCTGGATCTGTCCACACCGCCCAGTGAACTACAGCTCGTGCGAGCACAACTGAACGAGAGTCGAAAACGTGAAAGCGATCTGGTCGATTTGCTGGCTCAAGAAACGCAGAAAAATACGAAGTTGATCTCGGAGCACAACGACCTGCTTCACACTCCGGTCGGGCAACTGAAGTTAGCAGAGCACCTGGGCGTGGTGGCTGCACGCGATATGAAGGCGCAAATGCAGCACGAGCGAACCGAAAACTCGCACGAGCCGTTGAATCCCGAAAGTGCTGGTATGGATCATAAGAATTTCGTGGAGCAAATGCAAGGGACGCACGATGACGCTCAGGGCCGCCGCGGATTCTTCCTTCTCGTAGCGTTTATCACGACCATCTTCTTGACGGCAAAGCCCGATCTGGTAAATACAACGCAGCTGTACAAAGGACTGGCTTTGTGTGTGGCGGCATGTGCATCTGTTATGGACACGACCTGGTACTGGCCGTACGCTTTCGCTTGCGCTGCAATCGTGAAATGGATAACTTGTTCTGCATATTGTACGGACTTGATTGGGAGCGTGATGCCGGGTGGGCCCTCCTATGACGTGCTAGTGCGTTTCATGAACCGTTTTGTGAAAAGTGCCAAGTGGATTGGTATGACGCTAAGGTACCGTGGTGATGCGTTGATAGAGTATGACAACTGGGGCCAGTATGTGACGCGCACAGCTCGGGCTGGATTTCAGTATTGTCAGAAGCCTGCCGTCTTCACCGTAATGGAGGCTTTCATTTTCAAGAATAGTTTTTTGCAGCACAATCCGCTCTTAGCGCCGCTCAGATGGCCAGTGAAGCTCAAAGACCTGGCGGTTAATTTTTACCAAGTGCACCTGAATCGCGGCCTGTTGGAAGAATCTGCAAAGGAGTACGTGAGTGACGAGCTGCGTTATGTCAACAGCCAGCCGGCAGTGGTTCGAGTGGCGAAGCCGAAAATTGAGCGGTTGAAGATGGAAAAAGTGATGATATCGGTTGGCATCAGCGTCGACGACGCAGCCAAAGTCACCGGAGTTGCGTTTAAGTGCCTTGGTTGTGATTTCGAATCGCTGATGCCGCTGAAGGGGTCGACCGGCAGTTGCCAGCGCTGCAAACAACGGCGTCCTACACGCAAAACTCTGAGACGCAGTGTGGTGACCCCAACCCAATATCGGATTCGTGCAGCTGCACCACAAATTGACGCTGGGGCCTCTGTGCTGCTGGTTGATGCTGCAGTGCAAGCCGGCTCAGATGACTACGCTGAGTCAGTGCAGTCTGTGGCAGCAGAGCAAATCTTTCATGGGCCATCGGAGCAGGTCGAGACTGCAGAGGTTGTGAGGGTTCAGTGCCCGTCCATTAATGTGCCTCCGAATACCTCAGCAAACATCAACCTTATTCGTCTCACGTAAGTTAATTTTTGATATGGTTTTATAGTTTCATTTCCCCCCCAAGTCATTAATATTAGCCTGCATCGTCAAAAAAGCGCATTGCAGATCGCTTGTGTTCTTACGTTTGCACTGAACGCACTGGCTGTCCTTTTCGTGCGGCAGTGGATTTTTATGGGTGGTGATCTTGGCGCTTACCGACAGGACTCTCAGTATTCAGATTATATCGTGAACGTTATGGGTAGTGGCCACGAGGAAATGGCCCATCTCGCCTGTGTTGCCAAGCTGGCTTTTTTTCTTGCGGAAAGCGAGCTAGCAGGCAGTGAGTCTGCGGGGCGGAACCCGCCAGACGTTG
>CAIRSA010000426.1 GCA_903881085.1 uncultured Acidobacteriia bacterium
GAACTTTTCAAATGCTCCGGTCAATTCTGGCGGCGGTTGGTTGTCGCTAGGAGCCTGTGTCTGTATGCGATTGAATTGAGATCCATCCAATGTATGTTACACAGATTGTTTCAATTTGTTCAGCGCCGGGCTTAAGAAAAACGGCTTAGTGGCATTGGGCAATTTGCCTGCCCTGACTAATTTAAAAGTCACCTCACCCAAATACCAACTTTCCCTTGACACCGCCACTGTACCTGTGTACCCTGACTTAGGTACAATCGATTGCAGTTCAAACTCAATCCATCGTCCGGCCAACCGCTCTACGCCCAATTGGTCCAGCAGGTCCGGCACGGCATCGAAACAGGCGTCCTGCAACACGGCGACCTCCTCCCAGACATCCGCACCCTGGCGGAAACACTCTCCGTCGGCCACAACACCGTCGCCAAAGCCTATTCCGAACTCGAGCACGAAGGGCTCCTGCAACTGTGCCAGGGTCTCGGCGCCTATATCTCCGCCAAGCGCCGTCAAAAGTCCCGCTCGGAACTACTCTGCTCCGCCCAGGAAAGCATTCAGGAATTCGTTGCGGGCCTGCGTAAGAAGGGCCTCACCGACGAGGAAATTCGCCGCCTCTTTGAGGCCGAGATTCTCTATTCGGATTCGTATATGGAGGAACGATGAGTCGCGACTTCGTGATCGATGTCAATGGCCTCACCAAACACTACGGCGCCGTTGAAGCAGTAAAAAACATTTCGTTCAAAGTTGCGGCAGGCAGCATCACCGGCTTTCTCGGCCGCAACGGCGCGGGCAAAAGTACAACCACAAAAATGCAGTTGGGCATGATCGCCCCAACAGCGGATCAGCCCATGTCTTGGGCTTGAACTGCGACGTTGCGGCGGAAAGCCTTGCCATCCGCCGCCAAGTCGCCTGCGTAGGAGAAGACAAAGGACTCTACGCCTACATGACCGTCCAGCAGTTGATACGCTTCACTCGTTCGTTCTACAACGACTGGCAGCCGGCTGCTGAGGCACGACTTTTGAAACAGTATGAATTACCGCTCGATCGCAAAGTGAAAGCCCTCTCCAAAGGCATGCGCACAAAGCTCGCCCTCTTGCTCGCGCTCTCCCGCCGCCCTGCATTGCTAATCCTCGACGAACCGACTGAAGGCCTTGACCCTGTGTCCATTGAGGAACTCCTACACGACCTTTCCGGCTTCACCGCCGAAGGCACCGCGGTGTTCTTCTCCTCCTACCAACTGAGCGAAGTGGAAAGAATCGCCGACGACGTTCTGATGTTGCACAAAGGAAATCTCGTCATGTCGTTCTCCATGGATCAGTTGCGGGAAGAATACCGCTGGGTCAATGCAGGCTTCGATACACATCCTTCAGAGTCCAGCTTTGAATTGCCAGGAGTCGAATACATCAGCACCAACGGCCGTCAGATCGTCGCGCTCGTCCGGGGAAATGCGGAACGGGCGCGCAACATGCCCGCCAACTCGGGGCCGTCTCCGTGGAAGTTACTCCCGCAACTCTGCGCGAAGTGTTTCTCGATAAGGCCAGGAGCGACACCTAATGCTGTGGTACAAAGCATGGTGCGAGACGCGTGTACGCTTCGTCATCAGCGCGCTTGCGGTTTTATGGATCTGCGCGATCATACTGGTGCTGCAACATAACTCATGCTTTCAATCCTCGCCGCCCATGCCCTTTGACGCATATGTCTGGAATGCAATTTACAAGGACTATGTGCGCAACTTATTCCTCATGCTCGCAATCGTTCTAGGCTGCGGCACTCTGCGCCAGGAACAGCCTGTCGGCACCACCGGCTTCACACTAATGCTTCCTGTAAGTCGCTTGCAGATTGCAGCTGTTCGCGCCGCAGTCGGAACCATTGAAGTGACAATCCTGGCGTTCGTGCCGGCCGCTGTAATCCCCGTGCTATCGCTGGTTGCAGGCTAAAGTTATTCAGCCATCCAAGCCCTCCAATTCGCTTGTCTATGGGCCTGCCGCGGCATTTTGATCTTTGGTTTGGCGCAACTGATATCGGCCGTCATGCAGGGCATAGCCGCCACCTGGGTCACCAGCTTTTTTGCGCTCATGCTCTACGCCGCTGTGATGAACCTGACGAGTCTATCCCAATATCCGATCCTCAACTGCTTCAAGATCATGAGCGGCGCGGATCTCCCATATTTCAATTCCATCAGCAAGACAATCATCGGCCCACTGCCTAGGCTTGCGCTAGTCGTCATGGTAACTGCCGGCGCCTTATGCATCGCACTGTCAGCCAGAATTCTTGAAACCAGAGATTTTACTTAGATCGCGAGGTACTCAGCTATGCTCTACTACAAAGCCTGGTGCGAAAGCCGGACGCGCTCCCTCATAGGACTCGGCGTGATCGTAGCGCTATGCACGGTCATCATACTGTTTCATGAACTTCTCCGTTCGCGCGCCGTTACCTCGCACGGCATCATGCCCTACTCTGAATTTGTCTATCTGCGCATATATGCTGGTTTCGTCCGAGGAGTCTTCCTCATGATCGCCCTCGTCTTAGATTCTTACGGCTCAAATCGTAAACAGAAATACTTCAACAATTGGAACGGGCGTAACGATGTTACGTTGACGTTACGTTCGCTCGTAAGCCCCTGGAATTTCAAGGTCGAAGGCGTCGACTTCCAAACAAACAACGATTGCCGCCCATCCGCGAGGGTCCTGCCATCAGCCCCTTGCCATGGACTTGAACGGGAGTGAGGCGGCCGGTTATGAGGAACTGGTGACGCATGCTCACCGCGCTCATGCCAAAGCTGAAGGCTGACTGCTGATCGCTGACGGCTGCCAAAAATTTCAAATATTTTTGGCTAGAATTTGGACCGGCGATTCGCCGGTCCAGCTCGCTTGCGAGCGCATTTTTTCACACGTTCTCATTGGCGCGGCTTCCCTATGCTGCGAAAATGGCCGGACAACCGGAGTATCTTGTATTCGCCTGCCCTCGCCTTCCTTACTTATTCACTACGTTAATCGGCGAGCCGGCCAGGAACGCCCTCACGTTATCCACCACAATGTTCATCAGCCGCTCGCGTGCGCCATGGGTGGCCCAGGCGATGTGCGGCGTAACGATGCAGTTCTTAGCCGTAAATAGCGGATTGCCGGCAGGCGGCGGCTCCACAGGCAACACATCAATGGCCGCGCCGGCGATGCGGCCGGAGTTCAGCGCGTCGGCCAGATCCTGGGCAGCGATCAACTTTCCGCGAGAAGTATTCACAATGAAAGCGCTGCTCTTCATCTGAGCCAGGCGGGCGGCGTTCACCATCTCGACATTATCCGCAGTGAGCGGACAGTGCAGCGAAATCACGTCCGACTCGGCGAAGATCTCATCGAGCGTTCCCCAACGGAAGCCGTCGTAATCGGGCGCATTGGCCTGCACCAGATCGTTGGCCAGAATCTTCATTCCCATGGCGTGGCCGATGGCGGCCGTGCGGCGGCCGATGCGTCCAAAGCCGGCGATGCCCAGCGTCTTACCGGAGAGCTCAATCAGCGGCGTCTTCCAGAATGACCAATCGGGATTGCTGGTCCACTCCCCGGCGCGGACCGCTTCGCTGTGCAGGTGCACGCGGTGGCACAGTTCCAAAATCAGCGCGAAGGCAAACTGGGCGACGGAGTCCGTGCCATAGGTCGGCACGTTGCAGACAGGGATGCCCCGCGTCTTGGCGTCGGCCACATCCACCACGTCGTATCCGGTGGCCAGCACGCAGATCAGTTTCAGTTCGGGCAGTTGGGCCAGCGTGGCCGCGCGCAGAGGCGTCTTGTTGGTCAGAAGTATATTGGCGCCGGCGGCACGGGCCACAATCTGATCGGCCGGAGTGCGTTCATGCACCACCACTTCCATCATGCCTTCCAGAGCAGCCCAGGAGAGATCGCCGGGGTTGAGTGCGTATCCGTCTAAAACGACTAATTTCATTGCTTAGAGAGTCCTTGTCACTTTCGAAAGGGTGCGCGGCTTATCGGGATCAAGTCCTTTTTCCGCGGCGAGCGCAGCGGCGAACATCTGCGCTGGGACAATGTAGGGGATGGGCGAATAGAGTTCGGGCAACTTGGCTGGGATGACAACGGCGCGGCCGACAGCCGCCTCCGTGTTCCCCTTATCGGTGATCACCAGCGTTTCGGCGTTCAGCGTGACAAGCTTTTCGCGCATTTCTTTGATGGACGTCCAGGTGACGCCGGATGGAGCGAACAGAAACATCGGGAAGTTGGAGCCGACCATGGCGATGGGGCCGTGCAGGAAATCGGCCGAGGAGAACCGTTCAGCCACTACGTAGCAGGTCTCCATCATTTTGAGGGCGAATTCAAAGGCGTTGGAGTAGTTGAGTCCGCGGCCAACCACAACGCTGTGGTCCATGAAGCGATAGCGCTCGGCGATGCCCGTGATGTCCTTTTCGAGCTTCAGTGCGTCCTTCGTCCAATCCGGGATGCGGGCCAGATCCTTCAGTTTGATCGCTCCGCCCAGCGCATAGGCAAGCAGGTAGAGGGCTAGCAATTGACCGGTGTAGGTCTTGGTGGCAGCAACGCTCTTTTCCTTGCCGGCGCGGACGTGGATAACGTGTTCGGCAATACGGGCCAATGTGCTTTCGCTTTCATTGGTGATGCCGATGGTGAAAGCGCCTTGCTGCCGCGCACGCTCCAGGACGAGATTCGTATCCGTGGATTCGCCCGATTGCGAGATGGCGACCACAAGTGCGTCGCGGCAATCCACCGAGGCTTCGTAAAGGGTATAGATGGACGGGGCGGCGAGCGAGACGGGGATACCCGTGGTGATTTCCAGCAGGTAGCGGCCGAATTGCGCGGCATTGTCCGAGGTGCCGCGGGCGGCGAGGATAATGAACTTGGGGCGCTGCTTTTCCAGGCGCAGCTTCAGTTTTTCGGTGGAGCGCAACTCTGCGTCCAATGTTTTCGAGAGGGCCGCTGGTTGCTGGCGGATCTCTTCAAGCATTTTTGACATTACATATTGAGGATAGCAAGTGGCGAAATGCCGCGGGTAGAGTAGATTCGCCTGAGCAATAACTAACTTACGCAATAACCGCGAAACCGCGCGGGGACGCCTACAGCAATCCGTTTTCAAAAAACGAGTGGTATTGGAGTGGCACTCGGCCTTCCGTGCCTGGCAAACAAACCACGCGGAGGCGGCGATCTCCGTCCCAAGCTGGGAACATCGTCGAGCGTTGATAAGCGGCCAGAACATCGAAGGCTGACGCGCCGCTGCCACAGAACTTTCTTGCCTGAAGGCAGCACCGTGTCGAGTGAACATGTTTGCGCTTCACGGATACGCAGCCTTCTCAGTTCTCCCGTCTCGCCGCGTCGCAAGTTTATGCTCTATAACTCTAGAAAAGCAGATTGGTTCGCGCAACAGGGCCTACCGTCGCAGGTCGTCAAATATGACTCGTTACGAAACTAAATGAAACCGCCGTATACATCCAAGTACGCACGGCGGTGTGGGAGGACGGGGCCGTGAGGTCCCTGCCCACCCGATTCCCACCCATGGACATCCAATGTGTCGAAGGGTGAGGCGGGGCTTCGCCTGCCCGCTCGCTTGCGAGCGCTATGTGTTAAGCCCTTCTCGGAACTGTTCCTGCGAAAAACGAGTGGTATTGGACTGCCAGTCTGCCCCACCTCGGCTGTCAAACTACGCGGACTACGGCGCTGACCGGCCGCGAGCCGACCGGGATCATCGTAAACAGCGGAGCCTTCCTGGCCCGATTCTGAGCGACGTTTTTCATACGGATCACCGCCATGTCGCCCGACTCGCGGTTGAGCACCAGCGCGTACTGATTGTCAGGCGTGATCGCGATGAAGCTAGGATCCTTGCCCACCGGCGCAACACCAACAACCTTCAGCGGAGTGGTGGCCGCGTTCAGAATGGTCACGTCACCCGATTGCGGATTGGCCACAAACAGGAAGTCGAAGTCATTGGTTGTTGCCGCGGCCATCACTCCCGGCATGTGCCCGGCCAGCACCGTTTCGCGCACCTCGGTGCGGTACGGATAGACGATGACAACCGCGTCCATACCGTCGCCGGTAATAAACAATTGGCCGCCGTCCTGTTTGAAACAAAGGTTCTTCGGATTGATGGCGAGAGGCAGCCGCGTCACCACCTCGCCCGATGGCACGGCGTAGAAGCTGAGCATCTTCTCGTCCTTGTGGGCGGCGATCAACTGCTTGCCATCGGACTGCAAGCGCACGATCGATACGGGAGTCACGGCCTTCACTGTTGCTTCCACTTGCTCGCTTGTCAGATTGACGATCACCGGTGCGGCCGCTCCGCCAAAGCTTACCGCGGCGCGATTGCCTTCCTTCACCACATCCATGTCGACTGGCTCTGCGGGTAGCACCAGCACTGCCGCTACTTTCAACGTGTCGAGCGCAACGCGGATCAACTGGTTCGGCTTGCGCGTCAGCACCCAGATGGATTTGCCATCAGGCGCGAGGCGCATGGTGTGCGCGGTCGGCCCGACCGACATTTTCCGTTTGAACGCCAACCGGCTTGAATCGATCTCATGCAGGGTGCCATTTTCCGGCGTCAACGCAAAGACCATACTCTCGGTTGGGTGCGCTATCAACTCAGTGGGACGTCCATCGATACGGATGTGCTTCACCACCGCGAATGCCGTCAGGTCTACCGCCGCGATGGCCTGGCCATCCTGATTCGCTACGAACGCGTGGCCCGGGAAACCAGCGGCTTTTTTGCTGGCGCATCCACTGAGAACCGCCAACCCGGAAGTCAAAAACAAACGCCTGTTATGCACTGATAATCTTAGTGTACTACCCCATGAGTGCTGAGATTACGAGAGAAGGCCGATTACGAATCGGCCGCGGATTACGAATCCAATATCGCTTGCGTTTTCGCGAAGTGCAACAAAATACGCCTGTTGGCCGGCCATCATCGGCCCATTCGGGAGGGTGATTACCGCACGCCGCGCGGAACCCGTGAGGTCGTCGCGCCTGATAAGTGCCAGTAGAGCACTTACTTAGAAAAAGTAAGCGACATTGGGTTACCAATCTTCCCACAGCGGAGCGGGAAACCTGAGAGAGAGAAATTGCACAAAACATCGGAAAGATTATTTTTTCATAGCCTACGCAACTGATTTATTGAGACTTACTTTTTACTCAGGCTTTGTAGTTGCCGGTTACCTTCCATTTGTGCTCCCGGCAGTGGCTGCGGAGGGCGGCAAAGGCGGCGGTGTGGTCCTTTCCTGACCTGACTACAGGAATCATGGCAAATCCTGTCAAGCCTTGCCATGAACGTCATTACGGTAGCTTGAAGCCACGGCCGGCGATGGCGAAGTTTTCGGTCTGGACCTGTTCGGCGAGTTTGCCCAGGTTGTGGGCGACTCCTTCGATTTCGCGGTACCCGTGGTCGATGCCGATTTCTGTCAGCACGGCGTGCATGCGGCGATTGGCTTTCAGCGCCGGGTCCTCGGTGCCGATGTACATCTGGATGGTCTGATGGCCGCGGATCTGGTTGAGGTTGCGTCGGGCCCAGGTTTCGGGATGGTTGGCGCGGAAGAGTTCGGCGTCGTTGTTGAACATCTCTTTGAAGCTGAAGTGGGCTTTGTCGAGTTCGTCGAGGAAGCGGATGCCGCCGGCGAAGGCGACTACGGAGCTGAACAGATCAGGATATTTCAGGCCGAGCCGGAGGGTGCCGAAGCCTCCCATGGACATGCCTTGGATTGACCGGCCCTGGCGCGTGGCGATGGTGCGGTATTTCTTGTCGATCAGTGGGATCAGTTCCTTGATCACCGTTGTTTCGCCCATGTATTTGTGGTCGTAGGAATCGCAGTAATTGGTCTGGCTGCCGCCGCTGACGTAGACGACTATGGTGGGCGGCAGTTTTCCGGCGGCGACGGCGTCTGTCAGGTACTGCAGCGGATAGCCGCCGGAGCTTTCGGTGCCGCCGCGGCCGTGGAGCCAGTAGATTACCGGATAGCGCTGGGAGCCGGTTTCATAACCGGGCGGCAGGTAGATGTTGTAGCCGACCTGGAGTTGCATGGAGGGGCTGAGATAGCCCTCATGCACGACGCCGGGGAGCGGTTTCGTAGGCGGGTTGAACCAGACCATGTCGTGCGGGAAGCCGGATTTGTTGCCTGCCGGAGTTTGGGCGGCGAGGGCGGCGGCGAAGCAGAGGGCGAGGAGTGTGTGCTTGAGCATGGAAGTTAGAGTTCATTCTATTACAGGGACTCCTGCAAGCCGAATGCTACATTACTTCGCCCCATTTTGAGGTCGAAGGAGCGGTCTGCACGTGGCGAAAACGACCCATTGCTAAACTATGGAAGCGTCAGACAATTTCAAACAGGCTCCACCAATCCTGCGCAGCATGAAGAACGCGGACAACGGAAATGCCATGCGGATGCGGGGCGTAGAAAATGAGAAACTTGTCGAAATTCGCTACCGGACATTTCCGAAGTCCGGCCAGTTGCTGGCGGCCAGAGGGCGTGGGCGAACCCATTTCGGGAAAGCTCGCTAGATTGGCGATACTGCTTTCCACTTCAATTAAGAACTGTTCGGCGATTTCGATTCCGGCATGGTCGGCCAAATACACAAAGTGCTGGATCAAATCTCGCTTAGCCGCTGTTCGCTTGTAAATCCGCACCATGCGATTAACTCGCTTTGCGGCGCGCCTTCAATTGGGCGAGGGCTTCATTGCGCACATCATCTATGTCCTGCTTTGTCCATGGGCTTTCGTCGCTTTCCAAGCCTGCGAGCAGAAGAGCATCCAGGCGTTCCTGGGCCTTCAGCTTCTCGTCCTGGCGGATCAATTCACGGACATATTCGCTGACGCTGCTGTAGCGGCCTTCGGCGATTTGATCATCGACAAACGCTTTTAGCGGTTCGGGCAAAGAGATGTTCATGGTCTGCATAGATGGTCACAATTCCTGACCTGACTATATGCATTATGGCAAATCCTGTCAAGTCTTGCCATGAACGTCATTACGGTAGCCTGAAGCCACGGCCGGCGATGGCGAAGTTTTCGGTCTGGACCTGTTCGGCGAGTTTGCCCAGGTTGTGGGCGACGCCTTCGATTTCTCGGTAGCCGTGATCGATGCCGATTTCGGTGAGGACGGCGTGCATGCGGCGGTTCTTCTATTACGAGATTGTAGAGGAACGGAAGCTGCGGATTGTGAAGGTTGAAGGGCTGCTGGCGAAGTGATCGGTTTTTACGACGATAACCCATTCATTGCCTAGCCGAGATTCAGTGCGAAGAGTCGAGGGCGCTTGACTCGGCCATCACCGATGCTGGCAAACGGCCCAGCTTTCGTTCCAGTCGCACGGTGGCAATCGAACCAAGGCCCTGTACGTTCGCGAACGAAACCTGATCCAGGAAAGATAATTTGGGGATTGCTACTTCGTAACGACTCATCCTGTTTTGAGTAGTTAGGGGAACATATAGAACGACAGCTCGTGGAGCATCTGGATCATATCGTGAAACCACGATTACTGGGCGGGTCTTGGCAGTCAGTCCTAAATCCGCCCGCCAGACTTCACCTGGTTGTGGGCTCATCCAACATGTCCAGGACTTCCTGCTCACGGGCTCTCGATCGCACCACGTCGAGTAAATCAGAGTCGGCGAGTTCGATCACTTCGGCTACACGTTGTCGCACCTCTGTCACGGTGTCGGGTTTCTACGTTCGCAGCTTGAAGTCAAGCTCTTCGATCGATGCGTCCATAAATCCGTGTCTTCCCTTCAACGCGCGACCGGCTGCACCCACACCTTAGCGGCGGCGGCGCGGCCTAGCGGGACGTGCTTGCCTTCTACGGCCATGGTGAAGGTGTCGTCGTAGTTGCAGGAGAGGACCTCAATCCCAGCACCCGGGCGGATGCCGAGGCCATTGAGGTATTCGAGGAGTTTGCGGTCGCGTTCGAAGACGCTCACTACGTGCGATGGGCAGCCCGTTGCGATTTCATCGAGCGGGGCCAAGCCGCGCTTGCGGCGCAGGTCGGGGGTATCCATTCCCAGCCGGTTGCCGTGCGGGCAGTCGCCAGAGTCGCCCAGTTTTTCAATCAGCATGCGCTCGAAATCGGCTGAGACGGCGTGCTCCATCTGCTCGGCTTCGTCGTGAACCTTGTACCACTCCATGCCGAAGATCTCGGTGAGCATGCGTTCGATGAGGTGATGGCGGTGGATGAGGCGGCTTGCGATTTCGCGGCCTGTGGGAGTAAGCGCGATGCGGCCTTCGGCTTCCAGATGAATGAATCCATCCCGTTTGAGGCGGCGCACGGCCATGGTGACGGCTGGCGGCGAGACGTCGAGCCAGCGGGCCAACGTGGCCGCGATAACGATTTCACCTTCCGACTCCGCTTCGGCGATTGCCTTCAGGTAATTTTCTTGGGAGATGGTGATCTTCACGGTCTTAATTTATTGTAGTCGAGGGACGCGCCCGATAAGACTCGTCGTGAGGTGGTGAGGGGGACAGCCCGCACTGTCCGCAAGGGACAGCGTGGGCAGTCCCCGGCGCGGCGCAAAATTGCTATTCTTTGGTTAACCAACATGAAACCACTTCGAAACATAACCATTGTCGCTGTGGCCCTTGCGGCGCTGCCTCTCTTTGCACAGGAAAAGGTAGACCTGCAGGCTCTCCATCGCATTCGAACTGAAGCCCTCACCAACTCCAAGGTGATGGATCATTTGATGTACCTCACCGATGTAAACGGCCCGCGTTTGGCCGGCTCGCCCGGATATGCTTCCGCCAGTGAATGGGTGATGAAGCGCCTGAAAGAATATGGCCTGGAAGACGTGAAACAAGAAAAGTTTCCCTTCGGCCGCGGTTGGACCTACTCCCGGTTTTCCGCACACATGCTGGAGCCGAGCTATCAACCGCTGATCGGTTATCCGGTGGCCTGGACGCGCGGCACCGAAGGGGTGCTGAATGTGACGCCCATGTTGGCCGTCATGAAAACGGAAGACGATCTGAAGAAGTGGAAAGGCAAGTTGAAGGGTGCGATTGTGTTTACAGAAGCGCCGCGCGACGTGGCGATGCACATAACCGCACTCGGCCGGCGCTATAGCGATGCGGATCTACTGACCGAACAGCAGGCTCCGGAGCCCGGCGCTCCTGCATTCCGCATGGGCGGACCGCCTACTCCAGGCGCACCTGCCACCGACTTCATGGCGCTGCGGGCTTTCCGCCGCAAGCTGGAAGAGTTCCTCACTGAAGAAGGCGTGGCTGGGCTGGTGAGTTCGGGCACGCGCGGTGACGGCGGCACGGTCTTCGTACAAGGTAGCCGCACCGGCCGCGACATGAAAGACAAGTTGCCGATCACGCAGGTTGTGCTGGACGCGGAACACTACAACCGCATCGCACGGCTGCTGGAAAAGAAGATTCCGGTGAAGTTGGAACTGGAAGTCAAGGCGCGCTTCATTGAAGACGCGCAGGACAGCTTCAACACCTTCGGCGAACTGAAGGGCGGGCGCAAGAAGGACGAGATCGTCATGGTTGGCGGGCACCTCGATTCGTGGCACGGCGGCACGGGCGCTACAGATAACGCAGCGGGCTGCTCGGTCGCTATCGAAGCGTTGCGCATTTTGAAAGAGTCCGGCGTGAAGCTCGACCGCACCATCCGCATCGGCCTTTGGGGCGGCGAAGAGCAGGGTCTGCTCGGTTCGCGCGCCTACGTGAAAGACCACTTCGCCGATCCGACGAAGATGGTGGTGAAGCCGGAGCATGCCAAAATCAGCGGCTACTTCAATCTGGATAACGGCACGGGCAAGATCCGCGGCGTGTATCTGCAGGGCAACGATATGATGCGGCCGATCTTCGAATCGTGGTTCGCACCGTTCAAGGACCTGGGCGCGGGCGCCATCACCATCCGCAACACTGGCGGCACCGATCACTTATCGTTCGACGGCGTGGGAATTCCCGGCTTCCAGTTCGTACAGGATCCGATGGAATACGAAACCCGCACGCACCATTCCAACATGGACGTGTACGATGCAATCCAAAAGGGCGACATGATTCAGGCTTCGGCCATCATGGCGTCGTTCCTTTACATGACCGCTAACCGTGAAGAGATGCTGCCTCGTAAGCCGCTGCCTAAACCGACGCCCGAGCGCCGTTTTGGGGAAGACGGTCCGCCGGCAGGAAGAGGACCGAATGGTACGCCACCTACCAATAATTAGTCTGCTGCTTTGCGCCGTGAGCGCCCGCGCGGAACTGCGCGAAAACATCGAGTTCGCAAAGAACGGAGGCGTCAGCCTCACGTTGGATGCGAACGTTCCTGACGGGCCTGGCCCATTCCCCACCGCCATAATTGTACACGGCGGTGGATGGGTCAACGGCGATAAACAGACCTTTATCAAGCCGCTGTTGCCGGTGCTTACTAAGGCCGGTTACGCGTGGTTCACCATCAACTATCGATTGGCGCCGGGAGTACATTTCCCGGCGCAAATCGACGATGTGGAAGCGGCGATTGTATGGGTGAAGAAGCACGCCAAGGAGTATAAGGCCGACCCGCGGCGCATCGCGCTGATCGGCGAATCGGCGGGCGGACAGATGGTATCGCTGGCCGGCGCGAAGTTCACGAAAGCCACTCGCGTGAAGGCGGTGGTTTCGCTGTATGGCCCGCACGATCTGCTGGCGCGGTCGCGGAAAGAGGGCTTCACCGGCGAAAACGTGATGAAGTATCTGGATGTGACGCGGGAGATCACGCCTGAGGCGGAGAAGAAATTGCGCGCCGCATCGCCCATTACTTACGTCAAAAAGGATATGCCGCCGTATCTTTTAATTCACGGAACAAAGGACGAAAAGGTACCATTTGAACTCTCCGTCGCAATGTGCGCGAAAATGAAAGAAGCTGACGCAAGCTGCGAATTATTCACCGTGGAGAATGGAATCCACGGTATGGGCGGGTGGGAGAAGAATCCTGCCCAACAGGCCTACAAGGAGAAGATGGTCGAGTGGTTGAAGAACACATTGAGCAAGTAACCGAAGCACAAAGCATCATGGCGCGCGAGAAGGAGTATGTACTCCAGAATTACGCGCGCTATCCCTTGGTGCTGGATAAAGGCAAGGGTTGCTATCTATACGATCTGGACGGCAAGAAGTACCTGGATCTGATTTCGGGAATCGGAGTGAACGCGCTGGGACACGGGCATCCGCGCATCGTGAAGACGATTCGCGAACAGGCCGGCCTGATGATTCACTGCTCGAATCTGTACTATCACCGCTATCAGGGTTTGCTGGCTGAGCGACTGGCCAAGGCGAGCGGACTGCAGCGCACTTTCTTTTCGAATTCCGGCACGGAGTCAATGGAAGGCGCGCTGAAGATGGCGCGGGCTTATGGGCACAAGGTCAGCGCGGATAAGATTGAGATTGTCTCGCTCGATAATTCATTCCACGGCCGCACTATGGGTGCGATCGCAGTCACCGGACAGCCGAAGTACCGCAAGGATTTCGAGCCGCTGATTCCTGGTGTGCGCTTTGTTCCGGCCAATGATCTGGCTGCGCTGGAAGAGGTTGTTAGCGAGAAGACCTGCGCCATTCTGCTGGAAGGGATCCAGGGCGAAGGCGGCATCTTCCAGATGACGCAGGCGTATGTGGAGAAGGCGCGCGAACTGGCGGACCGCTTCGACGCGCTGCTGATCTTCGATGAGATCCAGTGCGGCGTGGGGCGGCCTGGCACGTATTTTTCGTATCAGCTGTTGAATCCGGTGGTGCTGCCTGACGTGATGGTAACGGCGAAGCCGCTGGCCTGCGGATTGCCGCTGGGGGCGATCTGCTGCAATGAAAGAGCGGCTCCGGCGATTGGTCCTGGAATGCATGGTTCGACCTTTGGCGGCGGGGCCCTGGCGTGCCGCGTGGCAGTGGAGTTCTTCGATATTCTGGATGAACTGATGCCTTCGATTCAGCGTGTAGGCGGGCACTTCCGCTGCGAGTTGGAAGGGCTGAAGAGCAAGTTTTCGTTTATTAAGGAAGTGCGCGGGGCTGGACTGATGATTGGCGCGGAGATCGACTTCCCCGGCAAGCAGTTGGTGGTGGATGGCATGGCTGAAGGGCTGCTGTTCAATTGCACCCACGATACCGTGCTGCGGTTTTTGCCGCCTTATATTTTGACGGAGAAGGACGTCGATAAGGCGATTAAGATTTTGGCGAAGTTGTTTAAGAAGGTTTAAATTAGAATTTGCACAGGCGAATCGCCTGCGCCACCCACGGACGCCCAATGTGTTCAGGGGTAGGGCGGGCGATTCGCCTGCCCGATTTGCGGTCGAATGGAATCTATGAGAGTTCTTGCATTGGATCTGGGGAAACGCCGTATTGGGGTCGCCATGAGTGACCCGATGCGCATCATCGCCCAAGGATACGACACGATCCAACGCACAACCATCCGCGAAGATCTCACGCTGTTGGAAAACATGATCCGCGACAAAGAAGTCTCGCAGGTTGTGATCGGCAATCCCATGCACATGAGCGGACGTGAGGGCCGGGCCACCGATTGGGCGCGCGACTTCGGCGACCGCCTCTTCGAGCGCACATCCGTGCCCTTTGAATTGTGGGATGAGCGGATGACTTCGGTCGAAGCCGGACGGGTGCTGCGCTCAAGCGGCATCAGCATTGAAAAACGTGCCCAGGCTGTGGACCAGCTATCGGCCGTTCTGATTTTAGAAAACTGGTTGAGTGCACACGGGTCATGAAGAAGGTCCTCGCCCTGCTCCTGCTGCTGCTGATTGGCAGCGCGGGATACAGCCTGTTTCAACCCTACAGGGGCTTTAGCGGCGACCTGTTCGTAGAAGTCCCGAAAGGTATGGGAACGTCGAGCACCGCGCGCATGCTGGCGCAGGCCGGGGTCATCCGCTTCAACTGGCAGTTCCTGATCGCACGCGCCGTGCAACCGCACCGCATCATTCAAGCCGGTGAATACCGGTTCCAAAAGGCGGCTTCGGTGTGGGATGTTTTCGGGCGGCTCGCGCGCGGCGACACCTTCTACTACGATTTCACAGTGGCGGAAGGCAAGAACATGTTCGACATTGCGAAGGGCATCTCGGAGCTGGGGTATGTGAAGCGGGAGGACTTCCTGGAAGCCGCGCAGGACGCCTCGTCCATTCACGATCTTGACCCCGAAGCAAAGACGCTGGAAGGCTATCTGTTCCCTGCTGCCTACAAGATTCCAGGGCGCATGAAAGCGGCGCAAGTATGCGCGTTGATGACGGCGCAATTCCGCCGCCAGATGCGTACGCTCGAAACCGATATTCCGGTGCACAAGCTGGTGACGATGGCGTCCATTATCGAAAAGGAAACCGGCCGGCCCGAAGAGCGCGGCATGGTTTCCAGTGTGTACTGGAACCGGTTGAAGAAAGGCATGCGCCTGGAAGCCGACCCGACTACGATCTACGCGGCGCTGCTGGACGAACGGTATCGCGGCAAGATCTATCGCTCCGATCTCGACAACACGCATCCGTACAATACCTACAGACACGCGGGCCTGCCGCCGGGGCCGATCGCCAATCCGGGCCTCGCAGCATTGAAGGCCGCGATTGCTCCGGACGACACCAGCTACCTTTATTTCGTCGCGCAGCCCGGCAACACAGGCGCGTCGACGTTTTCAACCACACTAGCCGCGCACCAGCGCGCCGTCGCGGAGTACCGCCATGGCAAACAACAAAAAGCAGGCGCTCAAACAATGGCTGCAAGACGAGCGTCCGCCGCTAATCACTGAGGAGCATTTCGTCACGCTGCGCCGGCACCTGGCCCCGGTGTCGATCGGCTATCTGCGGCGATTGCTGCGCGCGAACGGAGCAGCGCTTTCACCACTGGTGGAAGGCGTTGTGCAGGATTCCTTGGAGGCGTTGGAGCGGACATTGCGTGGGCTTTCTGCCGAGTATGAACAAGCAGGCGAGGGACGCCGCAGGCTTATCCGGCAGATGGTGATTCAAGCCAAAGACCACGCCCGCTGGGCTGCGCTGCGCAGCAGGGAACACAAAGCAGAAAAGCAGCAGATGGCCGAGTGGCTGCTGATGTGGCTTGAGAACCCGGCCGTGTTTCCGCTCTGGGCCAATCTACTTCATAAGCGCAATGCTGGTGACTGACCAGGGGAAGTTTTTCAGCTGGTGGACGATGTTTCCCTTGGCGTCGAATTCTACGATGCGCGCGCCCATGTAGTCGCTGACAATGAGGCCGCCTTCGGGAGTGGGCGTGAAGCCGGAGGTCCAGGCCATCTTCGCGGCGCTGTCTTTGCCGGCGAAGGTAAAGGCGACTTTGCCATCGGCGTTTACGCGGCGGACTTCGCCGGGGCCGGCCAGGCCGATCATCATGCCTCCATCGGGCAGGGGCATGGCGTAGGCTGGCAAACGGTCAGGGAACTCCTGCTTGCGGATCACGTCGCCGTTGGCGTTGAGTTCGAGCAGCAGTCCGGCGATTTGCACCGCAACCAGCGTAGTGCCTGCGGCGGTACGGCGGGCGCGGCGCATGGCCTTGCCTTTGTATTCGGGCTTTTCGATGTTCCAGATTGTCTTACCATCAGGCGTGACTTCGAACACGCGCGGAGTGGAGTCGTCAACCAGCAGCGTGTTGCCGTTTGGCAGGCGCTGCGCGCTGACCAGCGCAACTTTGTCGGTCTTATATTGCCATACGACTTTCTGGTCCTGATCGATTTCGGTTACGGTGCCCTTGGGGTCTTCGATGTAGAGCACGTGGCCGTTGTCGAGCACGGATAGTTCTGTCGCGCGGTGATTCGGGCGGCGCCACAGCACGCGGCCGGACGGCCACGCCAGGCACAGAATCTCGCCGCCAGGGCCGTGATCGTTCACCATCAGCCTGCGCGATTCCAGGAGCTTCGGCTTCATCTTGCGATTGAGAAAATCGAGCGTGCGGGCGAAGGCGCGGTCGGCGTATTCGCCCTTGAAGCCGTGCGGCGCTTCGGCCAGTGTTTCCAGTTCCGATTCCACGCCCATGCTGCGCATGCGGTCGACGAGGATTACCGATTGCTCAAACGGGACGTTCTGATCGCGCGTGCCGTGCACGGCCAGGATCGGGGCGGAGTCAGGCGTCACCCAGTTGATGGGGCTTGCGCGGAAGTGCGCGTCGAGCGCGCTCATGCGGTCGCCGCCCAGCAGCGGCGGCAGGGCGGTAGCGGCGTTGCGGCTGCCTTCATAAGCGCGGCGCAGATCGCTGCGGCCGTAGTAGCTGACGGCGCATTCCACGCTGCTCGATTGTTCTTTGCTTGCGCCGTTGCCTTCCCACTGCGGCATGTTGCGCGTGACGGCGAGCAGTTGGGCGTACGTTGCACCGGCGGATTCGCCCACCGCTGCGATGTGGTCTGAGTCGACGGTGTATTTGGCGGCCTTGGCGCGGAGAAAGCGTACGGCGGCCTTTACGTCGTGAAGGGGCAGCGGCATCTGATATGTCGGAGTGAGTCGATAGGTGACGGTCGCCGCGACGAAGCCGTTTTGGGCAAGTTTGATGGCCATGGGCAGATAGCCTTCGCGCGTGCCGCCGCTGAAGCCTCCACCGTGGATAAGCACGACAGCCGGATATTTTCCGGGGGCTTTGGGGCGGGCGATGTCCATCGCCAGTTTGCCGTGGGGGATGGAGGAGTAGTCGATGCCGCGTTCGAGGATGACGTCGGCAGGGACGGCTGGCTCTGCCGCGGAGCAGAGGAGTGCCGGGAGAAGGAGTAGTAGGTATCGCATGGGCTCTAGCGAGCATATCGCGAATTGGGGGGATTCGCACTATGGGGGCAGGCGAATCCAACTTCGCTAAAGCTTCGGCGGGTCAGGTTGGCAATCGAATTACACGGGCGGGCCGAGTGCCACTCGGCCGCAGATTGCCAATCTGCCCCACATCCGGTCTCACATCCGGGCTCAGGCCTTGAAGCGGTCGAGGGTGGCCCGCAGCTGATCAGAGAGCTTGGCCAGGTTGGCGATGGTGGACTGCACCCGTTGCGAATTGCCGGTCATATCACCCGAGGCCTTGTCCACTTCCAGGATGTCAGTGGCGACCTGACGGGTTGCTTCAGCGGTCTGAGCGACGCGTTCATTGGCGTCACCAACCCCGGTTGAAGCCTGCGAAATATTGGTGGCAATATCGCGCGTCACCGCCGCCTGTTCCTCAATTGCGACAGCGATCGAAGAGACGATCTCCGACACTTCATGGATGACCTTTGATATCTGACCGATTTCGGAGATGCCGTTTGTGGCCGCACCCTGGACGTCGTTGATGCGGTTGCGGATATCCTCTGTTGCTGTTGCTGTCTGTTGCGCCAGTTGCTTAATTTCATTGGCGACAACGGCGAAGCCCTTTCCGGCAGCACCTGCGCGCGCAGCTTCGATGGTTGCGTTCAGGGCAAGTAAATTGGTTTGCGCGGAGATTTCGGTGATTACCTCCGTCACCTTGCCGATCTCCCTGGCCGCGTGTCCCAATCCATTCATCTGTTCGGTGATATGGACTGCCTGTTTATTTGCATCTTTGGTAATGCGGCGAGCTTTTTCAGAGATCGTGGCGATCTCGCCGATCGTGGAGGTCATCTGTTCGGTGGACGAGGCGACGCTGGTAAGATTCGCTGTGGTCTGCTCCATGCCCGCGGCTACGGAAACTACGTTGGAGTTCATCTGCTCCACCGCGGCGGCCACGGAATGGGCGCGGTCAGAAACCTGCCGCGAGCTTTCCGAAACCTGTGTTGAGTTCGCCGAGAGTTCCGCCGAGGAGGCCGAGAGGACGGTTACTCCTGATGATATCTCGCCGATCATAGCGCGCAAACTGGATGTCATGGTCCGCACTGCGTCGGCCATGTCGCCGATTTCGTCGTTACTTGTGCATTTCAGATCCTTCGTCAAGTCACCGGCAGCTATCGACTGAAGTACGCTGACGGCCTCTTTGAGAGGTCCACGAATGCCACGCGTTGCAAGAAAGGCCCCGAAACCGATCAGAATGGCGATGGGAGTAATCCAGGTGACTCCCTGAAAGATCCCGGCGCGGACCTGCTCGTCTACTTTGTCCATCTTCGAGCGCAGGACGAAAGCCCCGTGCATTTCGCCGGGCTTCCAGCCTTCCATGCGGAACCCCAGCACGTCCTTGCCGTCTTTGTTGGCAGGGCCTGGGTCTCCATGACATGACATGCACTCCGCACCCAAAACAACCGGCAGGGCAAAGACCATCTCGTTGTTGGCCTCATCTATCTCGAAATACTCCTCCTGTTTGCCCCCGCTGAGCGCAGTGAGAATCTTCTCTTCCTGCCCATTGGGCGCATTCTTTGGATTTCGCGGCTGATGAGTCGGAATGCGAAATTCATAGCCCTCTTTTTTGGCGATTGTTTCCACCAGCTGCCAGGCCGCAACCACTGGAATCGTCCCGTAAAATCGCGAAGAACGGATGTCTTGCGCTTTTTTAACGCCGGCAAGTAGACTGTGGCGATCGAAGTCGCCCTCGCGGTTCATGCCAGCAACCATCGTGCGGTTGCTTTCGGCAGCCAATAAAATACTCTTCATTGTTGCCCTGGCCGATTCAAGCCCTTGCTTGCGGATCACGGATCGCTGTACCGCGAAAGCGGCTAATGCCGTGATCGCCACTGCCGCGCAGGCCACGGCTACGCTACGTGCCGAGATGCTCCACCGGAATGCCATTCAGATTTCCCCCATTCAACACCACTGGAATCTTTCACTACACTGCTCTTTTCGACAGAATCAGCGGCGTCTTGAAGATTCTTGAGCGCGAAACCTGCTCTATAATAAAGTCCGTGAAGCTGCTACTGCTATTGTGGCTGGCGGCGGCAATTCCGGCACAGCCGGAACCCGCGCCAGTGCTTCTATTCTTCCCTCCACCGGGCGCTCCCGCTGGCGCGTACCGGGCTTTGCTCCAGTCGCTATCCGGCTATTTAGTGATCACGGTGAAGCCGCGCAGTTCCGTGGCAGAATGGAGGCACGCAGCCACTCTGCCGGCCAGCGAACAGCTTGCCTTTGAACGGCGGGAAGTTGAGAAGTGGGTTGAGGATGGTTTACGAGCGCTGCGCAAACACGGGGCCAAGACTGCCGGCGTTTTCGGACATGGCGCAGGTGGGCTGGCAGCTGCGGCCGCCTGCCAGATCAGCTCGTCGTTTCGCGCCTGCCTGAATTTGGACGGAGAGGCGATGGGCTCCCCGTTCCTGCTCGAGGCTTCTTTTGACCAGCCCTTCCTCTGGCTACGGCCGTTGCGCGACCCCGCTCTCGCCCCAACGGATGCGGAACTCAAGGATCGAGGGATGACTCGCGCTGACTATGATCTGGCGATGTCTAAATCTGGCCCGTCGGCGATGTGGAAAGCACGGCGGATGGCTACGCTGGTGACCCTGTATGCCAAAGACGCCGATTACGAGAGTTTCACCTCAGCCCGAGCCGGTACCCGCAGTTTTACCCTGGGGCGCACAGTGATGCTGGCGTTCTTCGATGAGCATCTGAAGGGCCGCCGGTCGGCACTGTTTGCAGGCTTCGCCACCGGCTATCCGGAGGTTGTGTTTCAGCAGTTTGTTACTACTGCAGTTCAAGCGCCTGGACCTTGATTACATCCCCTTCCATGGTGCCGGAAACCTTCGCCTTCAAGTCTTTGTCTTTCGTAGCCGTCTTGAGGATTTGCAGAGTCTTGGCGTTGCCCGACTCGTTGAACTTCACAAACTTGCCGTCGGAAAGTACCAGGCCGTAGCCACCTTTGGCACAACTAACGGCGCATTGCCGGGTGTGGCCGGCAAGGTCCTTGCCCTTGCACATGACATCAACTACGGTACCCGTCCAGGTCTCCGCGTGGAGTAAAGCGTGTGACACCAGTAACAGCAAAGAGAATCGAAAGATTTTCATAACCCAAAACCGCCCTCTCATACATTTACCATAAATTTATTAAAGCGGTGTCATGTGGCCGCCGATATTAATGTCATGTCTCTGAGAGCCTTTATCGACACACTCCTCGTAATCGCCGTATTCATTGCATTTATACTCATGTTGCGGCAACATCGAAACCTGTCCAGAGAAAAACGCATCCAACGGATTACCGAGCGCATCCGATAAATAACTTGCCAGCATGCACGGATCGTGTTTATACTGGCTTTTTCAACAGTGGTTTGAATTACCGGCAGGTGAGGCCGGAAAAACCAACAGGCTGACGGGCAGACCAAACATGACGGGAAATGTCGAATTCGACCCCTTAGCTCCCCGGCGGGAGGCGGCGCTCTTCTATGGCCTGTTTCTGCGGGGACACTCCGTCGACGCGCTACGCCGCGATATTGACGTTCCCCGAGACTTGCTGAAGAAGTGGATGCGCGGACGCCAGTACGAAGAACCTTTTCGAGACAATCTAAAGAAGCTCTACTCCTACCGCAAAATGGTGCTGGCCATCTTTGATGAGTTGGTTCTGAACGAACGCCACCACAAACCAAGGATCCAATGAAGCTTCCCATGTATCAGGTGGATGCTTTCAGTTCCAAAGTCTTTGCCGGAAATCCCGCGGCTGTCTGCCCGCTGGAACAATGGCTGGATGATGCGACACTGCAGGCGATTGCGGCGGAAAACAATCTGGCCGAGACGGCATTTTATGTCCCGGATGGGGACCGGTTCCATCTACGCTGGTTTACGCCGGCGGTGGAAGTGGACCTGTGCGGACACGCCACGCTTGCCAGCGCGTTGGTGGTGGACAGGCCTGAGGTGCGGTTCACTACGAAGAGCGGCGAGTTGATTGTGACGCGCGAAGGCGATTTGTTTACGATGGATTTCCCTTCGCGTAAACCGGCACCTTACGCGAAGGACCCGGCGCTGATTAAGGCCGTGGGCGGCCAACCGGTGCAACTTCTGGCGGCGCGCGATTACCTGCTGGTTTACGAAACGGAAGAAGAGGTCCTGGCGTTGAAGCCGGACATGGAAGCGTTGATGGGCATTGACCGGTTTGCGGTGATCGTGACGGCGCCCGGTAGCAAGAGCGACTTCGTTTCGCGATTCTTTGCGCCTGCGAAGGGTGTGCCTGAGGATCCGGTCACCGGCTCGGCGCATTGCACGCTGACTCCTTATTGGGCGGAGCGGTTGGGGAAGACCAGTCTGCACGCGTTTCAGGTGTCAAAGCGCGGCGGGGAGTTGTGGCTGGAGCAGAAGGGCGAGCGCGTTTCGATTTCGGGGAATGGCACCTTGTATCTGGAAGGCGCCATTTACGTTTAAGTTAGTTAGGGGACAGGCGGATCGCCTGTCCATGGGTGGCGCAGAGTCTCACTCCAATGTCGTTTACATTGATTAGAACGACGCGTCGCATTTGGGGTCTGACACCTTTTTTCGGCCGTATTTGCCGAAAATGGGCTGTCTGACCCCAATTGCCCTCCAACGCAATGCCCCAATGACTCCCTCACCAAATCGGAAGCTCGCCTCATCAATGCAATGTAAGCGACATTTGAGTCTCACTCTGCCGCGTCCCGACTCATCGGGACGCGTTTTGGAGCACGCCAGACAGGACTGCCCGCGCCACGTGGGCCCGTGCAGTCAATGTGAAGTTATTCTTGTCCAGTTACTTAATCGTCGTCGTGTTGAGCAGCCAGATTCGTAACCACTGACATATCTTCCAGCGTGGTCACATCTCCGGCTACGGTGTGCGAAGTTACGATTTCGCGCAGCAGGCGGCGCATGATCTTACCGCTACGAGTTTTGGGCAAAGCATCGGTGAAACGAATCTCTGCCGGGCGCGCAAAGGAGCCAATTTCGTGCGCTACCCACTGCCGCAGTTCAATACCGAGTTTGCCGTGATCGTAATCGCCCTTCTTCAGCGTGACGAAGCAGCATACCGCCTGCCCAGTGATCTCATCCGGCTTGCCCACCACTGCAGCTTCGGCCACGGCATCATGGCGCACCAGAGCCGACTCCACTTCCATCGTGCTTAAGCGGTGTCCACTGACGTTCATCACATCGTCCACGCGGCCCAGCACCCAGTAATATCCGTCGGCATCGCAACGCGCGGCGTCGCCTGTAAAATAAGCGCCAGGGACACGCGCCCAATACTGCGATTCATAGCGGTCGGGATCGCCCCAGATTGTGCGGATCATGCTCGGCCACGGCCGCTTCAGGATGAGGAACCCTTCCTTGCCGGGACCCACGGGATTGCCATGCAGATCGATTACTTCCGGCACAATACCGGGCATCGGCAGCGTCCCAGAACCGGGCTTCAGCGGCACCGCACCGGGCATGGGAGCGATCAGGATGGAACCGGTCTCGGTCTGCCACCACGTATCTACAATCGGGCAGCGGCCGCCGCCGATCACGCGGTGGTACCATTCCCAGGCCGCCGGATTGATCGGCTCGCCCACGGAGCCGAGCAGGCGCAAACTGGTCAGATCGTGTCCATTGGGCCATTGCTCACCCTGGCGGATCAGCGCGCGGATGGCGGTTGGCGAGGTATAGAAGATGTTGACGCGGTACTTGGCGATGATGCGCCACCAGCGGTCGTAGTTGGGAGAATCGGGCGCGCCCTCGTACATTAGCGTCGTTGCGCCGGCCGAAAGCGGACCATACACAATGTAACTGTGGCCGGTGACCCAACCGATGTCGGCCGAGCACCAATAGGTATCCTCTTCTTTCAGATCGAAGACCCACTTCATGGTCATCGTGGTCTGCAGCAGATAGCCGGCGGTGGTATGCAGAATACCCTTAGGCTTGCCAGTAGTACCTGAGGTGTATAGAACGTAGAGCGGATGCTCGGAATCGAGCGGCACGGCCGGGCAGTCTTCCGACATGCCTTCGTCAAGAACGTGCCACCAGTGATCGCGGCCTTCCTGCATTTTGATCTCGGAACCAGTGCGCTTCACGACGATCACATCTTTCACGCTGGGGCATTCGGCCACGGCTTCGTCCACTGCGCCCTTCAACTTTACTTCCTTGCCGCGACGCCAACCGCCGTCCGCGGTGATGACGACCGCTGCATCCAAATCCTGAATTCGCGCCTTCAACGCTTCGGCGGAAAACCCGCCGAAGACCACGCTGTGTGTGATGCCCAGCCGCGCACAAGCCAGGAGTGCAATCGGCAGTTCCGGAATCATCGGCATGTAGACGATGGAGCGGTCGCCCGCTTTCAGTCCACGAGACTTCAGCACATTGGCGAAGCGGCACACCAGGCGGTGCAGTTCCTGATAAGTAATGACGCGCTGATCGCCGGGCTCGCCCTCCCAGATGATGGCCGCCTTGTTCTTGCGCGGGGTGGCCAGGTGGCGGTCAATGCAGTTGTAGGAGACGTTTAGCTTGCCCCCGACAAACCACTTGGCAAACGGCGGGTGCCATTCGAACACATGGTTCCACTTCTCAAACCAGGAAATTTCTTTCTCCGCAAGCTCGCCCCAGAACTCCTCGGGCTTCTCCGCGGCGTGGTCGTAAAGGGCGCGATAACCTTCCATGCCCTGTACATTGGCTTTGCTGACAAATTCTGGACTTGGGGGATAAATAGCTTCTTGGCTCATAAAGGGAAGATTGTACCATTTGGCGAGCCCTGTTGCTGGGACGTGGGCCCGGTTCGGAATGAGCAGCCTCATCTGTGCCCTGTTTTGTTTGTGTACCTTAGGAACCTCTCCCTTGGCGGTCGCGGCTCGGTGAGCAGCAGGCGTCTTCTCACCGAGCCGGGACCGTAAGAACGTGTGAAAAAATGCGCTCGCAAGCGAGCTGGACCGGCGACCTGTCCGCCGATGCCTAGGCGAAGGAGGATCCGCCGGTCCAGATACTGATTTTTCACACGACCGTAAGGGAGCGGTTCTCCGGGCACATTCACGTTCTACCCGCGGATTCGCAGTGGCGTCGCTAAAGTAGAATCTTATACCTGCCGATATGGGTAGTAAGGTCAGATTTCTAAGGTTTTACTAGAGGCACCTTAGGGTTAGCCTACAACAATTTGTGTCCCGAATCACATATGGGACCTGCGTTGTAATAGTCGTCCTAGTACCGTACTATTGGCTTAAAGCCTAAAAGTACCAGGCGAGAAGCGCCTGAAAAACAAAGGGAGTAAGAAATGGGAAAGACATTACAGAGATTTTTGTTGCTGGTATGCCTGAGCCTGCTGCCGTTAAGCGCTCAGCAAACCACGGGCATCATCCTGGGCGTTATTAACGACACACAAGGCCTGCCGATCGTTAACAGCCCGGTGACCGTCCGCAACATGGAAACCGGCCTCGTACGAACAGTGCAAACCAATGACCGCGGCCTATATCGGGCCGAGTTCCTGCCGCCTGGCACGTATGAAGTGGAAGCGGCAAGCCAGGGTTTCCGCACCTTCCGGCAGACTGGCATCACATTGCAGGTGGGTTCGTTCTCGCGCGTCGACGCCAAGCTGCAGTTGGGCGAATCGGCGAGCACGGTGACGATCGATAGCGAAGCGCCGGTGGTGAACGTGACCGATTCGTCGGTCAGCCAAACGGTTACGGGCGAACAGATCAAGAATCTGCCGCTGGTGAACCGCAACGTATACTCGTTATTAACATTGACGCCCGGAGTGCAGAGTACGGCCAACGCTATCGCGCTGGGCTTCCCTGCACAGCGGACTTTTATTAATGGCGGCGCGGATGGAACCATGGGGTCGGTGAATTACTATCTGGACGGCGGTTCCAACGTTTCGTCGTTGCGCAACACTGGCAACATGCCTCCCAACCCGGATGCGATCGAAGAATTTCGTGTGGACACCAACAACTACAGCGCCGAGTTCGGCCGCTTCGGTAACGGCGTCATCAACGTGATCACGCGCTCGGGCACCAACAATTTCCACGGGACCGCTTTTGAGTATCTGCGTAACACGGAATTGAATGCCAACGGCTGGAATAACGTTACCGGCAAGCCGCCACTGCATCGCAATCAATTCGGCCTCACCGGCGGCGGCCCGTTGAAGAAAAACAAGACGTTTATCTTTGGCACGTATTCCGGCCTGCGCCAGAACACGACCAGCGTGCTGAGTTCGGCAGTCGTTCCGACCGCGGCGATGCGCGGGGGCGACTTCTCATCGCTGTTATCCGGAAAGACATCCAAGACAATCGTAGATCCCTCTGGCGGTCTCGCATTCCCCGGCAATATCATTCCGGCATCGCGCTTTGATCCTACCGCGGTGAACATCATGACGAAGAGCCTGCCGCTTTCGAACTTCGGCGTCACCGGCTTCCAGGGCCAGGTGCCCAGCCCGTACAACACCAACGAATTCATGCTGAAGGCAGACCATCAGGTGAACGATGCGCAGCGCGTGTCGATGAGCTACTACACCACCGCCGGAACCAACACGGTCTCGCCCGGCGGCAACATCCCCTGGTCGTTACAGAGCTACGACTGGCGCCAGCATAACGCCAACATTAACTACACATGGTCGATGACGCCGAATATGGTGAACCAGACCTATGTCAACTTCACGCGCTACTTCGGCGGCCGCACCAATCTGCCGGCACTTTCGCTGCGCGATTTCGGCTCCGACTTTGGCATTCAGGGCGCGGCAAACCTGCCGCAGATCGCAGTTACCGGCTATTACACGATGGGCCAATCGATCTCTGGCCCAGTGGCCGGCGACAACGTCTATAGTATTCGCGACACACTGGCCTGGAACAAGGGCCGCCACTCAGTGAAGTTCGGCGGTGAATTCAGCCTCGCGAAAGATATTCAGACAACGTTGTTGAACAACTACGGCATCTTCAACTTTACCGGCGCTAAGACCACACCCAAGGCCCCGGCGACCGGTGGCGACGGTTTCGCTGACTACCTGCTGGGCGCGGCGGTTACGTTCAACCAGGACGCACCGGAAATGGCGTTGTACAACTTCTGGCAGGGCGGTCTATTTGCACAGGACGAAATCAAGGTCAATACGAAACTGACGGTAAACGTTGGCGTCCGCTATGACATCCAGACCCCTCCAGTCGATCCGCAAAATCGAATGCTGACCTTTGTCCCCGGAAAGCAGTCCACCACGATTCCGAGTTCGCCGAATGGTGTGCTGGTTGTCGGAGATCCTGGCATCGCACGCGGCATCGCAACCACCGGCAAGAACCACATCTCCCCGCGCATCGGTCTCGCTTACGATCCGTTCGGCGATGGCAAGACCGCCATCCGCGCCAGTGGCGGCATCTTCTACGGCAGCGTCTCCGGCAACGGCTGGGGCACCACGGAAAACTCGCAGCCCTTCGCTGTTCGCAATCAGTTCGCAAATCCGGTTTCGCTCACGCATCCTTACCTGGGCATCCCCGGCGGCGTGAATCCGTTCCCGTATGTTTACACTCCGCAGACGGCACGCTACATTCTGCCTGCATCGCTCCTCGCTATCGACCAGGACTTCATTTGGCCGCGCAGCTATCAATTCAACCTCACCGTGCAGCGCGAAGTCATGCGCGGACTGAGCGTTTCCGCCGGTTATGTTGCAACGTTGAGCCACCATCTGGCGTTCTCGCCGGATATCAACTATCCCAACTGGACCAGCACCGCCACCAGCTCGAACTACAACAACCGCCGCCCCTATGGCAACGGAACCTGACAACCATTAACCTGCTGCAATCGAATGGCACCGGCTCTTACCATTCGCTGCAAGTGAACGTAAAGAAGACCATGGGCAAGTACCTCAGCGTCAGCTCGTTCTACACGTTCAGCAAGTCGCTTTCCAGCGCACAGATGGACGGCGCTTCCACCAGCGGCGGTGCGCAGGACTTCCACAATCTGGCTCTCGAGCATGGCCGGTCTGATTACGATCAGCGCCACAACATGGTCGCCGCCCTCACCTGGAACACCAGCTACTACAAGGGCTCCAACGGGCTTATGCGCCAAGTACTCAACGGATGGATGCTTTCGCCTATCATCACGCTTGGCAGCGGTCTGCCCTTCACCGTTACCTCCGGTAAGGACAACAACTACGATGGCGTCAGCAACGATCGTGCCGACGTTACCGGCAACCCGTTCCTCGATGCGCATCGCGACCGCGCCCAGGCCGTCGGAATGTGGTTCAACACGGCTGCGTTCGCATCCAACAAGGTTGGAACCGACGGAAATTCGGCTCGCAATCTGATGGACGCACCCGGCTTCCGCAACGTCGATATGGGTATATTCCGCAACTTCGCGGTGCACGAAAAGCTCAACCTGCAGTTCCGTGCTGAGTTTACCAACGTGTTCAACCTGGTGAGCTTGGGTACCCCCAACGCGGCACTGAGCTCCAGCAACTTCGGAACCATCACAGGCGCGCGCGAAATGCGCCAGCTGCAATTGGGACTCCGCATCGCTTACTAACACGCTTGGAGCAGAGGGCTCTGTCCGGCCGAACCTGGCCCGGACAGAGCCCTCTGCTATTTTAAAGGCAGCCATGTTCATCCAAGCCTTGTCGCTGTTTCTCTCATTCACCGGATTCGCCGCCCCTCCCTCGCCTGGCAAGTGGCAATTGGCCTTTGCCGACGAATTCGAAGGGCAGTCGCTCGACCCTGCGAAATGGACCTACCGCACCGGCACCCGCTTCTGGAGCAACCAGCTTCCCGCCAACGTCTCCGTCAGCGGCGGCTTGCTCCATATTGCGTTGCGCAAAGAGCCTTCGGGCGGCCTGCAATACACGGCCGGCGGCGTCATTAGCAAACAAGAGTTCCGCTATGGCTATTACGAAGCACGCCTCAAAATGCCGCGCGGCAAGGGCTGGCACACTTCGTTCTGGATGATGCGCAATGGCGCGAGTCCAGGCGACAGCCGCTACCAGGAGATCGATGTGATCGAGCATGATTCGATCGCTCCCACTGACTACTCCACCAACTTCCATCTCTACAAACCGCACGTCTCGTTCGGCTACAAAGGGATCAACTCGCCCGACCTCTCCGCCGATTTTCATGTCTACGGCGCCGACTTCAACGCACGCACCGTCCGTTTCTACCTGGATGGCGTGCTGGTCAACGAAGTGGACATCGCCTCCGTGCCGCACAGCGATCAACAGATCTGGCTCACTTCCATCGCGGCACCGCTGCATAAGACCGACGCGGTCGATGATGCGCAACTGCCCGCAGAGGCCCTCTTCGATTACGTCCGCTACTATCGCCGCCTCGATCCCGAGTCGCCCGCCATCCCGCCGCTCGACTTGCACTCGATGCTCAAACCGCTACCGGAATCGGCCAAGCTAATCGACCCTGATTACTACATCTGGTGCGGCACCATGGTGAAAGGAGACGACAAGAAGTATCATCTTTACTATTCGCGCTGGCCGCGCAAATTGGGCCATAACGCGTGGGTGACGCATTCGGAAGTCGCGCACGCCGTTGGCAACTCGCCGGCAGGACCCTTCAAGTTTTCCGACGTGACACTGCCCGCGCGCGGCAAAGAGTTCTGGGACGGGCTCTGTACGCACAACCCGACCATCCTGCGCATCGGCGAAAAATACTATCTCTACTACATGGGCAACACCGGCGATGGCCAGCAGATGAAGACGTTGAACTGGGTCCACCGCAACAACCAACGCATCGGTGTGGCCGTGGCCGATAACCCCGCCGGCCCGTGGAAGCGGATGGATAAGCCGGTGCTCAATGCCAGCGCCGACCCTGATGCGCCGGATGCGTTGATGACCTCAAATCCGGCGATTTCGATTCGACCCGACGGCGGCGTGCTGATGGTGTACAAAGCTGTGGGCAAGAAACGCCCGCCACCGTTTGGCGGACCGGTGGTGCATTTGACAGCCACTGCCTCATCGCCCACTGGGCCGTTTACGAAGCAGCTTCGCCCGATCTTCCTCGCCGCTGGTGTAGACTTCCCGGCCGAGGATCCGTTTATCTGGTACGACTTCGCACGCCGCCAATATCAGGCGTTGGTGAAGGACAATAACGGCTACTTCACCAATGCGGGCAAGTCGCTGGCGCTGTGGGAATCGGTTGACGGTTTTGATTGGAAGCTTTCGGCGCATCCGCTTGTGAGCAGCACGGAAGTTACCTGGGTTGGCGGCCGTAAGCAGAAGTTGAATTCGCTGGAGCGGCCGCAGTTGTTATTTACGGATGATGGCAAGCCGGCGGCGTTGCTGGCGGCGGTGGATGAGGACGCATCGCGCCCTCACTCCTATAACATCCAGATCCCACTGAAGTAAGTGGGGCTTATTTCCCGGTGTAAGTGATCCACATCGGCGACACCCAGACGATCTCGCCATCGGCCTGTTCGCCGCGCACATAGTAGTAACTGGTCTTGCCTGCAGTTGGCGAAGTGTCGCGCCACTGGAATTCCACGTCGGCCTTACCGGGCGAAGTGGTGTAGACATACTTATTGTCCTTAATCACGTGTACCTTCGCGAATGGCGCGGTGCCGCTCAACTTCACATTGAAGTTCGGCGCAGTGGCCGTCGAAAACACATCGCCCATAATATTGTTGCCGCTGCGGAATTCGGCGAAGATATTGTCGGTAGCGCCATAGACATGGCGAGCCTTGAACCCGGCCAGCAGGCTGTCGCGATCGAGCCCTGTCGAAAGAATATTGCAGTAGCTGATGTGGGTGGAAATGTGATCGGAACTGGCCTGGAACGCCATCTTATAACCCATCTCCAGCGCCAGACTGACAAATCCTTTCGGCCGCCATCCGCCTATGGAATCCTCCTCGGAGTTCGATCGCGGCGCTCCGGGCATCTCATAATTCTGCCGGTCGCCCTGGTAGATTTCCACCACGGGTTCGGCCTGCGGATCGTTATCGCGCCAGTCCGTACCCATGTTCGTCCCGCTGGTGTGCGAGGCCGTAATCCCGTTGAACTTTCGCAGATACGCATACAACATCTGAGTGTCTGGCGCTTTGATCGGATTGTCGACACCAGAAATCGGAAGCCGCGGCAGAGTGCGCACGCCGCGCTGCGCGAAGATCACGTTGCGATGCCCTTCCGGATAACTCACGCTGCGTTCGTAGCTGAACATAGGAACGAACACGCCAGGTGTGTAGAACACATCGGTCAACTTTTGCGTGATCCACCATGTATACTCGCGACCGCCGCCGTTGTCGTGATCGCAGCAGCCGATCCAGTCCATGCGGCCTGCGTCGAGTGCATAGCGCCACTGGTCCATCAGCGAACCATCGCCACCGCCATCCATCGACACTTCGCTATGGCGATGGAATTCGCCGCGCACCACGCGGTACTTACCTGCAACGCGCGCCTCGCGCATTTTCGCAGTGGCAGCCAGTTCCTTTTTGTCCTCATCGATCATGCCATCTGTCTTCACCGAGGAGGCCTTCACCTTGATCGCACCGGCCGCAGCCATCGCCATGCGGTTCACGTAGATGTCGTTGTTGTAAGGATCATTCACTCCGCCTGGCTGCAGAGGTCGCTGCGGCCCTGCCAACTGGAACTGGCGCCGCGAATCAGACGAGCCGACAATCATCAACTCGCCCGGCTGCAGTGAAACCAACGCCGGGCGATTGTCCAGCAGGTTGTCAGAATTACTGACAAACACAGGCCCGGTCCAAGCCGAGCCATCGTAGCTCGCCACGTATTCCGTCCATACCGTTCCCACTGGAATCCAGGTCACCGGATGCGGGCTGCGCGCGGCAATCCACATGCGGCCTGAAGCATCAATCGTAAGCCTGGGCGATGAGTTTTTCGGACTGATGGGCGCAATCGGCGTGCCGGCCTTCTTGCGTTCCTTCCATGCACTCGGACGCGTCGTGGTCCAGTTGTCCAAGTCCGCCTGCCGATTCTTTACGTCCACGCGCTGAGCCGGTTGGCCAGGCAACACCGTATCGATAGGCGCAGACGTTTCCACAACACGCCCGTCCTGCTCAAAGCCACGCAGCCGAATCGCGCGGCCCGAATACAGCGCATAGCCGGTGGTCTCATCGGCGCCCCAGTCCTTACCCCAGCGTTCCGTGCCTTCTTCGTAGGCGATCCATAAACGACCATCGGGCGCGTAGGCAATGGACGGTCGCGCTTCATATCTGGCGGAGACCGCAGCAGGCATCTCTTTGCCCCACGCTCCGGAGTTCGCGGCTGTGCGGTAGAAGATGTCGTAGTTGTTGTTGCGATACGAATCCCAGGCCACGGTCACGCGGCCGTTGGCATCGGCGGCGATGGAAGGGTTCCATTCATTGCCGGAAGATGAGGCCACTACCGCGGCTGCGGAAAACGCATTGCCGTTCTGCTTCGATGCGAAAATCTGCCCGCGGCCGTTGCGCCAGCCCTGCCACGTGACCCAAACATTTCCCTGCGAATCCGTTGTTGCCGCCGGATCGATATCGGAGCCGGCGGCGGTGCTCAACTGCACAGTCCCACCGGCGCGGCCGTTTTCAATCACTCGCCCGTACAGATCGAAGTTGCCCTTTTCGTTCTTCGACCAGAAAACCCATGCCCGGCCTTTGCCATCGATCGCCACGGCGGGCTTGTAAAGATCTTCGCCGCCCGGAGTGAGCATCACGGCTTCATCCCACTTGCCATTCGCAAAGTGGCGCGCGTAAATCGCATCGCCGCCGGTAGGGGTTGTAAGGTTATCGAAGCTGGCAGGCGCCTGCTGAAAGTTTGCGCGCAGCCGGTTGTGATCGGAGCTATGCTTGAACTCCATGTAAGCGATCCACATCTCGCCGTTACGGCCGGCCGCGGCAGGATAGTCCTGTTCATCGGGCGACGTGGTCAGCCGCGTGGTGGCGGGAATGCGATCCACCATGGCGCGCCCGTTCAATTGCATCAATGGCGTACCGTAAGGAATGTCCGAAAGCTTGACTGAGAAGTCGCCGTTCGCGGTCTTGATCTGCACCTGGCTCGATTCGCTTGCGCCGGTCAACCGCACAATCACACCGTTGGCAACTTTCGGCGGATTTGCCGGACGGTTCTGCCCGCCGAAGAGACGAATCGCGCGCGTCGATATGGTCCAGGAGGTGCCGTCGATCTTGTCGGGAGCCTCAAATCGCCAGGGTTCCACCGCGCTGATCCGCGCCCCGTTGGCGATGGCTGACCCATCCCATTTCGTGTTGGCTGTATCGCCAAGGCCAAGAATGACGCGGACTCCAACGTCTTCGGCGCAAAGCGTGGAGAAAGCAAAGGCAAGCAAATAGAGGCGTGGCATGAAAGAATTCTATATAGGATGGAGTTCCAAAGCAATCATGCACTTCTTATTTCTTCTTTCATTCTTGATGCAAGCCGCGCCGTCTCCCGTATGTAATGTGAAGGAGTTCGGCGCAACGGGCGACGGTGTCCACAAAGAGACTACGGCCATCGCCAAAGCGATCTCAGCCTGCGTGGCGAATGGCGGAGGCGTGGTCTATTTCCCGGCAGGCAAATTCCTCACCGGTGCCATTACGCTGGCCAGCAACATCACGTTGCAGGTGGGCCCTGGCGCAACGCTGCTTGGTAGCCCCGACCCCGCGGATTACCCGCTGCGCCAGTCTCCGTGGGGCGGCGAACAAATCATCTCATCGTTGATTTATGGCAAGAACCTCGAGAACGTCAGCGTTACCGGGCCGGGCACGATTGACGGCCAGGGCCTCGTCTGGTGGAAACGGCAGTGGCTTATCACGCCGAAAAAGAATGTTCCGCCCATCACCGACATCACGCTTGCCCAGGCCAAACAGGCGCTCGCGCACGGGCGGCCGCACATGATCAAAATCGTCAGTTCGAAGCATGTGCGACTGGAAGGGCTCACGCTCATCAACTCAGCAAGCTGGACCGTCAATCCCGTGTTCAGTGAATTCGTCAACATCACCGGCCTGACGATCATCAACCCCGTGCCCTCTCCCAACACCGATGGCATCAATCCGGAATCGTGCCGCGAGGTGCACATCGCGAATTGCCACATCGATGTCGGCGATGACTGCATCACGCTGAAGTCCGGCAAGGATGAAGCAGGCCGCCGCGCGGCGCGTCCGAACGAGAACATCACCATCACGGGCTGCACCATGCGCAAAGGCCACGGAGGCGTGGTGATCGGCAGCGAGATGTCGGGCGGCGTGCGCAACGTGGCCATCTCGAACTGTGTGTTCAACGGCACGGACAAAGGCATCCGAATCAAGTCGCAGCGCGGGCGCGGCGGCGTGGTGGAAGGGATAACGGCGGACAACATCGTGATGCAGGATGTGCCCGAAGCCATCAACATCACGACGTTTTATTCAGGCAGCGACACGATCGACGAAAAGCATCCCGTGGGCGAAGGGACGCCGCGCTTTCGCGACATCCGCATCAGCAATGTGACGGCGCGTGGATCGAAGACCGCGGGGTCCATCACGGGCCTGGAAGAGATGCCCATATCGGAGATCACGCTGAGCAATGTACGCATCCAAGCTGCGCAGGGCTTTCTGATTCGCAATGCGAAGGACATCGCGTTTTACGATGTGCGCATCGACGCCGCGAAAGGTCCGGCCATTTACGGCAACAATATTGACGGCTTAGAGATCTCCGGTTTTCGCAAGCCTGTGATGGATCTGAAGTCTGTCCAGAACCTGCTGTTTCGCGGCTTCTCTGCTCCGTAAGGCGCTATTTCAACAGCAGCAGCGTGGAGACCGCGGTCAACAAAATCACGAGAGCCTCAAATACTTTCGGCTCGATGTGCTGCAGCACCCACTTACCTGTCAGTGCGCCGACAAGCACCGCAGGAGCCATCATCGCATCGAAGGTCAGAGACGTTTTGCTGATCATTCCGTGCCAAACATAAATGGGAATCTTTGTCAGATTGATGATGAAGAAAAACCACGCGCCGGTGGCGACGAACTCTTCTTTGGGCAGGTTCTTACTCAATAGATAAAGGTTCATCACGGGGCCCGCCGCATTCGCAACGGTGGTGGAAAAGCCGGCCATGATTCCGTAAGGCGCAGCGGCCGCGCCAGTACCCGAAACATCGGGCCGGTAACGTCGCCACAGATACGCACCCAACATCACAAGCACAATGCCGCCGACAACAGGACGCAGCACACGCTCATTCAAAGACAACGCCGCCGCGCCGGCCGCCATGCCGCCCAACACCCACGGCGCCAGAGCAAACAACCGCCCCGCCGCCGCATGGCGCCGCCAATAAAAGACGGCGAACAGATCGGCCGTGCACAACACCGGCAGCAGCCAGCCGGCCGATAACCGCGCATCACCCACCGTCAATACCATCAGCGGGATCACCAGAATCCCCAGCCCCGGCACACCCGTCTTCGCGACTCCGACCATAAACGCGCAGAAGGCCCCGAGCGCCCACTGCCAGATTTCAAGTTGTGGCATTCGGTTGAGGATAACATGGCATACTGATTTTCATGTCATCCACGCGCCGCAATTTTATGTTCGCCGCACCCGCGCTGCTCACCACGGCCAAGGGCCAATCGAAACTGCCCGTAATGGGCAAGGGCGATCACACCTACGAAGTGACCCACGACTGGCCGCAGTTGCCGGCGAAACTCAAATTCGGAAACACCCACGGCATCGTCACCGATTCGCAGGGCCGCCTGATCATCTGCCACACCGTGCATAAATCGAGCGAAAGCGGCGATGCGATCGCCATCTTCGATGCCGACGGCAAGTTCGTCAAGAGTTGGGGCACCGACATGCGAGGCGGCGCGCACGGCCTCACCATCCGCAAGGAAGGCAACGAAGAGTTTCTTTATCATTGCGACAACGTGCAGGGCTATGTGCGCAAGACCACGCTCGATGGTGTCGTGGTGTGGTTTCTGCACGCCCCGTTCATGAGCGGCGTGTACAAAACAGCTAAGGAGTATAAACCCTCGAATCTGGCCATCGCGCCGAACGGCGACATCTACATCGCCGACGGCTATGGCAAATTCTATATCCACCACTATGACGCGAAGACCCGCTATGTCCGCACCTTCGGCGGTTCGCGCGAGTTAATGGACAAGGACCCCACGAAAGAGACCGCACTGGGCACAACCATCTGGCCGCACGCCATCGCCATCGATACGCGCGGCCCGGAACCGCTGCTGATGGTGGGTGAGCGCGGGGCGAACAGCCGCATCCAATACTTCACGCTCGATGGCAAGCCGCTGCATGCGGTGAAGGATGGCGTGCGCTGGCCGAGCATCTTCGAATTTCGAAACGGCGTGGTATTGATGCCGGATCTGAAGGCCGTGGTAACGCTGTTCGACGCGAAGAACAAGCCCATCGTGCAATTGGGCGATGGCCGCCAGCCGGACGGAAAGACGTATGAAGGCATCCGCGACAAGACTCCCTCGGTGTTCACGCCGGGCCAGTTCATCGCGCCCCATGGAGCATGCTTCGATGCGGCGGGAAATATTTTTGTTACCGAGTGGGTGGAATACGGCCGCGTGAGTAAATTGCGGCGGGTCAGCTAGAATACCGAAGGCCGATTACCAATCCAATGCCGCTCGTTTTTCGCGGGAGCAGTTGCGAATAGGTTTGAGAGCATAGCGCTCTCAAGCGAGCGGGCAGGCGAATCGCCCGCCTCACCCTTCTGCACATCGGATGTCCGTGGGTGGCGCAGGCGATTCGCCTGTGCGAATTCTAACTCAAAAAAACGTCATGTCATAAACGAGTGGCATTGGATTGCCAATCTTCCCCACGTCAGGTGAGGGATTTTGCCGCTAGCCGCCCGAGCGGCGGAGGAAGTAGCTGCCTTCGGTGCCTTCGAACAACAGCACGCCGGTCTTGGCATCGACGCCGTTTGACGTATCTTCCAGCCAGCCGTTGTGCCAGACCTCCCAGCCGCCGGGGGCCAGGCCGCAGACCATGATCTTCAGCTTGCCGTCGGCTTTCACTTCAAACGAGGAAGTGGAGCGCAGTGCCGAGGCTTCGCTGTGAAACAGTATGGCCCAGCCGCCGGTCACTGCGCCTGCAAAATCGATCGCCTCAATGCGCGTCACGCCGTCCGCCGGCTCCACACGCAATGTCTTCAAATCGTACGTCAGCACCACGCCCTTCACTTCGGCGCGGTAGAGCATCTGCCCGTCTTTATCTTTGCTCAGTGAATATGTGACATCCGGCGCAGGTTTGAATTCGCCGATCACCGTCCACAACAGGAAGAGCCGCAGCATCTAAACCCGGTTCGGTTCCGGATGCTGCCACGGCGCGCGATACGGGCGGCGCAGCAGGCGGTTCGCTTCCTGATCGCCAACAATCTGCTGCTTGGCCGCATCCCAGGTGAGCGAGCGGCCCAGCCGCATCGACATGTTGGCCATGATGCAGCTGGCCGTCGAAATGTAGCCCTGCTCGATATCGGCCACCGGCTTCGAACGGTTCTCAATGGCGTTCAACAGATCCTTCATGTGGCCGCGAATCGCCGGCGCAACGTGCTTCTCGAGCTCGGGCTCCACCTTATCGATGGGATACTGTTCGAGCTCGTACACAACATCTTTGTGGACGCTTTCGCCCTTGCCATTAGGAATGAAGTCGTAGCTGTTTACGCTGGCCTTCAAGGTGCCCTTTTCGCCGTAGATCGTGGCGCCCCATGGATACTTCGGATCGGGCGCAGCGCCCCAGCTGCGATGCTGCCAGATCACCTGCAGATCGTCGAATTCAAATGTGGCGGTCTGCGTATCGGGGATGTTCGCCTTGCTCGCCTTGTCCATCCAGATGCCGCCATCGGATGAGATACGCTTGGGCCAGCCGAGGTCCAACATCCAGCGCACCATGTCGAGCATGTGGACGCACATGTCGCCCATGATGCCGTTGCCGTATTCGTTGAACGCGCGCCAACTGCGCGGATGCACCAGTTTGTTGTAGGGGCGCATGGGCGCGGGGCCGGTCCAGAAATCGTAATCGAGATTTTCCGGCGGAGCCGTGTCCGGCGGATTCGCCGTGGCGCGCATGTGGTAATAGCAGTATGTTTCCACCAGCGCCACCTTGCCGAGCTTGCCTTGCTTCACGATGTTCTCGCGTGCTTCGATCAGGTGCGGCGTGCTGCGGCGCTGCGTGCCGATCTGCACCACGCGATTGTATTTTCGCGCCGCGGCGAGCATCGCCTGGCCTTCCACTACGTCCACGCTGATGGGCTTCTGGCAATACACGTCGACGCCTGATTTCACGGCCTCAATCATCGTGAGGGCGTGCCAGTGGTCGGGCGTGGCGATGAGCACAAGATCGAGATCTTTTTCCGCCAGCATCTTGCGATAGTCGCTATACATGCGAGGCGTTTTCTTTGACAGCTGACGGGTGGCGGTGGTCTCGGCCGCCTTTTGCAGCATGGTCTTATCGACGTCGCACAGCGAGACGACTTCCACGGGCGCGACCTGTATCAAGCGAAACAGATCGGACTTTCCATACCAGCCGGTACCGATGAGTCCCACCCGCTTCGGCTTCTGGTCGGCATACATGGGCGCCATGGCAGCGGCGCCGCTGAGGAGAAATTGTCGGCGATTCATTGGTAGAATTTTAGCGCGGTACAGGTTCGTTAGACCAGCCCGTTTCTAAAGTCCCCCTTTCAAACCGTGCGTGCGGTTTTCCCGCACACGGCTTAACGATGATCTTACAGGTGCGGCTTGCGCCGGGTATTTCACA
>CAIRSA010000427.1 GCA_903881085.1 uncultured Acidobacteriia bacterium
CAGAATGCAGAACCGTCATGTGTTGGGGTACCTTACTTCAGCCGTGATTTCCCACCGCCATCGAACTCCGGGCCCCACGCTGTTGCCGCCGGAACCTACCACCTGAACTGTTACGTTTTGGGTAAGGTTAACACATTATTTGCTTTGGGGGAATACAGTATTCCCGTTTAATTGGAATAGATTAATACCGTTGTATCTTCAATGGGCGGGGCCGGCGATGCAAATGTGACAATTTCTGCTGGCTTGGAGAATTAATGTTGAAAGATTAATGCGTTTGCAGTATGCTGGTGCTGCTCTACCTACTCGTACTGAAATAGGAGGAATATGCCAACACCATTTGTTGGACAGCTCATGCTCGTGGGCTTCAATTTCGCGCCAGCGGACTGGCACATATGCGATGGTTCGCTGTTGCCGATCTCGCAATACGAAGTTCTTTTTACCCTGCTCGGCACCACATACGGCGGCGATGGCGTGAATACATTCGGAATTCCTGATTTGCGCGGCCGCGTTCCCATGCATCAAGGAGCAGGTCATGTGATGGGAGAAGTGGCAGGTGCAGAGAGTGTGGTTCTAGGCCAGACTCAAATTCCCAACCATACCCATGGATTGAATGTAAGCACCACCAGCGCCAGCACTCCGAATGCCGGTGGGGGCACCCTTGCAGCCGCTCCAGCGGGCACCAGCGTTTTCCATGCCGGAGCACCAGGTGCAGGTGCAATGAACGCGGCAAGCATCAGCACGGTTGGCGGATCCCAATCGCACCCGAACATGCAGCCTTATCTTGTCATGAACTGGATTATCAGCTTGTTCGGGGTCTATCCTTCACAGAGCTAACGGGTGCATTTGACTGTAATTTCAAGAGGAAAGGAATCATAAATATGGATCTCTATTTAGGACAGCTTTTACCCGTTGCGTTTCCCTTCGCGCCGAAGGGATGGGCCTTGTGCAACGGCCAAATCCTGCAAATCGCGCAGAACCAGGCCCTATTTGCGTTACTCGGAACAACGTTTGGCGGCGATGGAAGAACCACTTTTGCATTGCCCGACCTGCAAGGCCGCGTGCCCGCGCATGTGGGAAATGGGCTTACGCTTGGCCAGAAACCGGGAGAGGCACAACACGCCCTTGCGGCGAGCGAACTTCCGCCACACCAGCATACCCTGAGCGCCTCCAATCAGCCAGCAAACACCAATGTTCCCATGGCCAACAGCTATGCCACTGAGGCGTACAATCTGTATATCCCCGCGGCGGGAAATGCACTCATGAATGCCGGTGTGGTTTCCTCGGTAGGAGCAGGCGGTGCTCACGAGAACAAGCAACCTTATACTGTGATCAATTGGATCATCGCATTGACCGGAATTTTCCCGTCGCGTAACTAGTATAGAGAGAAGGAGATTATTATGGCAGACGTTTTTATCGGGCAACTTTTCCTGGTTCCTTATAACTTTGCTCCTCAAGGGAGCGCTTTCTGCGACGGGCAACTCCTGCCGATTTCATCGAATACGGCACTGTTCTCATTGCTTGGAACCTATTATGGCGGGGACGGAAAATCCACGTTCGGCCTTCCTAACTTGAAGGGCTCCATCCCGATTGGACAGGGCAACGGACCTGGGCTTACGCCTCGCACGATTGGCGAGACAGGCGGGGTAACCACCGTAACCCTGACCGCGGCGCAAACACCGCAGCACAGTCACCTGGTATTGGAGAACTCCATTCCGGTGCCTCCTCCCGTCGGTCAGCCGAGTGGGAATTCGCCTGGACAGCCCAGCGCGGCATCGGCAACGAAGGTGTATTTTGCTGGGGCGCCCAATGTGCAGATGTTCGCCAATGCATTGACCCCTGCCCAGGGTGGGTCAGGGCCACACAATAATTTGATGCCAACGCATGTTCTGAATTGGGTAATCGCATTGCAGGGTGTTTTTCCGCCTCGCGGGTAGTATCATTCCAAGGGATCTGCAGCAATGCCGGTTCCTTTTTCTTTTCCTATTTCCCATGCCTGATTATTCCCTCCGTCCTGTTACGCCTGAAGATGACCAGTTTTTGCTGAAGGTATTTACGGAGTCTCATCCCGAATACGATTTTTTGCCGCTGCCGCCGGAGCAGAAGGAAAGCACGATTGACATGCAGTACCGCTTACAGACGGCGGATTATTCGTCGCGGTATCCGGATTCGCGCCATGAAATCATTGTGAGCGGCGGCGAAGATGTGGGGCGGGTTTGGTCTGTGCGTTTAGAGGAAGGGCTCCGAATCGCCGACATCGGCCTTGTTGCCTCCGCACGCAATACAGGGTTGGGGACCAAGGTAATGCAGGCCATTCAGCAAGAGGCTCAGGCGATGGGCAAGCCGCTGCGCACCGCGGTGTTCAAGTTCAATGAAGGATCCATCCGCTGGCACGTGAGCCTGGGCTTTCAGTTGGAGCGCGAGGATGAGTACATGTACTTCCTGATCTGGCAGGGCGCGCCGCCGGAAGTTAGTTAGGCTGTGGTTGGAATGGATTCGAGCCAACCCTCAAACAGATTGCGCAGCAGTTGCTTGAATTCGTCGATCGTGTCAAATTCCAAATGCTGGCCACTGCTCTTCAACTGCACAATCTCAGGCTCCACGCGGTGCGGCAGCAGCGGTTTTTTGCAGAGCAGAACGGACTGCTTCAAATTCGATTCCGGATCGGCGCAGTATTTGACCGCCAAGGCATAATCCCGCTCCATATTCCGCTCCGGCGGGCCCCACGAGTCTTCAATTAATTGTATGTAGTATCTGCTTGCTTTGATGTTGTCGTTAACCGCAGCCTGGTAAGGCCGCTTGTCGGCCATTTGGGGGACGAGCGATACCGACACCAACAAAATTCCGCGGGGCATGGCGTAGGCCTCATTGAATTCGCTCATCACCTGGTAAAATGCGTTTCGCTCGTCCTCTAATTCGAAGGGGGTTGCGCAGAAGATGCGATGCATGTCAAAGGGCATAAGGAAGTATTCAGGCCGCGTGGATTAGTCGGAGATTTCGATACTGGGCGCTTTCTTCTTGCGGACGCCCTGCACTGCGGCGAGGACTCCGGCGGTCAGGTCCTTGAAAATGTCCGTGGTGAGCGCCACAGGCCTGCCGCCATCGCCGCCGCGGCGGACGGTGGGATCGAGCGGAAGTTCACCGAGGAAGGGGACTTCCATCTGCTCGGCTGTGCGCTTGCCGCCGCCTTCACCGAACACATCAATACGTTCTTTCGATTGCGGCGCGATGAGGTAGCTCATGTTTTCCACGATGCCGAGGATTGGTACGCGCACCTGCTTGAACATGTTGACAGCTTTGCGGGCATCTTCGAGCGAGACATCGGAGGGCGTGGTGACGACGATGGCGCCGGTGAGCGGGGCGGTCTGGATCAGTGAGAGTTGGACGTCGCCGGTGCCGGGCGGCAGGTCGATCAATAGGTAATCGAGTTCGCCCCATTCCACGCTGCGCAGGAACTGCTGGATCACAGAGTGCAGCATGGGGCCGCGCCAGACCAGCGGCTTGTCGCCGGGATTCATGAAGCCCATCGACATGAGCTTTACGCCGTGCGCGTTGAGCGGCTGGATGCGTTCGCCGATGGCGTGCGGTGCGTCCTGGATTCCCATCATGAGCGGCACGTTGGGGCCGTAGACGTCGGCGTCCATCAGTCCGACCTTGTGGCCGAGGGCGGCCAGGGAGATGGCGAGGTTCACCGAGACGGTGGTTTTACCCACGCCGCCTTTGCCGGAGCCGATTGCGATCAGGTTCTCTACGCCGGGGATTGGTTGCTTCGGCGCGTCTGCAGGATTATTGGGACCCATTCCATCCAGTCTAGCGGAAACTGGGGACAGCCCGCATGTTTCCTGGTTTCGGCTGGTTTCGGCCTGTGGGTAGCCCACAGGCTTCTCAGTTTCAATAATTAGGAAACACGCGGGCTGTCCCCAGGTTTCAGGCCAGGGCGAGGTTGGCGTAGGCACGCAGGTCGAAGCCGGAGTGCTCGCCGCGGCGAAGTTTCGGGAATGCGGCGGCGGCGATCATGGCGGCGTTGTCTGTGGAAAGGCCCGGTGTTGGAAAGAACACGGGCAGCGGCAATTGGCCGCTTTGCGCGGCTTTGCGCAGGCCGGAGTTGCAGGCTACGCCGCCGGAGACGATCAGTGACCGGGCGTCAGTTTCTTCGGCGAAGGCGCGGACGCGGCGGAAAAGTTCTTCGATGATCGTGTATTGAAATGACGCGAGAAGGTCGAGAGTGGCTTGTGGCGTGGCGGCGAGCCAGTCGTCGAGTTTGGGTTCGACCAGCGCGCGGCGGCGATCGATTTCAGCTTGCATGTTTTGCGCTTCGGCCCAGCGCAGGACGGCCGTTTTCAGGCCGCTGAAGCTGAAGTCGTGCGTTTTGCCTTTCATTTTTGCGAAGGTGAATTTTATGGCGTGCGGGTTGCCGTGCGCGGCGAGCATGTCGACGACTGGGCCGCCGGGGTAGCCGAAGCCGAGCAGTTTGGCGACCTTGTCAAAGGCTTCGCCGGCAGCGTCGTCACGGGTCTTAGCGAGCAGGCGGTAGGTGCAGTCTTCGGTGGCGTGGTACATGTGCGTGTGGCCGCCGCTGACCACCAGGGCAAGGGCAGGGAAGTCGATGGCATCGCCGGCCTCGAGGATCACCGAATGTATGTGGCCTTCAATGTGGTTGATGCCGATGAGCGGAATGTTGCGTGCGTAGCAGAGAGCCTTGGCGTAGGTGATGCCGACGAGCAGTGAGCCGACGAGGCCCGGGCCGTGCGTTACGGCGATGGCGTTCAGGTCTTCCAGCTTCATCTGCGCGCGTTCCAGCGCCTCATTCACCACGGGCACGATGGCGCGCATGTGTTCGCGCGAGGCCAGCTCCGGCACCACTCCGCCATACTTTCCGTGAGTGGAAAACTGCGATGCGATGACGCTGGACAGCACGCGTGCACCGTCTTCCACAACGGCCGCGGCCGTTTCGTCACACGAACTTTCGATCCCTAAAATGCGCAAATTGTTATCCTGGAAAATTGCTACTCTCTGAATTCCATTATGACCTGCCTGAGGAGTTGATCGCCCAGGCGCCACTGGCGGAGCGCGCGGGGGCGCGGATGCTGGTGGTGGATCGCGCGGCCGGCACGTGGCAGGACCGGCAGTTTCGCGAGTTTCCGCAGTTCGTTGGTGCTGGCGATTGTCTGGTGTTCAATGATTCGCGGGTGATTCCTTCGCGGTTGTTCGGGCATCGGGCTGGACTGACTGGCAAGGTGGAAGTGTTTCTGGTACGGCCTGTTTCCGCCGATGTGCTGACGTGGATGGCGCTTGTGAAGCCGGGGCGGAAGGCGCAGGTTGGACAACGGATCGAGTTTGACTTGGGGCTTAGCGCGGAGGTGGTGGCGCGCGATGAGTTCGGGGAACGGACGATTCGGTTCTCATTCGATGGCGATATCTATGAGGCGCTGGAGCGCATCGGGCATATTCCACTGCCGCCCTATATCCGGCGCGATGATTCGCAAGCCGATCGCGAGCGGTATCAAACTGTGTTCGCGCGCGAGCGTGGTTCGGTGGCCGCGCCGACAGCGGGGCTTCACTTCACGCCGGAGATTCTGGAACAGTGCCGGGCGGCGGGTGCGGAGACAGCGGGTGTAACGCTGCACGTTGGGCTGGGCACGTTTCAGCCGATTCGCGAAGAGGTTGTGGAGCAGAATAAATTGCATGCCGAGCGGTTTGCGATCGATGCTGCGAGTGCGACGAAGATTGCGGCGGCGCGGCGCGTAGTGGCGGTTGGGACGACGAGTGTGCGGACGCTGGAGACGGGCCGCGAGAGCGGGGAGACGGATATTTTTATTTATCCGGGGTACGGGTTTCAGCGGGTGGGTGCGATGCTGACGAACTTTCATTTGCCGCAATCGAGTCTGTTTATTTTGGTGTGTGCGTTTGCCGGGGTGGAGTTGGCGAAGGGGGCTTACAGGCATGCGGTGGAGGAGCGGTACCGGTTTTTTTCTTATGGCGATTGCATGTTGATTTTATGACCTTCACCGGTTCACTGCGAATGCTTTCGGATGAGTTCATCAAGCATTGCTTCCGAACGCCGGAAATTGGTCCTACGCAAGCGTTCGATTGCATCCGGCAAATCGATCATCTTGCGATGTGCTGCCAAATCGAGAAGGCCAATGGAACCGATGACACCGAATCCCTTGGTTCGGGCAGCTTTCACGCCGCGCCGGTCGTCCATCAAGAGGAGATGTCCTTTGATCAATGTGGCCAAGAGGATTGCGAACTTCTCTCCGTCGTCAAGACTGCCAATACTCTCATCTTCCCACTGTCTGATGTTGACATCCCGAAGCTCAATCCAGCCGGGAGGGTTTGCAATCCACTCTCGGACTGCACGCGGTGCATTCGAGGCGGCCAGTTCGTTCCGCACCGTATTGGACAAATATACTTTAAAAAAGAGTTGTTGAAGCAGATCGATCTGCTGAATCAGTAGCAGGTAATTGACAGGGCCGGTGTCGGCGATTACCAGTTCCACGGCTCTGACTAGAAACCAAGCCGCCGCAGATCGGCGCGTTCCTGCTCCAGATCGTCCAGCGTATATTCCTCGAAGATTCCGTGGCTTTTCAGGAAGCCGTCCAGTTCATATCTTGTTTCAAATTCGAGCATCTTGCGAAGTTCGGGTTCGGTAAGATTCCCCCTTTTGAATTCTTCAAGGGCCAGGCCTTCGAGCGCACGCCGGGACACACTTTCACCTGATGCTGTTATGCGGCTGCCCAAGTCGTCGGGGATACGGAGAGTTACTTCCATGAATTCTACGCTACATGGATCTGGAGTTGACGTCAAGATGTCCTTCCCCTTCTCTTCGATCACTTGCGTTTCATAGCTGGTGGCGCATCCTGCGGTTCGTCTGATGCCGTTGGCTGAAAGTCGCCGGTATCGAAGATGTCCCATTTTTCGCCGTTTTTTCGCACGAACAGTACGAGGGCGATATAGGGTTTGGGGCCCTGGAAATAGGTAATTCGAATCTTGTGATTTCCTGATTCAAGCCGTATCTTGTCGGCGGATGTGGAAGTAGCGTGAATTCCGTCGTTACTGATTAGCCGTTTGCCATCGATGTAAAGCTCGGCTCCGTCGTCGGAGGTCAGCATAAAGTAGTAGACGTCCTGTTTCGAGATGAAAAACTCGCCTTCATATTCGATGCCGAACCACTCCTCGTCCCAGAACTGCTGCTGGTAGTTCAGGCTAGTGGTGTACACAACGGCACGAGGCTCCATGCTTGAGAAGTCAGGCAGGACTCTTGTGCCGGGGCTCAATGTATAGATTTTGCCCCTGAGTGCCCCAGGAATAGGAACGCGGCTCCCAAACGTGGGGCCGGAGGGACGAATCTTTTTCTTAGGCTTGATGGCAGAAGCGGAGCCTGACATCAGAAGCAACAAGAGAAACGCTCGCAAAAATGTCGGGCCAAACAAGGGCATAGCTTTTTTTACCACGTCCGAGACATCCGATCAAACGGTGAGTTATTACTGGGTGTCGAGTGCGGAAAATAGTTCGGCAATACTGATGCTTAGCTTGCCAGCGCGAAGCACCGAATTTACACGCACCGGTTCGGCAGCGGAGTGATATTCCCACGCTGTTCGTTACACTGGGTCGATCACCCAGCAGTAGGGGACGCCCCAGGCGTGGTACTCCTCGCACTTGCCGAGTGTAACGCCGAGTCGGTCCTCCGGCGAAAGAATTTCGCAGCATAGGGTCATCGCTTCCGTTGGGTAAGGCTCTTCAAAATCTTTGCCTACGGATACATCTGGTACCAGATATTGGGAAGGTGAGATTCGCACTGTCAATTCAGGCAGGGGCCTGACGTCTTGGGCGCGCAGCAGCATTAGCAGGGCGTATTGGATAATGGCGTGGAACTTCGTTGGCATCGCCTTTACGGAGACAACGCCATCCCGGTATTCGCGGTAGGGTTTCTCTGTCAATCGGAGATACTCTTTAACGGTCATAGTCTTGAATTCATCTTATCCCGCGACGCGTTCGAAAAACTTCCAGGACTCTTCGGCGCAGCGCTCCCAGCGATAGCGTTGCGCCAGACGTTTGCCGTTCGTTCCCAGTTCGCGGCGCAGGTCTGCGGAGTCCAGCAGACGCTCCAGGCCGGCGCGAATCTCGGCGGCGCTTTTCGGATCTACATGCAGTGCGCCATCGCCGCTGATCTCAGGCAGGCACGATGTGCTGGAAGTCAGCACGGGGACTCCGCAGGCCATCGCCTGCGCAACTGGAAAGCCGAAGCCCTCGTACAACGACGGATAGGCGAAGACCGTTGCATGGTAGGTAAGCGAGGGCAGATCCTGCTCGGGCACGTAGCCGAGGCATCGCGCTTGATTGGTTACGCGGTCGACTGTGCCGGGCGAGGCCCAGCCCACTGGCCCGATAATGACAAGCTCGAACTCTTTGCGGTATCGCATCTGGCTCCAGGCTTCCAGGAGGCGGTCAAGGTTCTTTCTTGGTTCGAGGGTTCCTACGAACAGGACGTAGGGCTTCGTCAGTTTGTATTTTGCGCGTACGTCGTGGGGCGGCGTTTCGAAGAATTCCGGGGCGACACCGGAGTGAATCGTGGTGACCTTCTCCGGCTTCAAGCCGAGCGTTTCAATTGCGTCGCGGCGTGTGTTCTCGCTTACGGCGATCAGGCCGTCGGCGCGTTTCAGCGTGCGTTCGGCGAAGCTCATGTCGGCGCGCACATTGGCTTCGGTGTGGAATTCGGGCATGACCCAGCACGTCATGTCGTGCAGCGTGGCCGTGAGCGCAACTCCGCTAACCGGGGTGCGTATTTGGTTGGTGGCGTGAAATACATCCGCGCGGCGCGCCAACCAGTTGAGCGGCAGGCCGCTAACGAGGTTTGAAAAATAGAGAAACCCCAGCCGCGCGGCGGTGCCGGCCGTGGAGATTGTGGAAGCCTCGTGCGTCAACGCGCCGAGTTCGCCGATGAGTGGGAACGCATCCGCCCGATTGTACCCCGCGTTTGCCTGCAACGCGCGAATCCAAAAGTACAAGTAATTCTTGACTCCGGCGCTGCGCAACAGCAGGGGGGTGGCATCAATCGAGACGCGCATGGAATATAATCATTGTCACGTATATGTTAACCCGAGTCCGGCTGGCATGGCTCCTCGCACTGACCGCAACAGCCTGTTGCGCTGCGGATACCGCTGTCTCATTTTCAAAGGACATCAAACCTATTTTAGAGACTCGCTGCCTGAAGTGCCACGGCCCGGCGATGCAATTGGCAAAGTTGGACCTGCGTTCACGCGAGGCGGCGTTGAAGGGCGGCGAGAAGGGCCCGAGCATCGTTCCTGGAAAGCCGGAGCAAAGCATCCTTTATAAGCGCTGCGCAGGGACTGAAAAACCTGCTATGCCGATGGATGGCAAGCTCACGGCAAAAGAGATCGATTTGCTGAAGCGGTGGATTGAGCAGGACGCCAAGTGGGATGACAAATTGGACGCCGCGCCGGTGGATGTCGCCGCGCTTGAAGACATGAAGATCCCCGAAGCCGCGCGGCAGTATTGGGCGTATCAGAAGCCAGTGCGGGCGAAGGTTCCAGCAGGCGCCGAACATCCGATCGATGCCTTTCTACGCAAGGCGATTGCTGACCGCGGATTGAAGGCCGCGCCGCGTGCATCGAAGACGACGCTATTGCGCCGAGCATACATGGACCTGACCGGGTTGCCTCCGACGGCGGAAGAGGCGCGTGCTTATTTGAACGACAAGTCGCCGCGGGCGTGGGAGAATTTGATCGAGAAGTTGTTGGCGTCGCCGCACTATGGAGAGCGTTGGGGGCGGCACTGGTTGGATGTCGCGCGCTATGCGGACTCCAACGGATATGAGCACGATTTCGATCGGCCTAATGCGTGGCGCTATCGCGACTACGTGATTCAATCGTTCAACCGCGACACGCCGTACAATATTTTTCTTGCCGAACAACTCGCCGGCGATGAACTGGATTGGGTTACCGAAGACACGCTGATCGCTACCGGATTTCTGCGCAACTATGCGAAGGTTGGGTTCCGCGAAAAGGATAATCCGCAGTTTCGCTACGAGTATCTGGACGATATGATCGCCACGCTTGGCCGCGGCGTAATGGCAACGACGGTGCAATGCGCGCGCTGCCACAATCACAAGTTCGACCCGATTCCGCAGAAGGATTACTACAAGTTTCAAGCGGCGTTGTTTGGGTACGTAGAAGTGGATCATCCGCTGGTGCCGCGCCAGCAGGCCGAGCAATATCGCAGGCAGGTTGAGGCGGTGGAAGCGAGGTTGATTCCGCTACGCGATCAGATTCGCGAACTGGAGCGGCCTTATCGCGACGTGCTGCTGAAGCAGAAGTACAAGCGCTTTCCGCAAAACATTCAGGATGCGATCAACACACCGGAAGCGCAGCGCACGCCGGGCCAGGTGTTGCTGGCGAATCAGATTATCCGCACTGTGAACGTTTCGCCGGCGGAGATCGGGCGCATCATGAAGCCGGAAGAGCTGACGATGCGCACCAGGCTGAGCGCGGACATGGCGGCGATTGAGAAGACGCGGCCGAAGCCAGTGCCTGTCGCGATGGGCATTACCGATGGCGATTATCGCTACACGCCCGATGGCGCGGGCGATGAACCGGCTCCGGGCAAAGGCATTAAGAGCCAAGTTACGGGTGGCAGCTTCCTTCACACTGGCGCGGAGGCCTACAAAGTGCCGCCATCGTACTTCCTGCATCATGGCGATGTGAACAGTCCTGGTTCAGAGATGAAGCCGGGGTTCCTGACCGTGGCCACCTCTGGAAATCCGGCGATAGAGGTTCCTCCGCCCTCTGGGCATACGTCCGGCCGCCGCCGGGCATTGGCGGAGTGGCTCGGCTCCACGGAGAATCCGTTGACGGCGCGTGTGATCGTCAATCGGATATGGGCGCATCACTTTGGGCAGGGGATTGTTTCCACGCTCGACAACTTCGGCAAGATGGGCGAACTGCCGACGCATCCGGAACTGCTGGACTGGCTGGCGGTAGAGTTCATGCATCGCGGCTGGAGCTTTAAGCAGATGCACCGGTTGCTGATGACGAGCGAGGCCTACCAGATGTCGTCGCAGTTTGTCGATGAGGTGAATATTGGCAAGGACGCTGCGAATCAATACCTGTGGCGATTCCGTCAGCAGCGGTTGGAAGCGGAGATTGTGCGCGACAACGTGCTGGCGGTGAGCGGATCGCTGAACGCCAAGATCGGCGGGCCCGCGGTGTTCCCGACGATTCCGCAAGAAGTGCTGGCGAGCATGCTGAAGGGCATCTGGAAGATTCAGAAGGAAGGTCCCGAGACGTGGCGCAGAAGCGTTTACGTGTATCGGAAGCGCGGGTTGCCGTTTCCGTTTTTCGAAGTGTTCGATCTGCCTGATCAGAACCTGACGTGCGGCCGGCGCAATGTGTCGACGGTTCCCACGCAGGCGCTGACGCTGCTGAACAATGAATTCATCAACGAGCATGCCAAGCGGTTTGCGACGCGTGTTCGCGGGCTTTCGAGCGATAAGCAGGAACAGATTACGCTTGCTTATGAACTGGCCTTGACGCGTGCGCCATCGGACGAAGAGCGAGGCCTGGGCCTGAAATTCCTGGAGACAAATTCGCTGGAAGACTTTGCCAACGTGTTGTTCAATCTGAGCGAGTTTGTGTACATACGATGAAATACTTTCGGTCGAGACGCGATTTTCTTTTTGAAGCCGGCGGCGGCCTGGGCGGGCTTGCGCTTGGCTCTCTGCTGAATGCCGAGACTACCAGTGGTGGCAAGGCTCCGCACTTTGCTCCGCATGCGAAGGCTGTGATCTCGCTGTTCATGTCGGGCGGCGTGAGCCAGATGGACACGTTCGATCCAAAGCCCGCGCTGCAGAAGTACGCCGGCCAACCGCTTTCGGGCAAGGGCGACGTGGTGGTGCGGCAGGGACATCCGGGGCCGCTGATGCCGACTCCGTTTGAGTTTAAGCGGCATGGACAATCGGGCTTGGAGATATCCGAGCTCTTTCCCAACGTCGCCAAGTGCGCGGATGATCTGGCTGTGATCCGCTCGGTTGTTGGCAAATCGAATGACCACGTGATGGCCGGCTATGAGCTGGCAACGGGCATGGTTCGCATGGGCAGCCCCAGCGTTGGCGCGTGGGTGACCTATGGGCTAGGGTCTGAGAATCAGAATTTGCCGTCGTACGTAGTGATCTACGACGCGCGCGGAGGCCCATTTGGCGGGCCTTCGAACTGGACTGCCGGGTACATGCCGGCGGCTTATCAGGGCACGGTGTTCCGTTCTAGCGGCGATCCGATTGTCGATTTGAAACCGACTGGCGGGGTGACGTTGGAGCAGCAGCGGCAGCGGTTGGATCTGCTGGCGAAATTGAATGAGCTCGATATGGCGCGCAATCCGGCGAACTCTGAATTGGCGGCGCGAATCAATTCCTACGAGCTTGCGTACCGCATGCAGGGGGCAGCGCCTGAAGCCGTCGATATGAATCGCGAGTCGGAGGCCACGCGCAAAATGTACGGGCTGGATGCCGAGATCACTGCGCCGTTCGGCAGGCAGTGTTTGATTGCGCGGCGGCTGGTGGAGCGCGGCGTTCGCTTCATTCAGCTGTATCATGGAGGGCTGGGAAATCAGAACACGGACACATGGGACGCGCATGAAGACGTGCGGAAGAATCATACGATGCACGCCGCGGAGACCGATCTGCCGATTGCCGGTTTGTTGCAGGATTTGAAATCGCGAGGGTTGCTGGATTCCACTTTGGTAGTATGGCAGAGCGAATTCGGGCGCATGCCGATTTCGCAGCGCGGATTGGGGCGCGATCACAATCCGGGCACGATGTCGATCTGGATGGCTGGGGCAAAGATTCGCGGCGGGCAGACGATTGGCGCCAGCGATGAGTTCGGATACAAAGCCGCCGAGCAGCCAGTGATGGTGCATGATTTGCACGCGACCATCTTGCATAAGCTTGGGCTTGATCATACGAAGTTGACTTATCTGTATCAAGGCCGCCGCATGCGGCTGACCGATGTCTATGGCGAAGTGATTCCGCAGATCGTCAAGGCTTGAAGGAGAAGAATATGAAAGCGATTTTCTTGACGATGATTTCCGCACTCGCGCTTTGCGCGGCGGAGAACAATGATGCCGGTGCGAAGCAGATCACGGCGGCGATGGAGAGCCTGAAACAGGCCATGATCCACAAGGACGGTGCGGCGCTGGAGAAGTTGCTGCACAAGGATTTGATGTACACACACTCGGCCGGGCAGTTTGAGACGAAGGCCGATGTGGTCAAGTCAGTCAGTTCCGGCAAGGCCAACATTCAGAAGTTGGAAATTACTGCGCCTAGCATACACATCTATGGCAACACGGCGTTTTTCAAGAGCCGCGTTGATCTCTATCACAGCGACACGAACATCGTGCCGATGGACGTGCTGCATGTATGGCTCAAGGGGCCTGAAGGCTGGCAGTTGATTGCACGGCAGGGCACCCGGCTCGCGAAATAGCCTGGCTCCTGCCCGATTGGCTAGGTGAGAACCGCCCGATCTACGGATGTGACAAGCGGCCGATGTGGCGCATCCTTAGATCAAGGAGTTTTCATGACAGCCAATTCATTGGTCTCTCTCTCAAATGATTTAGCCTCGCTTGTCGAACAGACCGGCCCTTCGGTGGTCGCCGTCCATGCGCGTCCGCGCTTCCATTCGAGCGGTGTGCATTGGTCTCACGGGGTAATCGTTACAGCGGAACATGCGCTGCAAAAGGACGAAGAGATCGCCATTACGACGCAGGCCGGCGAGAAGCTGGAAGCAATTCTTGTTGGCCGCGATGCGGGTACCGACCTGGCAGTTCTTCGCGTGAAGGATCTGTCGCTGCCCATTGCCACGCAGCGCGCGGACACTGACTACCGGACGGGCGATCTTGCACTTGTGGTTGGCCGCAACAAAGACAGCGTCAACGCAAGCCTGGGCGTGGTGAGTAGTATTGGCGGGGCTTCGCAGACATGGCGTGGCGGCAAGCTTGATCGTGTGGTGCGGCTCGATGTGGCGCTGCATCCGGCTAGCGCGGGTGCGGCGGTTGTGGATGCGGCGGGGCAGGTGATTGGCATCGCGACTCCAGTGCTTTCGCGCGCTGCCGTGTTTGCCATTCCCAATGCTACCGTTGAACGCGTGGTTCAGGCGCTGCTGAGTCATGGCCGCTTGCGCCAAGGCTATCTCGGAGCGGGTCTACAACCAATTGCCCTGCCGCAGCATCTAATAACGAGTCTGGCGTTGGAGTCTGGTACTGGCCTCATGACGGTGAGCGTTGACGATGATGGTCCTGCGGCTAAAGCGGGCTTGATGATTGGCGATGTTTTGCTCGCGCTGAACGGGACCCCTGTGCAGCGGCCTGAGGGGTTGCGTCCATTGCTGGCGGAGTTCGTTGACAAGCCGCTGGCGGCAAAAGTTCTGCGCGGCGGGGAGCTCACTGCGCTGGAATTCATCGTTGGGGAAAGGCCTGGGAGGTGAACATGGGGATCGGGGAAACCGCGGAGATGCTGCGCCGTTCGACCGTTCACATCAAGGGTATGAACCGGGGCCGGCCGAGCGCCGGTTCCGGCGTGATCTGGAATGGCGACGGAACGATCATCACGAATGCGCACGTGCTGGGTAACGGCGGTCACATAGTGGAGCTGTGGGATGGCCGCACGTTTCCTGCGGAGGTGAAAGAGCGCGACGATGCGCGCGATCTTGCGCGCATCAAAGTGAACACGGCGGGCCTGCCCGCATTGACTGCACGAAGCGAGGCGGCGCGGGCAGGTGAGGTTGTCATCGCAGTGGGCAATCCGCTGGGCTTTACGGGGGCGCTTACTACGGGCGTGGTGCATGCGAATGGTGCGGTGGCGGGAATGGGCCGCAGGCGATGGGTACAGGCGGCGATCCGCTTGGCTCCGGGCAACTCCGGCGGGCCGCTCGCCGACGCTTCAGGGCACGTGCTGGGCATCAACACCATGATCATGCAGGGGATCATGTCGGGCGGCATCGCGCTGGCGGTGCCATCGGCTACGGTCGAGGCGTTCTTGCGCAGCGGCGCCGGGCCCCGGCTTGGTGTCACCGTACAGAGCGTACGTCCGGATCGCGGCAAAGGGCTCGGGTTGCTGGTGCTGAGCGTGGAGGCTGGTAGTGCGGCCGAGCATGCGTCTTTATTGATCGGCGATGTGCTTATGGGCGCGAATGGCACGCCGTTTCAATCTTCGGCCGATCTTTCGGAAGCGGTGGCGCTGGCTCAAGCGGGAGTCCTGCATCTTCGATTCCTGCGTGGCGGCAATCCGCGTGAACGGGAAGTGTCGGTCAATCTTGAAGCGGGAGTACGGAGGCGGGCGGCTTGATTCGAGTCTGCATCGATACCGCGGCAACGGTCACGCGAGCCGGGTTTGCCGCAGTGCTTGGCGGCAGCGCGGGGATCGTCATTGTAGATTCCCCGCGGCTTGCCGATGTTGTGCTGAGCGATCATCATCCGGACGCGCCTTTGGAGTTGGGTGCTGCGCCAGTCGTTGTCCTTTCGGACGAGCCGCTCACGGGGCGCTTGATTCAATGGGGTGTGCGCGCCGTGCTGCCTGACCATGCGCAGCCGGAACAGATTATTGCGGCGTTGTATGCGGCGGTGGCGGGGTTGGTTTCGGCGCCCGTTGAGGCGAGCGCGAGCATTGTTCACGGCGGTGAATCGGAAGCCTCTGTTGAGGCCTTGACGCCGCGCGAACTGGAAGCCTTTGAGATGCTGGCTGAAGGACTGAGCAACAAGCAGATCGCCGCGAAGCTCAATGTTTCCGAGCACACGGCGAAGTTTCATGTGAATCAGATTTTGGGCAAACTGAACGCCGGCACGCGCACGGAGGCGGTTATGCGCGGGTTGCGCCTCGGAATATTGAAAGTTTGAGCAGCCACAGCAGGGCCGCTGCCCATGCCAAGCCGCTCACGCCGGCCATGCGTCGTTGTTCCTGCGTGCCTTGGTAGTGCAGCAGGATGGTGCTGTTCTCCGCCGGCTTGGCTTTCAACAGCATGAAGCCGAGTGCGTCGGCTGAAAGCTCAATCGGCGAGCCGTCCTGAAACGCCTGCCAGCCTGGATCCCAGCTTACGCGCACGGCAACCTGCGAATCGCGCTCGATGGTTCCTTTGATCTCCATGTTATCCACATTCAGCCATCGCGTGGTCAAAGCCGGACGGTTCGAATCTTCGAGAGCGGCCACGTAAGATACGATCAAGTTTGGCGGCCTGGCCCAACGCGGAATCTCATCGGGGTGAATCAGATTCGCGTAACTCTTGAACGGCAGCCGAAAAATGACGTCGCCCTTGGCCGCATATACCTGTTCCAACAGTGCATCGAACTTGTAGGGATGAACGTAATCGCGATAAAACTCTTGCGAGCCTGGACCGTGAATAATCACGTACTCAACCCCCATCGCCTTCAATTGCATGACCGCGTCCGAGCCCTCAAATCCGTCTTTGCTGCCAATGCTGGTGCGGATTTGATAGTCGTAGTGAACGGGCGTGCGGTTGCGCAGGCCGGTTTCAAAAGTGCCGCCAACCTGTTCGAGATCGGAAATATTGTTGAGCCGGTAGCGGGAACCACCCGAGGCCATGATTCGGCCATGCGGATTCTGTGCTTCCAGCCACTTAACGACTTCAAATTCCGGGGTCATATTCGCTGCCACGGGAAGCCACTTTTCCCAGCCTTGCAGCAGGTACTTATAGGGTTGTGACGAACCCCAAATCAGAATGACAGCGCAGGCAATCGCCGCCCTCTTGCGCAACACCGGGCCACCTTCCTTACGCGCCAGGCGAAACCACTCCCAACCGGCGAGAACCGCGAATAAATCGAATTCGCACAAGTAGCGGTGGGATTCGGGCATCGCGTGGACACCCAGCCAATAGAAGCAAAACATCAAGCCACCGAAAATCGCAAAGCAAAGCGTGACAAATCGTGTATAGAATCCCCAGCTTGATCTGCGAATGTAGCGGTAAGTGAGCGCGATGATTGTAATCCATGCTGCCATTGCCGCGTACTGCATGATCTGCAATTTGAAGTTGTAACTGTCCTTGGGCCAATTGAGGAGTACGGTCGCCACGAAGGAAGGCGTCAGCCAGAAGCAGGCGAAGAGATATGCCAGCAAGGCCGTGCCCAGATTTCGGAACACCCGGAAGTCGTACGAATCAGAAGCTCCGCGCTGCGCCAGAAGCATCGCGATGCACATCATCGCCAGGCCAAGACCGGCGATCCAATTCGTTAAGGTGACCGCCGCGAGCAGCACCGCAGCCACAAAGCTCAGGCGGAAACTTCGCCGCATACTGGCGGCATGCAACGCAATAATCGCCAGCGGCACCAACATCAAGCCGAAGTTATGCAGGCGTTCGCCGTACTGCACCGCGGCGTTGATGCGCCACGGCAGTTGGGCGAGGCCGCGATCATTGTCCACCTGAAGAAACATGCTGTACGAAGGCGAAAAGAACAGATACGTGACCCCGACGATCAAGGCCCACTTGCGGCTTCTGAGAAAGTAGTACACCATTGCCAAGACAGTAACCGGACCGAAGCACATCGCAAGTCCGGTGACGTACTCATAGGCATTGGCCGGCGGTATGCGTACAGCCCAGGCAACCAGTGCGGAAGTGTAGTGCACGAGTGGCAAGTATAGAAACTGCGCCGCCAGTCCGCAGTAGGCGAATGGATTCCAGCCCCAAGGATCGGGATGTTGGGAAAAGAACTTGGTCATGCCGCCGTAGCCTGACTCGATGGAAGCTCTGTACGGCGACTCGCCGGGCAACATCAGCGGATAATTCAACGTCATGCTTACTGCCGCGAGCACAAGGGCGAACGTCCACCATGGCGGATTCAGAAAGCGCCGCCCTGTGAAGAGGACCACTAGCGCGATCACCGTCAGCATGGTGATGAGACGGCCGACGACATTCCAAAATGGCAGATGGAACTCAACGCGGATGTCATGGTCGCCTTCCCACGCCTCAATGCGGATCAAGCCCAGCCGGTCAGGCTTGAGGACCACGCGATTCAAGCCGGACGCCGCGGCCCAGGCTTTGTCGTAACTCACCTGCGCTATGATGCACTGCTTCTTGCTCGCCAGGTGCGTCTTCACATGGAAGACTTCGGTAGTCTCCCACCACGTCTGAGTCGGGACTTCGGGCCCATGTTCAAACACTTCGAGGAAGGCGTCCATTTGCTCCGGTGTTGGTTGATCCATCACCATCGGCAGCGCGTCAAGTGTGGCGCATTCCATGACGCGAGCGAGGCTTGGGTAACGGCGAGGCACGCGGTAGATGACGTTGCCCATGTGGTCGTCAAACAGCACTGGCAGCTTGCCTTTGAACTTCTCGGGGAACTGATAGTCTTTGTACTCTTCCTGCGATGTTTTGTCCATCACGACTACCGAATCGACGCCCATCAACTGCATCCACTTGATGGAAGGCTCGGCTTTGTCGCCCAGCGCGATTTCCCACTGCGGTGTTTTGCTTGCCGGATTCAGGATGCCTTGATCTGAGCCGCCGCCCAATTGCGCAATGTCGTTCCAGGCGTTGAACCAGAAACGAATGGAACCGGCCGCCATCACGCGATCGTTGGGAATGTTTTTGTGAATCCAATCCTGAATGCGATACTCTACGCGGTCAGTGGGGTTGTTATCTTTGGCGTAGAGTTCCCATGGCTTGCGCACATATTTGTACGAGGTGGCGAGGGAGGCGATCACGATCAAGGCAACTGCTGCGCGATTCAGCTTGCCCGGCTTATCCCACAGCCATTGCAGCGCCAAAACAGAGGCCAGGATCATCGCCAGGTCCAGTTCGGGGACCAGACGCATCGGCTCGCCGATCACGCGGAAATTGAAAAAATGCTGCCCGAGCACGTTGAGGCAAAAAAAGTAGAATGACGAAAGTACGAAGAGACGGTATGTGCAATCCCTACGGCCGCGAAATTTGAAATGAGTCAAGGCGACGAAGGCGGCGATGGATATAAGCGCGATGATCTTCGACGATGGGTTGCCTGGTTCGGAGACGAACTGCATGTTGCGCAGAGTGATTTTCAGATACCCAGGCGTGAGCCACAGCGCTGTGAGCCCGTAGCCCAGCACCACAATCAGTGCGGCGCGGAAGAAAACTTTGAAATCGTCGAGCGTGATATAGAAGCACCAAACGGCAAGCGGCATGAACATGGCGAGCGCCGTTGCACCATAGAAATTGTTTGACACCACCATCGCACAGCTGATCGACGCCAGTGCGATGTAGCGCGGACGCCAGCGTTCCAGTGCAAGCCAACTGAATGCGAGTGTGAAGCCGATCCATGCAAGGGATGTGATGTGCGGTCCTTCGCCGTAGCGCATGAGTGCCCACAGGCGCTGGGGCATGTGAAACATTGCGTCGTCGCGCATTGGCTTAATGAATAGAAACGCCGGGGAGACCAGCATGGTTGCCACTGCCGCCAGCAGCGCGCTTTCGCGGCGGCGGCTGGCGATGCGCGCGAACAGATACACGCCCGCGATGCCGAAACAGTAGAAGAACGCGACGTAGATGTGATACCCCTTGGCGGGAATGACACCCAGGATTTTCGCGATGTAGGCCGTGCCGTACCGAAGTGCCGGTGGGTAGATGTAATCAAAGCGTGTGCCCATGTACCATAGCGGCTGCCAGATGACGTTGGGACCGTGGTCCATGATGAAGCGCGCGTCCGCGATGAACGTGCTTTCGATGGACGACCAGTTATAGAGTCCGTATTTCAGTTTGAAAACTGGAGCAACCAGAATCGCGGCTAATGCGAAAATGATGAGGAAATCGACAAGGAACGAGAGGCGCTGCTTCTGCATAGTGGAAAATGGGCTTGAAAAGCTAGTTTACCAGCTATGCGATTACTTCTTTGATAACGCGTCCGCCGATGTCGGTGAGTTTCTTGAAGCGGCCGGCGTGTTTCACGATCAAGCGGTTCTGATCGAGGCCGATCAGGCGGAGCAGCGTGGCGTGCACGTCGCGCATGGGAATCGGGTCGCCAGCGGCGCGCACGCTGAAATCGTCGGTCTCGCCGAATGTCGCGCCGGCCTTGGCATCGCCGCCTGCCATCCACACGACAAGGCCGTATTGATTGTGATCGCGACCGGGCTTATCGGTCACCAGATTGTTGTCGAAGGGAGTGCGGCCCATCTCCGAGGCCCACAAAACAAGCGTTTGATCAAGCAGGCCACGCGCTTTTAAGTCCTTCAAGAGGCCAGCGACGCCTGCATCGATTTCTTTGCAGTGTTTCGGAACGCGGCCCTTGATGTCGCCGTGATCGTCCCATCGATCGCCGCCCGCGCCGTGCAGCACTTTCACAAAACGCACGCCACGTTCGACCATGCGCCGGGCGAGCAAGCATTGGCGTCCGAAGGGCTCTGAAACCTGGTCGTCCATGCCATAGAGCTTTTTCGTTGCATCGGATTCGCCGGTCAAGTCGACCAACGATGGTGCCTCGGTTTGCATGCGGAACGCCAGTTCGTAGGATGCGATGCGCGCTTCCAGTTCGGAGTTGTTGGTGCGCTGTTCGGCATGCTGCTTGTTGAGCCAGTGAAGCAGATCCAGCTCCGCGCGCTGTTCGGCGGCGGTCATTGTCTTCTGGCGGTTCAGGTCGACGATGGGTGTGTCGCCATTGCGGAAGACGGTGCCTTGATATTCTGCGGGAAGATAGCCATTGCCCCACACGCCTGCGCCACCGATGGTTGCGCCGCGGCGATCGCCCAACACGATGAAGCCGGGCAGATTTTGATTCACCGATCCCAATCCGTATGAGACCCAAGCGCCGATGGACGCACTGCCGGGAAATTGATTTCCGGTGAGCGTGTGATAGACGGCAGGCCCGTGATTGTTGTTATCGACCTTCACGCCGTGAATGAACGCCAGGTCGTCCACGCAGGTGGCGATGTTCGGTAGCAGCGATGAGATCCAGCGGCCGGATTGGCCGTACTGCTTGAAGCCGAAGGGCGATGGGATTACGCGATTGGGCGCGGCGGAAAACGTAGCGATTTCGCCTTCCGTATTGCGCGCCGCGGGCATCTGCTTGCCTGCGTATTTTTCCAGAGCCGGCTTGTATTCGTAGGTGTCCATCTGCGCCACGCCGCCTTCCATGAACAGGAAGATGACGGACTTTGCTTTGGCTGGCACATGCTGCTTGCGCACGGGAATTGCGGCGTCGGCGTGCTGTTCCATGCCAAGCAGCGCCAGGCCGCCAAGGCCCAGATAGTTGTTGAATAGGAAATTGCGGCGGCTGGTCATGGTGTCCTCAGTCAATATACAGGAACTCGTTGGAATTGAGAAGCACGCGGCATAGCGCGTCCAGCGGGCCGTTGAAGCTGGCGAACCGCTCTACTTCTTCTTTTCGCGCGGGCCGGTTCAGCACAAGTTCAAAGGCACGGCGCACCTGGCTGGCACGATCTCCGCCTTCGAGGCGGCGCGCCAACTGGCGGGCTTCTTCGTGCATCATGTCGCCGTTCATCATTGACAGGGCTTGCAGCGGCGTTGTTGTCTGGCTGCGGCGCTCGCAGGATTCGCTGAATACGGTGGCATCGAAGGCGGCCATCATGGGCAGCGGCAATGAGCGGCGCTGGAAGATGTAGACCGAGCGCCGCCGCGCGTCTTCTTCTTTGTCGTTCGGTTCCCACATGATTCCGCCGCCGCGGCCGTAGCGCGCGAAATCGGCGAGGTCGCCGGGCAGGGGAGGGAAGACGCTGGGCCCTTTCATCGCCAGGTTCAAACGGCCACTGGCGTAGAGGATGGAATCGCGGATCTCTTCGGCTTCCAATCGGCGGCGAGGGAAGCGCCACAAGAGCTTGTTTTCGGAGTCGGTTTCGTTTTCGCCATTTTCGGAAGATTGGCGGTAGGTGTTGGAGAGCAGCATCAGGCGCTGCATCTGTTTCACGCTCCAGCCTTGCTCAGTGAACGTGACGGCCAGCCAGTCAAGCAGTTCCGGATGTGTTGGCTTTTCGCCGTTCTTGCCGAAGTCGCTGGGCGTGGCTACGATGCCGCGGCTGAAGTGATGTTGCCAGATGCGGTTCACCATCACTCGTGCGGTGAGTGGGTTTTCCTTGTTGGCGATCCAATGCGCGAGCGTGCTGCGCAGACCGCGCGTTGGGAACTGGCGGTAGCGGTCGGATTCAATTTCAGCGGGCTTCGATTCGCCTGTAAACGCCGATGGGAAGGCCGGTTCCACGGGCTCGCCTGGATAGCGATAGTCGCCGCGTGTAAGTACGCGAACTGGTGCGATGGCGGGACCGTTGGGCGGGCCGGGCACGTTCTTTACGGTCAGCACATTCGACTGCCAGCGCGAGAGGCGATGCTGTAGGACTTGCAATTTCTCGGATAATTCGGCGTGGCGCGTGCGATCGGCCTCGGGCACGCTTTTCAACTCTGCTGCGACATCGGCCACGGTGAGGGTTTGGAATCTCGTTGCGGGGTTGGGGTTCACGCTCGTCAGCTTGGCGAGCATGGGTTGTTCGATGGCGTCGAGAAGTTTGCGCTCGTCAGTGTCCTGCGTGCGGTCGGCATTTTCACGGGCCTCTTCGTAGCGCTGCTTTTCGGCTTCGCTGAAGATGCTGTCTTTGCGGCGTAGTTCCAGGCGCAGATCGGTGCGGTCGATCTTCTTCGTCTTCGCCAGTTCGATTTTCTTTGCGATGATCTTCGGCAGCAGTGTCTTCTCTAACTCGGCCAACGCGCGTTTTTCTTCGCCGCTGTTGATGCGGGCCTGCAGCTCTTTGATCTTTTCGGCGGCCAGGGCGGCGAACTGTTTGTCTTTGTAGGGGACGTCTACGTTCTCAACTTGAATTGCATTGAAGAAGGCTTGCAGACGGTAGAAATCCTTCTGGGGAATCGGGTCGTACTTGTGATCGTGGCAGCGTGCGCAGCCGATGGACAGGCCGAGAAAGATCGATCCGGTGGCCGTTGTCACTTCGCTCAAATAGTTGTTGCGCACTTCGGCGGCGACGAGGTTTGAGCGGTCCCACGGAGCTACGCGCAAGAAGCCCAGCGGAATGTGGCCTTCCAGATCGGGCGCGTAGTTGTTGCGCGTTTTGCTGTGTTCGTCGGCACCGGCCAGTTGGAGGTAAACGAAGCGATCGTAGGGCATGTCGGCATTGAAGGCATCGATCACCCAATCGCGATAGCGCCACGCATTGCCGATTGCGCCGTCGCCTTCGAGGCCGCTGGTTTCGCCGTAGCGAACCAGATCGAGCCAGTGGCGTCCCCAGCGTTCTCCGTAGCGTGGGTCGGCGAGGAGCTTGTCGACCAGCCGCTCGTAGGCATCGGGCTTGGGGTCGGACAGGAAGGAATCGAGCTCGGCCGGCGTGGGCGGCAGGCCGATCAGATCGTAGTAGACACGACGTGCAAGCACGCGTTTGTCCGCGGGGGCAGCAGGCTTCAGGCCTTTCTCTTCCAGCCTGGCAACGATGAACGCGTCGATGGGATTGCGTACGGCGTCGGCTTGGCGCACCGCAGGCGGAGCCTTTTTCTCAGGCTTGTTGTAGGGCCACTGCGCCCCTAATAAAATGCCCAAAAACAACAGGTAGCAGTTGCGCATGTAAATGGCTGGTTACTCTTTGACTGGCCATAACATTTTACTAGAGTGCGAAGGAGTAAGGTGAGGTAACCGTTCACTGGGCGCATTTTTGAGATAATCACCGGGTGACCCGTCGATTGTTTTTGTCCCTCTCCGCTTCGGCGGCCCTTCCTGCAGCGGCCCCGCCGAAGCGCCCGAATATTCTCTTCATTCTTCCCGATCAGCTGCGCGCGCAGGCGCTGGGCTGCATGGGCAACCCTGATGTGAAGACCCCGCACATCGATAAGCTTGCCGCGCAGAGCATCCTGTTTCGCAACGCATTTGCCAACACTCCGGTGTGCTGCCCGGCGCGAGCCATCATGCTCACGGGCAAATACACGCATAAGAATGGGATGGTGGCCAACGATCTGCGCTTGCGTGAAGAGGAGGTGACCATCGCCGAATTGCTGCGCGATGCGGGCTATCGAACGGGCTTCATCGGCAAATGGCATCTGGATGGCGGTCCGCGTGAGCCCGGCTTTGTGCCGCCTGGTTCGCGCCGGCAGGGCTTTGAGTTTTGGGCTGCCAACGAGGTGAGCCACGCGCATTTCAACAATCATTACTTCCGTGATGACGCGACGCCGATCCCCATCCGGAAGTTTGAAGCCGAGGGATGGACGGACGTTGCCGTCGAATTCCTGAAAGCGACGAAGCAGGACGCGCGGCCGTTCTTTCTCACAGTGCAGATGGGTCCGCCGCACGATCCTTATAAAGCGCCGCCAGAATATACGAAATTATATGACCCGGCCAAACTTACGATGCGCGCCAATTGGAAGGACGCCGAGGGGCTGCCCGGGCGCAAAGCGATCGCCGAATATTACGGCATGATCACCGCAGTGGATGATCAGGTTGGCCGCATGATGCGTACGTTGGATGAGTTGGGTCTCGCCGATGACACCATCGTGCTGCTCTCGTCCGATCATGGTGACATGCTCGGGTCGCAAGGACGGCGGTTGAAGCGCAAGCCGTGGGAGGAATCGACGCGCGTGCCTGGCATTCTGCGCTATCCGGGGAAGGTGAAGCCGCGTTCGACGGAAAAGTTATTCTCGCACATCGATATCGCACCAACGCTGCTAAGCCTGTGTGGACAGAAGCCGCCGGCATTCATGCAGGGCACTGATTTCTCGCAGTTCATTTTGCATGAGAAGGGACGCACTCCTGACTCGGTGTTTTTTCAGATCTTCGGCCCGTACCAGGGCGATGGCACCGAAGATGGTTGGCGCGGGGTTCGCACGGATCGCTATATGTATGCGCGCTTCGAATCGAAACCATGGGTGCTGTACGATCTGCAAGCCGATCCGGATGAGATGAAGAATCTGATCGACGACAAAGCGCTGGTGAAGAAAATGGACGCGCTGCTGACTGCGTGGATGAAAAAGACCGGAGATTCGTGGTCGTATGATTGGCACGAACTGGTGGAAGACGCCGGCCGCCTGTATAAGGACAAAGCGTTCTACACTGTTGACGAGTACCTGAAATGGAAAAAAGCACAATGAAGTTTTGCGTGGTTATTCTGGCTCTGGCCGCCGTGGGCTGCGGTGGAGCGGCGAAAAAGAAAGACCAGTTCACGATCGGCATGAGCCAGTGCAATCTGGGTGAGCCGTGGCGCGTGCAGATGAATGCCGACTTGGCCGCTGCGGCCGCTAAGCAGCCGAATTTGAAGATCGTGTTTAAGGACGCGCAGAACGACACGTTGAAGCAACGCGCGCATGTGGAGGAGTTTGTCAGTGCCGGCATCGATCTGCTGATCATCAGTCCGAAGGAGGCGCAGCCGCTGACTGAACCCATCGCGAAAGCCTTTCAATCAGGCATTCCGGTGATTGTTTTGGATCGCGCGGTGTTGAGCGATCAGTTCACCACGTTCATTGGTGCGGACAACAAACTGATAGGCAAAGCGGCGGGCGAGTGGCTGAAGAAAAAGCTTGGCGGTAAGGGGAAGCTGGTGGAATTGAAGGGGCTGATGACCTCGATTCCTGGGCATGATCGCCACAACGGTTTTGCTGAAGGCATCGCCGGGTCAGCGATCGAAACGGTGTTTGACGCGGACATGAAGTGGCTGGAGCCTGACGCGCGCAAAGAGATGGAATCGGCTCTTACGCGCTTCGATAAGATCGATGCGGTCTATGCGCACAACGACCCTGGCGCGCACGGCGCGTATCTTGCGGCGAAGGCCGCGGGCCGGGAGAAGAGCATGGTGATCATCGGCATCGACGCACTGCCGCAAGAGGGCGTGGCGTACGTGAAGCAGGGAATTCTCAGCGCGACATTTCAATATCCGAATGGCTCGGCAGAGGCCATTGATGCCGCTCTGAAGATTTTGAAGGGCGAAAAGGTCCCGAAGAGTATTGTTCTTGGTTCGCGCATCTTCACGCCTGAAAATGTTGATAAGGGCGGGGAGCCGCTGTAGCGATGGCCACGCTGCATCAGCGCATTGTGGACGGCCGCACGGATCTGGTGTTCGATCTTGTGGCAGGCGGAGAAGCTGCCACGACCAGCATCGACGACTATCCGCTGATCGGTTGGTGTGCCTATTATGGCGATGTGAGCGCGATACGGTTTCTGGTGGCGAGTGGCGCATTGCTCGAATCGGTGGGCGAGAATTTAGGATTTAATACAGCCTGCTACCACGGCCATTGGCGGCTCTGTGAATACCTGATTGAGAACGGCGCCGATGTGAATTTTGCAGAAGTGGAAACGGGCGAGACGCCACTGCACAACGTGTTGGCGAAGGCCAATCGATGGAAGTACACGCCGATTGTGAAATTGTTGCTGGCGCATTGTGCGGATCCGAATCGCGCAACAACGGCGGGAAAAGAGACTGGCGCTTTCATGCGCGACTGCCGCACAAAGGGCGAGACTCCGCTGCACCGAGCTGCGGCGTTCGGCAACGAAGAAGATATCCAGTCGTTGCTCGATGCCGGCGCAAAGATTGACGCGCGCGATGCAAACGGCGACACGCCGCTCAGTTGGGCGAGTTGGTACCTGCGGCCGGGGGCAGTGCTATCGCTGCTTTGCCACGGCGGATATCGCCTTCATCCCAGGTATAAAAAGAATACGACCTGCGAGCCGGCCGATGGGTCGATGGAGCGGACATTGCTGGGACGGCCGAATTGTTAAGTGCAGGCGGATCGTCGAATGCCACATCCTTCTTCATTTTTGTGGCGTAAGCGCCCTTGCTTGCAACCTCGACACTTTTGTCGATGCGCGGCTTCGGTTTGAAATCAAAGCGTCGAGACGAGTCTCGACGCGGCAGGCAGGATTGCCTGCGCCACAAAAACGCCCAACGTCAGATCTCCTGATGTCATGCTGCGATTTTCGCTTTGCGTGGAATTGGGATTGAGCCCGGACAACCGCTCCCTTGGCGCAAGAGTTGAAAGCGCATTTACGGTCGCGGTTACTGATCATGTCGAAATTGGGTCATCTCATTTTCCAGGAGATCAGGAGGCCTGAAAGTATGTGGCATTCCACCCTTAAAACTAGAAAAAGCTGTTGGACTGGGTTTGATACAGCGATCTTCCGCATTTGCATTCGATTGCGGATGAAGGCGGCGTAACCCATTGGGTGAGTGATTTATTGGAGCATTGCGGTGGAGGGCAATTGGGGTCAGACAGCCCATTTTCGGCCGCACACGGCCGAAAAAAGGTGTCAGACCCCAAATGCGACGCGTCGTGCGAATTGGCTGAAGCCCATCCAACTGCTTTTTCCAGGTTAAATGAGGGCAGTGCCACCGAAATAGGTGGCGTGGACATGCAGCGCATCGTCGAAGAGAATGATGTCGGCTTGCTTGCCCACGGCCAGGCTGCCCAACTCATCGCTGCATCCGGCGATCTCCGCCGGTGTGAGCGTTGCCATCCGCACGGCCTGCCACAGCGGACAGCCGGTTAGTTCGATGAACACACGCACCATCTCATTCATCGTGAATACGCTGGAGGCCAGCGCGGTGCCATCGGGGATGCGTGCTTCTCGATTCCGCACAATTGCCTGCATGCCGTGGCGCGGCCCGAAGGTGTATTCGCCATCGGGCATCCCTGCGCCGCGCATCGCATCCGTAATGATGGCCAGCTTTTCATAACCCTTGTTGCGCATTGCCAGACGCAGCATTTCTTTCGAGAGATGCTTGCCATCGGTGATGAGTTCGGTGGAGAGCCGGTCGTCCAGATAGACCGCTTCCACAATCCCCGCTGTGCGCGGATTTGGCGTGCCGCGCCAGCGATTGTTCATCGCGTCGGTCATGGCGCAGTAGAGGTGCGTTACGTGGCGGACGCCCCAATCCACGGCCTTGTCGATCTCTTCGGTGATCGCCTCGCTGTGCCCTGCGCTGGCGGTGACGCCGCTGCGGTGCAGCGCTTCCACCAACTGGCGCGCGCCTGGCAACTCCGGTGCGAGTGTCATGCTGGTGAGGGGGCCGCGCTCCAGAAGCTGTTTCCATTCCGCTTCGACAGGATTGCGCAGGAATTGCGGCAAGTGGCAGCCGCTTTTGGTGGGCGCAAGATAGGGGCCTTCGATGTGTGCGCCCAGTGCGCGTCCGGAAGCCTGCTTGCCGGACCTGTATGCGTTGAGCGCATCGAGGCAGGCGAGGATCTCGCCGAGGGGCGCCGTGGCAGTAGTTGGGCAGAGTGCCGTGGTGCCATGCGACGCATGAAACCGGAACACTCGTTCCACATCTTCGCGCGTGGCGTCCATGAAGTCGCTACCTGCGCCGCCATGAACGTGAATGTCGATAAAACCGGGGCTTATGTAGAGGCCACGCGCGTCGATCCGTTCGGCATCGGCAGGCGCCTCGCCGCTGCCAACCCAGACGATGCGGCCGCCGGAAACCGCTACGCCCGCATCTTCGATAATGCCGCTGTCTGTAACGACGCGGCCGTTGTGGAATACTTGAAACGCCATATTATTCGGGATTCAAAATGATGGCAGCCTTCAGCAATAACACGCAACTGGCGGCGTGCGTGATCTCGCCTTTCATCACCATCTCCATTGCCTTGGGAAAAGGAAGTTTTATGCGCTCCAGCACTTCGCCGGGATCCGGTTTTGCGATGCCTTCTTGCACATCGAGCGCCAGAAAGAGATAGTTGGGCGAGCGGATTACGGTGGTGAATGGGTCCACTGAGCCAAGGTCAAGCCAGCGCTCCGATTGCAGCCCCGCCTCTTCCAACAGTTCGCGCTTCGCCGCAGCCAGTGGGGCTTCGCCGTCTTCTATCGCGCCACTGATTACCTCAATGGATTCGCGGCCCGCGGCATACTTGTACTCCTTGACCAGATAGACTTCCTTTTCCTTATTGATTGCAAGAACGGACGAGCCGGAACGCATGGTGACAACGCCGAACTTTCCAGACTCTCCTCCCGGACGAACGACGTCGTCCTCGCGCAATTGGATCCAACGATTGGCATAGATCTCCCGGCTATTCAAACGTTGAAATGGATTTTCACTCATCTATTCATAGTAGGCGGAAGTTCACCTCAATGGTAGCGGGCATCGGAACAGCCTTGCCGTTACGGGTGCCTGGTTTGAAGCGCCACTTCGAGACGGCGTCCATCGCTTTCTCATCGAGGCCCAAACCTACACTTCGAACGACGCGGACCTGCGCTGCTTTGCCACTTGTATCCACCTCGGCCCAGAGCACTACAGTGCCCTCGAATCGGGCTTTGCGAGCCTCCTCGGTAAATTCCGGTTCAATTTTGTACAGCAGCTTGGGAGGCGTTGTGACGCCGGTCATCATTGGCGTTACAGCGATGGGTCCGCTGCCGCCAGGACCGCCTGGGCCGTTGCCGTAGGAGGGTCCATCGCCATCTCCGATGCCTCGGCCATTCGGTCCGCGGCCCAATGACGAAGGGCCTGGTTTGCCGAAGGGATCGCCGATCAGTTTGGAGTCGATCTTGGGCAGTGCGATATTCGTGGGCAGGTCAATGGATGCCTCGAGCACGAGTTTGGGCTCCAGGTTTTGTGGGACGGCTTGCGGCGGTACGAAGGGGCGTGGAACAGGCCGTGGCAGGTTGCCCTGGCTTGCAGGAAGCACGTCTGCTCCACCGCCGCCGGGTGCGGCCTGGGAGTTTTGCGTCAACCATTTTAGCGATGGGGCTACAAGGTGGAGTGGTTCTTTGCGGGTTACGTTGGTAATGGGTGTTTGCACGATGCGCAGGGACAGCAGCATCAGCAGAAGAAGGTGGACAGCGATGGAAATCTGTGCGGATGTCAGGCTCATGCCTGTTGTGGTGCAGGTGTGCGGCCATGCGGGAAACTCAATAAAACCAGTATGGAAAAGTGTTGGAGGCGTGAAGTGACGGCAACAGGTGTGAAGTGGACTAGACGGCTACTCGCGCCCCAAGACCACCAGGTTTCCGGGCTCCGCATGGGGGACCGCCTTCAGCGGAATAGACCTGTCGAACGTTACCAGTCTCCCGTGATTACGAATCGCCAGTGCTAACAAATAGGCATCAGTAATTTTCTTGTGACCAGCTAGAAGAGTTGGCCGGAAAATTGTTTCATCCAGAAGCGAAATGGAATCCGGCCAGAAGTGGTGATCCGATGATGCGCAAAACGACTTCAAGCGGCTGGCTACTTCACCCGGGCTGAGGTGGGGTGCGGGGTATGCAGGATTGCTAAGAATCCGCACACAACCATTAATCGTGAGTGGACAAGTCGCCCAACCATATTTACGATTGCGGCCGAACCAGTGGTGTATCGAATCGTGATCATCGTGGTCAGGATCGAAGATTGCTATTAAACAATTGACGTCCAAGAGGGCAATGCTCATTCTTCGTCTCTTAGCCTGTTTACGAGATTCAAATCGGGTCTCGGTGCGCCTGGGCGGGACTCTAAGAGCAATGCCCCATTTCGAATTTTTGGCTGACCACGTGAGGTCAGGGCCAGTCGTGTCAGCTCCGAAATCACAGAGCTCAAACTTACGCCTTTTTGTTGAGCTAATGCCTTGGTCGCTGCAAGAAGATCGTCGTCGATTTCAAGTGTTGTCCGCATAAGACCAGTCTACCGCATCACGCATCGCGCTAGGTGATGCGTGATGCGGTAGCTTCTACGCGTGGACCGGGACCGGCGCCTCTTCTTTTTTCTTGCCCTGGACCCACAGCTGGAAGTTTGCCAGATAGATATAAAAGACCGGCGTCAGATACAGCGTGACCAACTGCGAGAAGAGCAAGCCGCCAACCACGACCAGTCCCAGCGGCTGACGGGCTTCGCCGCCCGCTCCGTATCCGATGGCGATCGGCACCGCACCGAGCAAAGCAGCCATGGTAGTCATCATGATGGGGCGGAAGCGGATGAGGCATCCCTGATAGATCGCCTCTTCGGGCGGCATGCCCGCGTGCTCGGCTTCCAAAGCGAAATCGATCTGCATGATGGCGTTCTTCTTCACAATGCCGATCAACATAATCAAGCCCACGAACGCGTAGATGTTCAAATCCATTTTGAAAATGTACAGCGTAAGCAGCGCGCCGAAGCCCGCCGAGGGCAGGCCGGAGAGAATGGTCAGGGGATGGATGTAGCTTTCGTACAAAATGCCAAGCACAATGTAGACCACCATGATGGCGATGATCAGCAATACCCACAGATTGCCTAGCGAGTTCTCAAAGGCTTTCGCCGCGCCCTGGAAGTTGGTGCTGATAGTAGAGGGCAATATGCGTTGTGCCGTTTCCTTTACCTGCGAGACCGCCGTGCCGAGCGAGAAGCCAGGCTTTACATCGAAGGAAATCGTAACTGACGGCAATTGTCCGTAGTGATTTACGGATTGCGGGCCCGTTTCAAAATCTAAGCTTGCCACCGTATCGAGCGGAATCAATTTGCCCAGAGCCGACTTGAAATAGAGCATCGAGAGCGCCTTCGGGTCCCTTTGAAACTGCGGCATCAATTCGAGCAGCACCTTGTATTCATTGACCGGCGAATAGATGGTAGAGACCCAGCGCGGGCCGTACGCATCATACAGGGCGTTCTCAATCTGTGCGGCGTTGACCTGCACGGCAGCGGCGCGGTCACGGTCAATCGAGACGGAAACCTGCGGGCTCTTGATCTGCAAATCGCTGGTCACATCCTGCAATCCTGGCAATTCCAAGAGAGCATCGAGCAACTTTTCCGAGGAAGTGTACAACTCCTGTTTGTCCGGCGATTGCATAGAGATCTGGTACAAGCTTTTTGTGACCTGCCCGCCGATGCGGATCGTTGGAGGATTCTGCAGGTACACTTTTATTCCAGGGAAATTCTCGAGCTTCGGACGAATCTCCTTCATAATGTCGCCGACCAGTAGTTTGCGCTCGCTACGAGGCTTTAAGTGGATCACCATTTGCCCAAAGTTCGGACCGCCCAGAGTAGTTGCCGTAGAGCCGCCGATGCTGGAAACGAAAGCGTCGATGTTCTCGTTTTCGTTGAGGGCTTCCGAAACGGCACTTTGATACTTCACCATCTGTTCATAGGATGTTCCTTGCGCCGCTTCGGTGATGGCGATCATCTGGTCAGTGTCCTGATCGGGAATGAAGCCCTTGGGGATGTCTACAAACATCCACCCTGTAGCTACCAGCACGATGACAAAGACAATCATGGTGATGGGACGGTATCGCAACACAAGTTTGAGCGACACGTCATACCAGTGCAGCATGCCTACGAAAAACTTTTCGGTTACGCGATAGAACCAGCCATGGGAATGCGGGTCATGCGCGCGCAGGAAGCGGCTGCAAAGCATCGGGGTCAGCGTTACCGACACGACGCCAGAGATCAAAATAGCGGCGCAAATCGTGACCGCAAACTCTTTGAACAAGCGGCCCAGAATGCCACCCAGGAACAATACCGGGATGAATACCGCAGCTAGCGAAAGCGTCATCGATACGATGGTGAAGCTGATTTCCTTCGACCCGATTAACGAAGCGGCCATTGGTTGCTCGCCCATCTCCATATGGCGGACAATGTTTTCCAGCATGACGATTGCGTCGTCCACGACGAAGCCGATGGACAGGATGAGCGCCATCATCGACAAGTTGTCGAGACTGTAATCGAGCAGATACATCACTGCGAACGTTCCAACAATCGAGAACGGCAGCGCCAGACTGGGGATGACGGTTGCAGAGAAATTGCGCAGGAAGAGGAAGATCACCATCACGATCAGGCCCAGTGTGAGGACCATGGTGAACTTCACGTCGTCGAACGATTCCTTGATTGTGTCAGACCTGTCGTAGAGCGTCTTCATTTTTACAGACGGCGGCAATTCGGATTGGATCAGCGGCAGCAGGTCTTTGACGCCTTTGGCCACTTCCATGGTGTTGGTGCCGGGTTGGCGCTGGATTCCCAACACCACGCTCGGTTCGGCGCCTTCACTGGAATAGAGCCACGATGCGGTGCGCTCATCTTCCACTCCATCTTTGATTTGCCCCAACTCTTCCAGGCGGACAGGCGAGCCCTTGCGATAGCTGACGATCAACGAACGGTACTGCGCGGCCGTCATCAACTGTCCGCTCGCTTGCAGCGTGAATGCGCGTCTGGGGCCGTTGATGGTTCCCGCCGGTAGGTTGACGTTCCAGGCCTTGAGTGCGGTTTCCACTTCGTTGATGCCAACCTGCTTGGCTGCCATCTCATGCGGATCGATCTGAATATGTACGGCGTACTTCTGCGCGCCCAGCACCTGTACCTGGGCTACGCCGGACACCATGGAAATACGTTGCGCCATGCGCGTCTCGGCGTATTCGTCGAGCGTCCACATGGGCAGTGAGGCGCTGGTCAGCGCGATGTACAGAATCGGCTGGTCGGCCGGATTCACTTTTGTGAATGTCGGCGGCGTGGGCATGCCTTGAGGTAGCAGTCGCGACGCTTGGGTGATCGCGGCTTGTACGTCTACGGCGGCGCCATCCAGGTTGCGGCTCAAGTCGAATTCCAGCGTTACCTGGGTGCTGCCCAGGGAGTTCGATGAAGTCATGGACTGCAAGCCAGAGATCATCGAGAATTGATTTTCAAGCGGCGTGGCAACAGAGGAGGCCATTGTCTCCGGACTTGCACCGGGTAGAGTTGCCGTCACCAGCAACGTCGGAAAATCCACGTTGGGAAGATCGCTGACGGCCAATCCGCGATATGCCACGGCCCCAAAGAGGGCGATGGCAGCCATCATCAGGCTGGTAGCGATGGGGCGCTGAATGAATCCCGCGGAGATGTTCATGCTTCCACGCTCACTAGGGTTTTATGTTTCCTGTCTCTAAAACGATTCAGCAATCCAGCCATATATACGTAAACCACCGGTGTCAAATAAAGAGTAATCAACTGTGAAACCATCAATCCGCCCACAACCGCAAGCCCCAGCGGTTTGCGCGCCTCGCCGCCCGATCCGTAGCCCATGGCTATCGGTAGAGCCCCGAGCAAGGCAGCCATGGTTGTCATCATAATCGGCCGGAAACGGGTCATGCAGCCTTCGTAAATTGCGTCGCGCGGGCTGAGCTGGTGGTTGCGCTCTGCGTCCAAAGCAAAATCGATTTGCATGATCGCATTCTTTTTTACGATGCCTATGAGCATAAGCAGGCCCACAAAGGCATATATACTTAAATCCACCTTGAAAATGATCAGTGTCAGCAGTGCACCCAGGCCGGCCGAGGGAAGGCCGGAGAGAATCGTCAACGGGTGGATGTAGCTTTCGTACAACACTCCGAGAACAATGTAGACCACCAGAATTGCGATCGTGAGCAGCAGTCCCATGTTGCGTAAAGAACTTTGGAATACCTGCGCGGTGCCGGTGAACGATGTGCGCATGTTCGATGGCAGCGAGTTGGCGGCCAACTGGCTGATCTCTTCCACGGCGTCGCCCAATGCCACTCCTGGCTTTAAGTTGAAGGCTACCGTGACCGACGGCAGTTGGCCGGAGTGATTGATGGTCTGCGGACCAACATCCTCCACCATTTTTGTTACAGCTGAAAGTGGCACCATCTGGTCACCTGTCGCAGGCTTTAAGAAGATCTTGGATAGCATGTCGGCATGCTGCTGGTAGGCGGGCAGGACTTCGAGAAGCACTTTGAATTGTGCATTTGCGCCATAGATGGTGGAGATCCAACTAGGCCCATAGGCCATGTACAATGCGTTCTCAATCTGGTCCGCACTCAACTGCATGGTCGCCGCTTTGTCACGGTCAATCACAAGATTCAAGCGCGGCGATTTCATCTGCAAATCGCTGGTTACATCCTGTACAACCGGAAGTTTTGCAACCAACTTCTCGAACTTGGCGGCCTCTTTATACATTTGGTCGATGTCGGTGCCCTGGATCGTATATTCGTACTGGCTCTTGGACATTCGTCCGCCAACGCGGATAGCGGGGGGCAAGCTCATGAAGACACGCACTCCGGGGAATTGGCTCAATTTCGGGCGCATTGCCGCAATCACTTCAGCCGAAGAGAGTTTGCGCTGTTTACGAGGCTTCAGTGCGACATAGCAGCGTCCGGTATTTGAAGAGCCGCCAAACATACCGCCACCGGCGCTGGACATAAAGCTTTCCACGTTTTCGTCATCGCGAACCACGCGGTTAACGCGGTCCTGCAATTCCGACATGCGGTAGAACGAGGTTCCCTGCGCCATTTCCGTGTTCACGTAAATCTGATCGTTGTCGGTGTCGGGAATGAAGCCCTTGGGCACAATGTTATAGAGATAGGCCGTAGCCGCAAGTACGCCAAAAAATGTAAAGCTCATTACCATTGGGTGGGCCAAGACTTTTCGTAAGCTCCAGCCGTAGGAGTTGCGCATGGCGTCGAAGAACTTTTCGGTTACGCGGTAAAACAGGCTCTGACTTTCCAGGTGCACAGGCTTCAGGAAGCGGCTGCACAACATAGGCGTCAGTGAAATCGATACCATGCCGGAAATCAGAATTGCGGTGCAAATTGTGACTGCGAACTCGCGGAACAACCGGCCCAGCAACCCGCTCATGAACAGAATGGGAATGAACACCGCAGCGAGTGAAATGGTCATGGAAAGAATCGTAAAGCCGATTTCTCTGGACCCGTTCAAAGCAGCCTGCATAGGCGTCTCGCCCATCTCCATATGGCGCACAATGTTTTCCAGCATGACAATCGCGTCGTCAACCACGAAGCCGATGGAGAGGATCAGCGCCATCATGGAAAGGTTGTCCAGACTGTAATTGCACAGCAGCATGACTGCGAACGTGCCGAGGATGGAAAACGGCAGAGCCAGACTGGGGATCATGGTTGCGGACATGTTGCGCAGGAAGAGGAAAATTACCAGAATCACAAGCACCAAAGTGGCCAGCATGGTTACCTGAATGTCCTGGAAAGCATCGCGTATGGGTTTTGCGCGATCGCCGCGGATAGCCATCTGCACGGAAGGCGGCAACTGCGATTGAATCGTTGGCAGCAACCTCTTAATGTTGTCGGTCACTTCAATGACATTGCTGCCCGGTTGGCGCATCACCATGAAGTTGATGGCCTTGACGGAAACTTCTTTGTTGATGAACCACGAAGAGCTGCGGTCGTCCTCTGTTGTGCTGAACACTTTGGCGATCTCTTCCAGTCGCACCGGGATGCCTTTTCGCCATGCCACCACCATCGGCTTATAGCTCTCAGCATCCATCAACTGGCCGTCGGCGATGACGTTGAAGGAAGTGTGATTCCCGTACAGGGTACCTGTTGGCATATTCACGTTCCAACTCTTAACCGCGTTGGCCAGTTCGTTGATGCCGATCTGATGCGAGTTCATTCGGTCCGGATCGGCCTGGATATGGACAGAGAATTTCTGTGCGCCCATCACCATTACCTGGGCCACGCCGCTCACCATCGAGATGCGCTGGGCTACCAATGTTTCGGCGTACTCATCCACCTTCCATAACGGCAGAGTATCGGAAGTGATGCCCATGAATATAACGGGTGAATCGTTGGGGTTCGATTTCCGGAACGACGGCGGCGACGGCATGCCAGGAGGCAGCAACGGCATGGCCGCGCTGATCGCCGTTTGCACGTCGACCGCAGCGCCGTCCATTTTGCGGGCAAGATCGAATTGCAGGGTGATCGAAGTGCTGCCCAACGAGTTGGACGACACCATCGAATCAAGGCCAGCAATACCGCTGAACTGCCGCTCAAGCGGGGTGGCCACTGCCGAGGCCATGGTGGAAGGATCCGCGCCGGGAAGACTGGCCGACACGCTCAACGTTGGATAGTCTACCGTTGGAAGATCGCTCACCGGCAGTGCGCGATATGCGATTATGCCAAACATCGCGATACCGAGCATCAACAGACTAGTCGCAATTGGCTTGCGAATAAAGAACTCCGACATATTCATGCGGATACCTCTTTCTTGCTTTGATTAATCGGCTTTCTTTTTGCCGCCGCGCTTGCCGTCTCCACGCTGGGCGACCTTCATGCCCGGTGCGAGCCGGAGCTGGCCGTCGGTAACAACGGTTTCGCCCTGTTCCAGGCCCTTGTCGATGACCAGGTCTTCATTGATCCTGGCGCCAGTGACGATGCTTCTGGATTCCACCGTCTGGTCTTCCTTGACCACGTAGACATAAGGACCTTCCTGGCCGGTCTGCACAGCTTGGTTGGGGACAATGGTCGCATTGTGCTGCGTATAGAGCCGCAACACCACTCGCACGAACTGGCCAGGCCACAGCGCACGGCTAGTATTCTTGAATGTGCCCTTTAGCTTGATGGTGCCCGTAGTCGCGTCGACGTTATTATCAATAAAAGTCAGCACGCCGGTTTCGCTTGCTCCGCCAGCTTCCTGGGGTGTGGCGACCACCTGCAATTTGCCTTGAGCCATGTATTTTCGCACATGGTCCAATTGCGATTCAGGGATTGCGAACGTGACATAAATAGGTTGCACCTGATTGATCGCCACCATGTCGGCGCCGTTGGGTGCAACCAGGTTGCCTTGCTTCACCATCAGATTTCCAGTGCGCCCGGTCAGATTGGCGCGAATGTCGGTGTAGGTCAATTGGACCTTCAGATTGTCCGCGGCGGCGCGCGCAGCGCCGATGTCGGCTCGGGCGCTTTCGATCGCAGCCTTGTCGGCATTCACCAGTTGTTCCGAGGCGTTTGCATTCGCAGCGGTCAGTTCGCCCTGTTCCTTGCTGATGACGCCTTCTTTTACCAGCTTCTCATAGCGCGCAGCCTGCGATTTCAGGAACTGCAGATTCGCCTGATCTTTGCTGAGGGTGGCCTGCGCCTGGCTCAACGCGGCGTTTGCTTTCTGGAAAGTGGCCTCTGCCTGGGCGATCATCGCCTGCAACTGGCGTTGATCGATCTTGAAAAGTGGATCGCCCTGTTTCACCAAATCGCCTTCGTTGATGAAGACTTTCATCAGTTCGCCGCCCACCTGCGAACGTACGGTGACCGTGGCGAACGCTTCCACGTTGCCGATCACCTGAATCTCAATGGGGACGTCTCGCTGCGACACCTTGGCAAGCGTGACCGGTACTGCCGCGTCACCCTTCTTGCCACCTTTGCCGCCGCCTTTGCCGCCGCCGCCACCTTTGTCATCACCCGTTGCCGGGTTGGAAGGAATCAGGGAACAGCCCGTTAACGCACAGGCCATCGCCAATGCTATGAAATTTTTCATGCCATGTAATTGAATCAATTTTCTCACCCAAATTCAACAATCGTCGGAGATGACGCAGCGTGGCGGAGTCCTACAGTAACAAGGAAGGCGTCTCGTTCGTCAGTAAGGTTACCAATAATCATAATCCAAAACCGCACTATAATTGAGAGTGACTCCCAAAGCAATATGACAACAAAAATTTTCAGGCTCAGTTCCGGCTTACTGCTTGCATGCGTCCTGCATGCCGATTGGACCGATTGGCGCGGCCCCGAACGCGATGGCCGTTCCCCGGAAAAAAATCTCCCTTCCAGCTGGTCACCCAAAGGTGAAAACCTCGCCTGGAAGTCGGACATTGGCGCCCGTTCTACTCCGGTGGTTCAAGGCGATCACCTTTACCTGCTGACTACAGCTGGTGCAAAAGAAACTCTGCAGGAACGCTTGGTCTGCCTCAATGCCGACACGGGCAAGCTCCTCTGGGAACAGAAGTGGAATACCTATCATAGCGATGTTCCGCCGCACAGGTTGGCCTGGTCTGCTCCGGCTATTGATCCCGAGACTGGAAATGTCTATGTCTACGGTGTGGGCGGCGACCTGTTTGCCTTTTCCCGCGACGGCCGTTTGGTCTTCACGCGGCCGCTGGTAGAGGAGTTCGGTATCGTCACAACGCACGGCGGGCGCACCGTTTCGCCCATCGTGGAAGGCAACCTTGTTATCGTCAGCAGTGTTGCCACCGGTTGGGGCGCGCAGTCCCGCGCGGGCCACCGATTCCTTGCTTTCGATAAGAAGACGGGCGCAACCGTTTATGTCAGCACGCCTGGCGGCCGGCCGTTCGACACCACTTACGCACCGCCGATCGTGGCTGACATCAATGGCACCCGCATGCTGATCGCGGGTGGCGGCGATGGCGCAATCCACGCCATCAAGGTTGCCACGGGCGAGCCTGTATGGAAGTACGATGTTTCCAAGCGTGGCGTCAACACCGGCGTGCTTGTCAGTGGTTCGACAGTGTTCGTCAGCCATGGTGAAGAGAACCTCGATACCAGTGAAATGGGCCTTCTGGCAGCTATCGATGGCTCCGCCAAGGGTGCAATCACGAAGAAGAATATTAAGTGGGCGGTGCCCGGCTTCATCGCTACGTACTCTTCGCCCATCAGCGATGGCGACCGCATTATGCAGATTGACGCCAGCGCCAACCTCGTTTCCTTCGACTCCGTAACCGGCAAGCAACTGTGGAAGCAGAACCTCGGCACGCTACAGCGCGCATCCGCCGTGCTCGCCGACGGCAAGATTTACGTTGGTACCGAGAACGGAAAATTTTTCATTTTGAAACCGCACAGCGACCGCTGCGAGATCCTCAGCGAAGTGAGCTTCGACAATGGCAAGCCTGAGAATCTGGAAAAGATTCTGGCCTCGGTTGCGATCAGCGATGGCCGCATCTTCCTTTCCACCACCGACCATACGTTCGCTATCGGTAAAAAAGTGAAGACAGCGCCGGCCAAGATCACCCCGCCTCTTACTGCTCCGGCAGGCGCCAAAGTGGCCTTCGTGCAGGTGTTGCCTGGTGAGAGTATTCTCAAGCCCGGTGGCACGGTTTCCATGCGTGCCCGTGCCTACGACGAACTTGGCCGTTTTATCCGCGAGGAGAAGGCCGATTGGTCGATCGATAAATTGAAAGGCACTGTCGAAGGTGGAACATTCAAGGCAGCTGCAGATAATGCTGGCCAGGCCGGTATCGTGAAGGCGTCAATTGCAGGCGTGACAGGCGAAGCGCGCATCCGCGTGCTGCCGAATCTGCCGATCGCGCAGAACTTTGAAAGTGTGGAGCCGAAGATGGTTCCACCCTATTGGATCAATACCACTACTAAATATGAAGTGCGCCAGGAAGAGGGTAATCGCGTTCTGGTGAAGCTTGCCGACAACGCTGCTACGAAGCGTGCGCGCAGCTTTATCGGCGATCCGGAAAGCTCCAACTACACGATTCAAGCTGACGTTCGCGCAGCAACGAAACGCCGCCAGATGGGCGATGCGGGTGTGGTGGCGCAGCGTTATCAGTTGGTGTTGTTCGGCAATAACGAACAGTTGGAACTCACCTCCTGGCAGCCCGAAACCACGCGTAGCACGAAGATCCCTTACACTTGGAAGGCCGACACCTGGTACACCGTGAAGCTCACCGTCGATAATCTTTCCGACGGCAGTTCGCGCGCCCGCGGCAAGGCCTGGCCCAAGGATGAGCCCGAGCCCGACAAGTGGATGGTGGAACGCATTGACCCCAAGCCCTACGCAAATCATATTGGCAGCCCCGGCATCTACGCCGATGCCCCCTTTGAAGTATTCTTCGACAATCTGAAGGTGACAGCGAACAAATGAGCACAAAAAAGTATTTCATCATAGCCGGCGCGGCTGCGGTGTCATTGGCACTGGTCTCGCGCATTACGGCGTCCGATCCGGAAAAAGATTGGCCCATGTGGGGCGGCACTGCCGACCGCAACATGGTCTCTTCGATGAAGGGCGCGGTGGATTCGTGGGACGTGGCCAAGAAAACGAACATCCGCTGGATGGCCGCACTTGGTTCGCAGACTTACGGCAACCCTGTTGTCGCTGGCGGCGTGGTGCTCGTCGGCACGAATAATGAAGGCCTTCGCGACCCCAAGCAGGGCGGCGACCGCGGTGTTTTGATGGCTTTTCGCGAAAGCGATGGTGAGTTTCTTTGGCAGCACACGAATGAAAAATTGCCTGCCGGTCGCGTGAACGACTGGCCGTATCAGGGCGTTTGCAGTTCTCCGCTGGTGGAAGGTGAGACGGTTTACTACGTCAGCAATCGTTGCGAAATCGTGGCGCTTGATCTGAAAGGCTTCGCCAATGGTAATGATGGCTTGGTGAAGGACGAAAAGTTCACTGGCCCGCACGATGCCGATGTTCTGTGGAAGTTCGACATGATGGACGAAGTGGGCTCTCAGCCGCACAACATGTCGAACTCCTCGCCGGTTTCGTACGGCGATCTTCTGTATGTGAGCACCTCGAATGGCCAGGACGAAAGCCACGTTCACATTCCTTCGCCAAAGGCTCCCGCTATCATCGCCGTCAACAAGAAGACGGGTAAGCTGGCGTGGGAAGACAATCCGGTCGGAGACAAGATTCTTCACGGCCAGTGGTCCTCGCCCGCAGTGGCGAAGATTGGCGACACGGTGCAGGTGGTGATCGGGCAGGGCGATGGCTGGGTTCGCGGCTACGACGCGAAGACCGGCAAGCGCCTGTGGTGGTTCGATATGAACCCCAAAGATTCCGTGTGGCAGAAGACGCGCAACGAAGTGATCGCCACACCGATCATCAAGGACAACATTGTATATATCGCCAACGGACAGGATCCGGAGCACGGCGAAGGCCCGGGCCACTTGTATGCCATCGACGCCACCAAGCGCGGCGACATCACCGAGTCAGGCCGTTTGTGGCACTTCGACAAAATCCGCCGCACTGTTTCCACCGGCGCTTTGTATAATGGCCTGCTCTTCTACGCCGATTTCAGCGGCTTCCTGCACTGCATTGATGCCAAGACAGGCAAAGAATACTGGTCGCACGATATGCTGGCTGCCGTGTGGGGCTCCACCATCGTGATTGATGGCAAAGTCTACCTCGGCGACGAAGACGGCGACATAGTGGTTCTGGCGGCTACCAAAGAGAAGAAGCTTTTGTTTGAAACAAACATGGGCAGTTCCGTTTATTCGACGGTTGTGCCTTCCAACGGAAATCTCTTCATCGCCAACCGCAATCAGTTGTTCTCTATCGGCAAGAAATAGTTCCAGGTCGTCCTTACTGCGCGCCATGATTGGTTCTACAATGAACCCATGGCGCGCATCTTTCTTTCACTCCTGTTTTTGACCCTTCCTGTATTTGCACAGAAGAAATCCGTTTTTTTGATCACCGATGCCGAAGGTGTCGGCGGGGTCTGCCGGCAGGATCAAACCGAGCCCAAAGACACCGAGATGCGGCAGTTGCTCACTGGCGAAATCAATGCCGCGGTGGAAGGCTTCCTCGCCGGCGGGGCCGATGAAGTCGTGGTGTGGGATGGGCATGATGGCAGCCAGACTTTGTCGACGCTGACCATTCACCCCAAAGCGAAGCTGCTGATGGGCGCGGTCGGAACATCGATGCTGATGGAGCGGCACTGGTCCGCTGTCGCCTATGTGGGCCAGCACAGCAAGGCGAATGTGAAGGGCGGCATTATGGCCCATTCGTATTCTTCGCTGGGTATTCAGGTGATGAAGTTGAACGGCAAGCCGGTGGGTGAGATCGATATGATCGCCGCTATGGCGGGGCAGTTCGGCACGCCGGTGATTTTTCTGAGCGGAGATAAAGCCGCGGCCGAAGAGTTGCACGAGATCGTGCCGCAGGCGGAGACTGCCATCGTGAAGGAAGGCCTGGGCCGCTATACCTGCATCAGCCTTTCTGCCCCGGCCGCGCGGGAATTGATCAAGGAGGGCGCACGCAAAAGTATGGCGCTGATTGGAACGGTGAAGCCGTATCAGGTGCAGGGCCCGGCTACGCTGGAGATCGAATTTACTACGCGCAACACGATTGGCCCGGATACGGAACTGCGGACTGGGGCTGAGGTGATCGATTCGCAGACGGTGCGGTATAAGGGGAAGGATGTGTTGGAGGTTTGGCAGCGATATCGGGCGAAGTAGGACTCAAATTAACACCAGGTGGCTGTCGCACGCCCCCGTAACATGAGAAGTCCTGATGCGGCGGTCAAAAGTCACAAGGCAGCCGCCATGTTCGACAACCAGGCCCAGTAAGTAAATGTCCGTAAGCTGTTTCGGGCCCTGAACCAAGTCGAGATGGAATATTGAGTGATTAGTCAGGGTTTGATCGCAAGTCCAAAACTCGTGCTTCCCCAGGTTCTTTCGTAGCCTTGCCAGCATCCCTGCGGCCTCCCTCGGCGTGGAAGGAGTTGGATATGTCGGCGAGCTTGCGATTCTGCAAAATCCATTCTCTGTTAATGCGCAACTCGCCCATTTTAAACTGCGGGCTCTTGTGCTGAGCCAGGAATGTGCCCGTTCGTGGTGTGTGTGGACTGGATCGGTTAGCGCCAATAATACGTTTACGTCCAATAAATGCGTCACAAACCCTCTTCATCCTTGATGCGTTGGATGAGCGCTTCCGTTACGATCTCACCACCAGTTCGCCGCATCAAGGGAACGCCATTTCGCTCTTTGAGCCCTTTTGGCGAACGGTTGCGCAGGGCTTCGAGGATCAAGTCGCCAGCGACTTTGCCCAGACTGTGCTTTTGCACTGCGGCCAAATCTCGGATCGCATCAAGTGCGGTGTCATCAAGGTCGAGGGTGGTTCGCATATTGACATCATAGCATCAGATGCGAGTGTGCGCCTGGAGTCTTGCGAATTGAGTCCAAACGAAAAATCGGGGCACCCTGCTGTTTCGCAGAGTACCCCGATTTTGTGGTTCCATTCCCTTACCCAAGGTGGGCCAGGACCGGGCGAACACGGCCGGAACCGGGTTCGTCCCGGTCCTACTGCGCTGCCATTGCGATGGTGCGCTGGCTCGGGGGAGGTGGTGGGGGAGACTGATTAAACCGTACGGAAACCAGCTTCGATACGCCGGGTTCCTGCATTGTGACGCCGTACATCGTCTGCGCCGATTCCATGGTGCGCTTGGCGTGCGTGATCACGATGAACTGTGTTTCAAGCGACATTTCGCGCAGCAGATTCGCGAGGCGTCCGATGTTTGCTTCGTCGAGCGGGGCATCCACTTCGTCCAGGATGCAGAACGGGCTGGGCTGATAGCGGAAGATCGCCATCAACAGCGCCATCGCCGTCAGCGACTTCTCGCCGCCCGAAAGCAACAGCACGTTTTGCAGCCGCTTGCCCGGAGGCGAGGCGACAATTTCGATGCCCGAATCGTTCAGATTGCTCTCGTCGGTTAGGCGCATTTCGCCAATGCCACCGCCGAATAGCGTCTTGAACATTTCGCGGAAGTTGATGTTGATCTTCTCGTACGCTTCGGCGAACCGCTTGCGCGATTCCACGTCGATCTCCTGAATCGCCTTTTCGGTGTCGCGGATGGAGTCGAGCAGATCCTGCCGCTGCGTGTTGAGGAAGTCGTATTTTTCCGATGCCACCTGGAACTCTTCGAGCGCCAGCGGGTTCACCGGGCCAAGAGCATCGATGCGCGCCTTCACGTCCTGATACTTGTTTTCGGCTTCGACCAGGCCGGCTTCGTCGAGCTCGGTCTGATCTTCGGCGGCGATTTCGGCAGGCGAAAGGTTCAGCTCTTTGCGCGCCGTCTCATCCAGGTACTTGAGTTCGGCCTGCAGCTTCACCAGTTCGACTTCGATCTGCGAGCGCTTGTCGGAGACTTCGCGCATTTCGATACGGCGCTGTTTCAGCAGCTCTTCCGTCGCGGCCAGTTCGCCGCGCAGCTTCTGCTCCATCTCCGCAGTAGTGAGCACTTCGGTTTCGGACGCTTCGATTTGGCCGGTCAGCTGCGCGGCGCGAGCGTCGAGTTCCATGTTGTCGTTCAGCAGGCGCTGGCGTTCCACACCCAGCCGTTCCAGATCGTTGGAGATCTGCTGGCGGCGGTTTGAAAGTTCGCGGATCTGATGTTCCACGCGGCCCTTGGCCTGGGCTTCGGAGCGGCGGCGTTCATCGAACGATGCCATTTCAACGCGCAGCACGGAGTGCTCTTCGATGGCCGATGAGACCGAGGCCTGCAACTCGCCCAGTTCGGCGCGAGCCGCTTCCAGCGCCTGCTCCTGCGTGCGCCTTGCTGCTTCTTTTTCTTCCAGGATTTGTTGATTGCGTTCGCGCTGATCCTGCGAGCGCTGCTTGTCGCGCGCGAGCCGCTCCAGTTCCTGGCGTGCGATGTTCAGACGCTGATTGGAGCGGTTGAACTCTTCGCCCAACTTGCGCATTTCGTGATCGATAGCCAGCGCATCTTTTTCCTGCGTCTGCTGCGTCACGCGCAGACGGTCGAGTTCACCCGCCAGATCGGCGATTTCCATTTCGAGCAGTTCCATCTGCTCGGTGGTCGCTTCCACCTGCTTCTGCTTGTTCTGCGCGGTGGTGTTGAGTTCGCGCAGTTCGCGCTTCAGTGCCAGCGGGCCGCTGCCGGTTTTCTTGCCACCGCTAACGGCGTGGCCGTGATAGCAGACGCCATCGGGCAGCAGGAAGTAAATGTCCGGATACTGAGCGGCGAGGCGCTGAGCGGCGGTACGGTCGGTGGCGAGGAAGCAGCGCGAAAGGCGCGGCAACAGCTCGGCCGGGGCCTGGGTCAGGCCGTTGGTCATTTTCAGCACGTCGCTCAAGCGCGAGACGATGCCGGTTTCAGGTCCGAGCGGGGGCTCCTGCGGTGCGCGCGTGCCGAATGCATCGTGCGGTTCCGGGTGTACCAGGAACGTGGCACGTCCATCCAGGTCGCTGCGCATCAGGTCGATGCCCCGCTCAGCCTGCTCCCAATTCGAGACTACTACGTATTCCAGCTCTTCCTGCAGGAACTCTTCGGCGGCCTTTTCGTAGGTCGGGTCGACTTCCACAAAGTCGGCCAGCACGCCCGAAGGCTTCAGGTCAGAGGCCTGGCCGTGTTCGATGGCGGTGAACAGGCGCTTCACGGATTCGGTGGTGTAGGCGCGATGCGAAAGAATCTCTTCGAGCGAATCTTTGCGTGCCTTCAGCCGCGAAGCCTCGGCGCGTTGGCCTTCCAACTGACGCCGTGTTTCGTTGTGCTGCTGACGCCTTGTGGCAAGCGTCTCTTCCACCGTTTTCTTCTGTTGAACCAGCGCTTCCAGTTCGCGCTGCCGTGCAGCGGACTTTTCGGCCAGTTCGGTTTTGATGGAGGCGAGCTTTTCCAGGTCGCCGGTAGCGGCAATCGACTCTTTTTCAGCGCGGCTATGATCGCGCTCCATCGAAGCAAGAAATTCGTCGACATGCGCCAACTGATTCTTCAGCGTTGAAGCTTCACCGAGCAACCGCAGCACCTGCTGGCGGGCCGATTCCATGCCCTGTTCGCGAGACCGCAGGCGGCCCTGCAACATATCGCGCTCTTCGTTTTTGGCGGTCAGGCGCTGGCGGGCGGATTCAGTCTGACGTTCCAGTTCGCCCAATTGCACGCCATGGTTTTCCATGTCGCGTTCCAGCTGGGCGAGGCGCGCTTCCAGGTCCTGCGTTTCGGTTTCGCCGCGGCTCAGGCGCTGTTCGATGGAGCCGATCTGCTGTGCCTGATTGGTCAGGCGCCCGCGGATGCGTTCGGCTTCGATGCGCAGTTCGGAGAGGTTCTTGCGGCGCTCCGTCAGCATCGCTTCCACGCTGTAGCACTGCTCCTGCAGTTTGACGTGTTCCTGCTCTTTGGCGGTGATCTGCAGGTTGAACTCCTGCGTTTCCGTGGTCGCCAGATTCAGTGCGATGGCGGTTTTGGAGGCTTCGCCTTCCAACATCTTGAAGCGACCGGAGAGGGAGGCGCGCAGATGCGTGATCATTTCGCCGCGCAGCTCTTCGTAACGCTTGGCCTTTGAGGCCTGGCGCTTCAGCGAGTTGACCTGGCGGCCGACTTCTTCGAGGATGTCGAACACTCGCGACAGATTCTGCTTGGCGCCTTCGAGCTTGGCTTCGGCCAGGCGGCGCTTGGTCTTAAAGCGGGTGATGCCGGCGGCCTCTTCAATGACGCCGCGGCGGTCCTGCGGGCGCGAGCTCAAAATCTGCCCGATGCGGCCCTGTTCGATGATGGCGTAGGATTCCGGGCCCAGGCCGCTGCCCATGAAGATGTCCTGAATGTCGCGCAGGCGGGCCGCCTTGCCGTCGATCAGGTATTCGCTTTCGCCGCTGCGGAACAGCCGGCGGGTGATGGTGATTTCGTGGGACTTGGGTTCTTTCGATGCTTCGTCAGGCCCGTGGGTGCCATTCCCGTTGCCATTTTTGGCGGTGGGCAGGTCGGCGTGGATGTTCGGGTCCACCAGGGTCATGGTGACGGCGGCCATGCTGACCGGCTTGCGGTCGCGCGTGCCGGCGAAGATGACATCTTCCATCCTGGCGCCGCGCAGGCTCTTGGCAGACTGTTCGCCAAGCACCCAACTGATGGCATCGCTGAGGTTAGACTTTCCGCAGCCGTTCGGACCAACGACGGCGGCAACGCCGGCACCGTTGAATCGCATCTCTGTGCGATCAGCGAACGACTTGAATCCTTGAATTTCGACGCGCTTAAGTTTAAGCAACGGAGGCATCCCCTTAAGATCAAAAATAAAATAGCTACGCCTTGAACCGTGAGGTTCATTGCTCGGGGGGGATAACAACATCATAGACCGGATCTTTTAGAATTGCAAGAACTAGAATACTGCCAAAAGTGGTGTTTGTTGCAGGGACACAAGATATAGTGTGCCCCTGCCGCAATTATCCTCGGCTGGCCTTGGCTGCCAAGGCTGTTCCCACAAACTCTGCCAGCTTTTCCACGTTGTGGTCCAGCAGAAACTGGCGCATCGGCGGTGGCCAGTTCGCACGGTCGGCCCACGCTTTTTCCATGCCGGCTCTTACCGCCGGGTCGCCACCCGAGTCCTTTTCCACCTGCTCCATCCATCGGGCGGCAAGGGACTGTGCCTTTTCGCCAGCCGGATCTTCGTTCAGCGCTGCTTCTACCTCAAGGTAAAGCGCCCGCCATTCTTCTTTTAGACCGCTCTTCTGGCGTTCGCCGAGCTTTTGCCACGCTTCGTCGCTATAGTAGTGCCGTGAGCCACCGGTGATAGCCTTTGCGATGAAGGCGGACAGACTCTCCACTTGATATTCAGTCAGAAACTTGCGCATGGGTTCGGGCCAGTTGGCGCGATCGCCCCACGCTTTCAGCATGCCGGACTTTACATCCGGGTCACCGCCGGAATCCTTGTTGGCCAGTTCCATCCAGCGGGCAGCCAGTGCCTGGGCAGTCTCGCTGGCCGGGTCTTGGTTGAGCGCGGCTTGCACCTCGCCGAAGAGTGTCTTCCACTCTTCGCTCGGTCCATTCTCATAGCGATGGCTGATCTTTAGCCAGGCCTGCTCGCTGTAGTAGCTTTTCATTACGTCCAGATTCTCTTGCATGTCGATCACCTCAATCAGTCGTCTTAGGATTGCGGGGTCGGCGGGCTTGCCTGGTTCGAGCGCTTTTTCCGCTTCGGCGATAGCCGCGATGGCCACCGTGATCGTCTGGCGCCTGGCTTCGAGCACTTTGCGTTGCATGCGCAGTGCATCGGGCAGGGCGACTTCGGCGCGGTCCATCACCGTCTTGATCTGCTTCAACGGCAGCCCAAGAAACTTCAGCGCGATGATCTGTTGCAGCCGCTCCAGATCGCGGACCATGTAGATGCGATAGCCCGCTGTGCTGCGGCCTGGCTTCAACAGGCCGATGCGGTCATAGTGATGCAGCGTCTTGACCGTAATTCCGGCCAGTTCGGCGAATTCGTTGACTCGATAGGTGTCGCTCATGCCTTCCCCATAATAAGGTTCAGGCCTGACGTTAGGGGAGGGTCAAGCGTTTTTTTTCATGCGGATTACGGGCAGCGTGGCGCCGTTCGGCAGCGGCACTTCGATGCGCTCCAGCACTTCATAGCCTCTGGCACGGTAGAGCGGCTCGCCGGTGAGCGTGGCGCCGAGTTCGAAGGCCTGGAAGCCGGCCCCTCCCGCAGCCGCTTCGCAGGCGGCGAGGATCATGGAGCCGACGCCGCGCCTTGCCCATTGCGGGTCGACGAAGAAGGCCCGGATGCGCGCCCGGTCGTGCCGCGGGTCGAGTAGCGAGTCTTCGCGGCTGGCTTCGCGGTCTGCGCCGAATAGGGTTTTGCGTTTGCTCCAACCGCCGCAGCCGGCGATATTGGCGCCGTCGGTGCAGGCGTAGTAGGTGCCATCGGCGATGAGTTGCGTATCGATGCCGAAGACGGTCCCCAGGGCGCCTTCGATCTGGGTGGCGGAATAGTCGTTAGCCTGCAACTCGCGGACCGAGCGCTCGATCAGATCGGCGAGCTGTGGAATGTCGGCGAGAGTGGCCTGCCGGATTTGGAGACCAGCATTTACAGTTGAGCTCATGCTTTGCCTTACTAGGGTAATCTGAGAACGCAATGTTCGCGCGATCCAGAGTTTCGGCAGAAGGGCTAGTCACGATCCCTACGGACGTGATCAAGAAACTCGGCATCGGTCCCGGTTCTGAAATTGAATGGCATGAAGAAGACGGGAAAATTGTGGTCCGAAGGGCAGGCAAGTTCACGTCCGAGGACATCCACAAATCCTTGTTTGGATCTAGCAAGCCCAAGTTGCGCAGCAACGACGAATTGAAAGAAGGTATCCGAAAGTATATCCGCAAGAAGCATGCGCGCGGTTGAAACCAATGTGTTTGGCTGCATCCGTCATCCGCGCCAACCACAGTGGACACATTCCGCCTTTGCGCGTCTGTTATAAGAGCCTTGCTCCGCTCCTCCGCGAGCGCAAAACCGCCACGCTGTGGCGGTTGTTGAATGTAGAATCAATAGGTTGCGGGCAAATCTCGCCACGCTGTGGCGGTTTCGGTTTTTCAACGGCGCATTTTTCGCCCCCAAAAGTCTTCACCAAACCCGGCTACGCAACAATTCCGGCACCTCTGCGATGGGGCGGATCCATTCCAATGTGCCGTGCGTGAAGCGGACGATGTACTCTTTGAAATCGCCGCCGGGTTTGCCGTCGGATGCGTAGATGCGGATGTCCCCATGGAACTCCATGTCGAGCGGAGGTTCGAGCGGCTCGGGCTCTTCGGGCACCTCCGGTTTGGGGTCGAACGGGGAGCGAAACTTGCCCCACGGCTTGCGCAGCAGCCTGCCCTCTTTTGAAATGATGTACTCGGTCATCGACGGATCGAGCGATTTGGTCTGAAAATCCCGCGGTATGCCGGGCAAATCGGGTGCTTCGTATTCGAGGTGGACGTCGTCAAACATTCCCATTCGTTGCCTCCTTGCGGTTGCATTACTATGTTAATCTGAAATCGCAATGATCGCGCGATCCAAAGTTTCGGCAGAAGGGCAAATCACCATCCCGGCGGATGTGATTAAGAAGTTGGGCATCGTTCCAGGCTCCAGTTTGGATTGGGACGTAAAGGACGGGGAGATCGTGCTTCGCCTAACCAAACGCTATACGTCCAAGGAAATCCACGAAGCTGTGTTCGGATCCCGTAAGTTCAAGCGGCAGACGGTTGGACAGATGGACGAGGGGATTCGAGAATACATTCGCAAGAAACATGCTCGCGATTGATACGAATGTGGTCGTCCGGATCCTAGTCCGGGACGACGAGCGCCAAGCCGATATGGCCGATGCCTTTATTGAGGGCGGGGCATGGGTCTCTCTCCTGGTTTTGACGGAGTCTTCATGGGTGCTCCGCAATAACTATGGAGTCAGCTCTCACCAGCTCGCAGAGATGATCGAATTGCTTTTGTGCCACAGGGACTTGGTGCTGCAAGATGCGGATTCAGTCGCAGCTGCTCTGAAAATGCTTCGCGCGAAACCATCCCTTGGATTTTCTGATTGCCTTATCCTGGAGTGTGCTCGCAAGGCCGGCCATCTTCCTCTTGGGACTTTCGACCGCAAATTGGCCAAGTCCAACGGTGCTCAACTGCTCTGAGAGCAAACGCATCGGCTCACTTGGCCGTATTGCATGGCTTCAACTTCGTCTCAACCACGGTGATTTTCTTTGGAGTGTTTACTTCCTGAACTCCGCGAACCACGTCGCCTTCCATAGCCATTAAAAGATATTTGCCAGGAGGTAAGTTGTCAAAAAGCGCGTGGCCAAGTTTTCCGATGGACTGCTCATATGTGTCCGGACCAAACACAGGGATCAGTTTGAGCCAGAGCATCTGCCCTTCCTTGCACGCCGCCGCCTTATCGACGCGCACGCTAATGGATACTTGCACGATTTCCGTATCGATGCCCATCCCTTCCACAGGCAAAATTGCCAGCATGCTTGGCTGCCCGATGGTGATACTTCGCTTTGCCGCACGCGCCCACTTGCCCTCGAAACTAATCTGATAATTGCCATATGGCAGCGTCACTGTGTCGCCGTTCTTGGCGTTGCGGCGGATGGGTGCATTATCGCCGCCGTCAGAGACAATGATGACATCGCCCTGCGGCGCCAGCGTCCCGCCATCCCGGTAGACGGCCACGATTTTCAAGTCGCCCGATTGTCCCGCCAGCGGAACCTCGGGTTGCGATTGGGCAGACAATGCGGTCTGTAAAAGGAATCCAGTTATCAGCCACTTGGTAATCGTATTCATGGTCGTTCACTGAGGCCTTACAGTCAGATCATTGCATATTCCACGGTTAGGGTGTAAGTTCAACTCATGCGAATACTCTTGGCAGCGCTGTTGCTTCCGCCTTGTATTTACGGGCAGCCGATCGCGCGGCATAAGGTGTCAGGCGTTGTCGTCGATGTGGCCGGGAATCCGATTAGCGGTGCGAGGATTGATCACACCGAACATTACTCGGGCCGGAAAGTCGAGCATTCTTCCGATACTGAAGGTAAATTTGAATTGTGGTCGAATGCCGTTGCCGTCGTGATCCGTAAGCCTGGATTTGAGAGCCGGCGGCAATTCCTAAAGGACACGAAGGAGCCTGAAAGCGTGCGCATAATCCTTCGCCCGGCTTCGGAAGTAGCCGCAGCCAAGCCTTACACGGGAACGTGCTCAGCCGAAGTGATTGAGTCGCATGATGTCGACTACACATCCACCTTCACGGGTTTCAAGCGCGAGGATGGAACATGGCTCGGAGTTACCTGCGGCAGAGGCCTGAATTGGTCGCATGGCGAGCCAAACAATTCCCAAGTTTGGAACTCCGAGGAATACTCTGAAATCATGCCGGGCGGGAACGAAAACGGGTATGTGGACGCGCGAGGAAAGTCGAAAGACGGTACCTACTGGCGATATCGCGGAGTGATGGGCTTTTCCTGTTCGTATTCCACATGGAATAAGGATGCAGTCCCGTTGCTGGATCATAATATGGCAGGCGGTTGCATCCGCAAGCCTGCCACACTGTCCGAGAAGTAGTTTGCCGAGGAGATCGAATGCGAACTGTCTTTGCTATCTGCCTACTGTTCCAATGTTCCGGCTTGGCGCAGCCGGCGCAAATCCATAGCGAGGTTGGGCGCGCGGTCCAACTACTTCAGTCTAAGATTCTGAGTGAAAAGGCTTGGGGTGCGCATTATGCCGCGACTCTAGACGATGCGTCTCTGCGCCTTAAGTTAGTCGATGAGTTAGGCCCGGCTGCCAAGTATGCGGACGCTATCGTGGACAGTGCGGAGTATGCGTATATTCAAGTTCTGTTGGATAGCCTGATTCAACTCAAGGCGACTGTACCCACTGACCTGTTGTTGCCGTTTGATCCTCGCTGGCGCGCTGAAGTTATCATTTTGCTGTCTAATTCGAAGCAAAGCGAAGGCGCATTGCTAAAGATGCGCGAAGAGAAGCTAAGTGTGGCGGAATGGGTGGCGGTAAACAACCTGCTGTTGCGTCCACGGTCGCAGAAGTTGCTCGGGAAGGTGCTTGATCAAATCAGGATTACTCACACTTTTGTTCTGGCAGAACTTGGATACCTTGGTCAGTTGGAAGGGGCTGGAGTCAGCAACCCGGATTCCAGCAAAGGCCGGCCGTTTCCCGAGGGCTTTCCGCCCGCTGGTGTTTACATGATCATGCTGGACCCGGTGAAGGATGCTGTTTATCTGGCCGACGGTCCCCAAGCCGCTTACCACCTGCGCCTGAAGATGCCTGGTGCGGGTCCACTCGTGCCCTATGTGCCTTCCACAAGCGCCTGGCAACAGAACTTTCTTCCCGGCTATTTTGCTAAGTTGACAGGGACCTCGGCCGAAACGGCGAAAAACCTATTGTCTCCAAAGACGAAAATCCAATGGACAACGGAGCAGGAGTTCCGGCGGGTCACAGACCAAAAGCTGAATGAACAGGCGTTCGAGATTGGTAGCTTTCTTGCCAAAACGCGACTGTATGGATCGGGAGTTTTCACAGGCAAGCATCTCAGAATCATCCCGCTGATCAACGATCAGCGGGATGGCCCAGCAAGGTCCCTGCGGATGCCGCCTGTGGAAGTAGTTCTTCCTTAGAACGAGAACTTCGCCGCCACCTGTAAAATGCGTGGTGAGCCCAGCGTTGAAGAGATCACGCCGAACGAGGCGGAGGTCAAGGTTGCATTTGGCAGAGCGAAATTAGTTGTGTTGAAGACATTGAACGCCTCGCCGCGGATCTCGAGTTTGATTCTTTCCTTCACCGCAAATACGCGATGCAGCGCGAAGTCTGTCAGGAAGAAACCGGGGCCGTTGAAGATGTTGCGGCCACCGCCCAGGTCGCCCAGGCCGGGGCTGCTGAACATGCCTTTTTCCGCCGCGCTCAAATAGGTCACGCTGTTACCGCTCTTTGTCACACCGCCGATCGATGTCGGCGAGCCGTTGAAATTGGCGTTCGAAAGCGTCCCGGGAACCACGGTGGAATAGGCACCGAGTGCGGTGAACGGGCGCCCGCTGGAGACATCGATAATCGTACTGGTTGTCCAGCCGCCCGCGACCTGTGCGAGCAGTCCGTGCGACAGGAACGGCTTGCCTTTTCCGAAGGGCAACTCATACACGATGCCGCCTCGGAGTTGGTGGCGGATGTCAAACACCGAACGGCCGCGGTCGAGATGAACGTTGGTGGAATCGCGCGGAAGCAGGAACGTGGTGCCCGAGGAATTGGTATCGTCGGAGACATCGTCCAGACTCTTGGCAAACGTGTAATTGGCTTGCATCATGAAGCCCTTGGCAAAGCGGCGATTCACCGATACCTGCAGGGAGTTGTAGCTGCTGGTAGTACAGGTGCAAGCCAGGGCGCCAACGCCGAATTGCGGGTTGTGGAAGTAGCCCTGGCCGAGGCCGGCGGCGACCAGACGGCCGCCGGTCACGTTGTTCAAGACTCCGGTATCGATCGAGTTGATAAAGCCCCCGATGTCATTGTTCGTGAGGAACGTTGTTACGCTGGCAGGAAGCACTGTTCCGTAGGTGTCGAGCAGTTTGCCGACCGCGCCCGTGCGCACGCCGCTCTGCGCGGCCTTAAATCCGGCCATGAAGTCCGGCGAGACGACCGCCTGATTCGCATCGATCATCCGGAACATATGCGAACCCTGATTACCGACGTAGGAGACTTCTAGAATCGTGTCGCGCATGATCTGGCGCTGGATGGTCAGGTTCCACTGGTGCACGTAAGGGGTCTGCAAGTTCGGATCGAACATCAGCGGAGAAGAACTGCGGTCAGGCGAAGGTACGCGCTGCACTGGTTGCCCGACGATGCCGTCGGAAAGTTGCGCAATCAGGGTCTGCACCGCCGGGTCGCTGGCGCGCACCGTGGGTGAAGTGGAGTTAGGCCGAATGATGCTGGTACGTGTGGTGCCGGGCTGATTCTGCTCCACCACGTTCAGGGCCCAACTGACCAGGCGGTTGTAAGCGATGCGGTAGCCGCCGCGGACCGACGTCTTTCCATCGGCGAAAGGTGTCCAGGCAAAACTGACCACTGGCGCGAAGTTCTTGTACGCATTGTTGTACCAGTTACGGCCAGTGCCAGGCCCGGCAGGCAGCAGGGCGACGTCGCCGGCCCGGCTGTTGATCGGCTTGTCGTTTACTACTTGCATGCCTGACTTGTCGAAAGGCACGCCGTTGAACTCATAGCGAAGTCCCAGGTTCACGGTGAGTCGAGGGTTGATGCGCCAATCGTCCTGAAAGTAAAAGTTGTATTCGCGCGAGCGCTGCTGGAAGTTCAGCTCATTATTAGCTGACGGAAACTTTGTGCCATCGGAGTAGAATACTTTCTGCACTGTGCCGACGACTCCCATCAGGTCATTGAACATGCTGTTGAGGCGGGTCTGGTCAACGGAGTTGATTCCCGTTGCGGTGCTGGTAAGCGTAACAGGAGCATTGCCAGTTGCGAACGTGAGGCGCGGATAAAAATTGGTGGCGCGGCGGAATTGATCGATGCCATAGAAGCGCAGATTAGCGCCCGTTTTGAATGTGTGATTCCCACGAAGAAAACTGAAGTTGTCGAGAGCCTGCCATGCCACGGGGGTGCGGCCAGTGCCTCCCCAGAAAATGTAGGGATCGGATTCTATGTTTGCCACCACTTCCAGGCCAGGGTGAGTGGGGTCGAGGAAGAGGAGAGAGCGCTTGGTATAACCCATGCTGAACTCATTTACCTTCGTCGGCGTAATGACGGAGTTCAGGCCGAAGGAAAGTCCGCGGCTATCGGAGTTCGAAGTGCGGCCCGGATACAGCTTCGGGTTCGGATATTTTGGGAGGCCAGTGTTTACCGAGTCCCCGAGGGTCACACTTGTACCCTCCGCCCAGCGGAAGAAGGCTTGCTGGTTGGCGTTGATGTGATAGTCGAGCTTACCAGTGTAGGTATCGTTTGGTGTCGATGACGGCGCATTGAAGCGGAAAGTTGCCGTGTTGAAGCCATCGCCGGCGGAGAAATCGTTGGGCAGATTAGTGAGGTTGATCTGGCTTTGTGTGAGCGGGTCAAGGCCCTTCTTTAGGGGATCGGCGGCCACCATATCGAAGGAGCGGTAACAGCCCGTGGTAATGCTGCCGCTGCAGGCGGGAACCGTAGGCTGTCCGGAGGAGTTCACCTGGCTCGGTGAGTTGGCTGCACCCACCATGTAGCGGAAGATGCCTTTGCGCGCTTCCGGCGTGAGCACGGTGCGGGTCTGGCTGAGGCTCTGCACCAGGCGCTGTGATTGCCAATTGAAGAAGAAGAAAATTTTGTTCTTGACGATGGGCCCGCCAAACGATGCGCCGAACTGGTTGCGGTTAAGTACTTCGCGCGGCAGGCCGCCACGGTTATTGAACCAGTCATTGGCATTGAAGGCTGTGTTGCGGTTGAACTCAAACAGGTTGCCGTGGAATTGATTTGTCCCCGAGCGCGTGGCCACTTGAACCTGTGCGCCGGAGCTACGGCCATACTCGGCCTTGGCCAAGCTGGTGATCACTTTGTACTCGCCCACCGAATCTGGATTCATGCTCACCTGTGAAGCAGCGCCGTTGGGGATTACGGGGTCAGTTACATCTACGCCATCTAGCGTTGTGTAGACTCCGCGCCCGCGGTCGCCATTCACTGATAAGTTCTGAGTTGTAGATGCATGGCCTGCTACGCCCGGCAGGATCGCCATCAGAAATAGCGGATTGCGGCCGTTGAGCGGAAGCTCCTCGATGGTTTTTGTGCCGATTACCTGGCCCAGGGAAGCCTCAGCGGTTTCAACCTGTGAGGTTGACTCGCTGACAGTAATCTGTTCATTCATAGCGCCGGGAACCAGACTCAAGTCCACTGTCAACGGCGTGCCGACCTGCAGTTCGGCGGCAGCGCTCTGTGCCTTCTTAAACCCGGTCAAGGTGGCAGTAACCGTATAGCGGCCGAGCGGCATGGCGTCGAACGCGTATTGGCCGGAATTGCTGGTGACCATGGTGCGTTCCAGGCCGGTTTCGGCATGCTTGGCCGTGACGGATGCGCCTGCAACCATGGCGCCTGATGAATCAGTTACTACGCCGCGCACGCGTGAAGTACCTGTTTGCGCGAAGAGTGAGGATAGGCCGAGGGCGGCTATAAGTAAGGCTTTGATAGGCATTTTGGAGACCTCTCTGGAGATGTAGCTATTATAAGGGCTCTCGCACAAGTTGGCAAACAAATGTTTCTTGTTGGGGCCGTCTCAGGCGGCATGAAACATATGTTTCACTTGATGCGATTCAATTTGTCCTCGTACCAGCGGCTTCCAGTCCTCTGCTCCTCTTCGGCCTGTTTGAGGATTTCGATGGTCTTTTCGCGGCGCAGGTTGGCGCAACTGACCAGGATCACGTTCAACAGTGCGAGAGGCGCCACGTAGGAATCGCCCATGGCGTGGCCGGTCACGGGAGCAAGGAAAAATTCGTCCGCGAAGCGGGCGATGGGCGAGACCTGGCTGTCTGTGATGCCAACGCAGTAGGCCCCATTGGCTTGGGCGCGCTGCACCGCTTCCACCACCAGGCGCAGGCCGCGATGGAAGCTCATGGCAATGACTACATCTTCGCTGGTCAATCCGTTGATGATGTGGATGGTTCGGCCGGGTTCTTTCGCGGCGAACACGGGTAAGGCGAGCACGGTGAGTTTGTATTCCAGATAATCGACAAGGGATGCGGCGAGGTCCGCGCCCAAAAGTACGACCTTGCGGGCAGAACAGATGCGATGGGCGAGAGCGGCCATGCGCTCGAAATCGACGCTTTGCCGCATCGAGGTCAGATTCTTGAAATCCTCGTCGAGCGATGCGCGGATGTGGGCGGGCATCGTTGAGTCGGCCTGCAGGTCAGTGAGTGTGGAGTTGAACGAGGTGGCGCGCGCGAGGGAAAGCCCGTGCAGGTACTTCTGAAAGTCCTTGAAGCTTTCAAAGCCCATGCCGTTGACGATGCGGATGATGGTGGCGGGGTCGGTTTGCAGCTTCTGTGCCATGGCGCGAACACTGAGCAGAACGTAGTCCTTGGGGCTTTCTACGACCTGGCGAATGATCTCCTGCCGGCGCTCGCTTAACTGGCTGACGCGTTCGGGCAGGGATGGCAGGGGCAGTGATTGCGGCATAGCGGCTGGTACCAGCGAATATAACATCAAACCTCACGGCAGCGGCAATTTGGCATCGAGTTGGTTCATCTCAGCCGGCGTCAGAATACGGCCCCGGTAAACGGCAAGATATGCCATTTTCCCGTTGAAGGAACCAGGAAAATCAAAACTGGAGGTGCCTATACGGAAAGGTTGATTGGTGGCGTGGGTATAATCGAGAGTTCCGCTGCCAGGATTAGTCCTTGTGTACTTCGTCTCTACCCCATTGACGTACAGGTGCGCGTCGCCAGCAGTTCCTTTCGTGCCATCCCACGTCGCGGCCACTTGAATCCACTTGCCCGCGGTCACGGCTGCCACGGATTCAACTTTCATGTTCGAGCCAGAAAATTCTACTGTCAATTGCAGTGCCCCTCCCGCACCGCTGACTCCAAACACAAAGCCATCGGCACTATTCCCGTCGTTCTTTTCGCAGATTCCGGCTGCGGACAAAGTGCTGATGTTGATCCTGGCGACGACCGTCAATTGACTCGTTGGCAGTTTGTCAAAGGCGGGATCCGTGCCGGCGTTCAAGTAGCTGTTGCCAGCCCCGCCACCCTTGAAGACAATCGACGGATCGGCGGTGTTCCAGGTGGGAAGGCTTGCGCCGGAGAAAGTGGCAACCTGGCCGTCGACAAGGTTCTTGGTACTTGTTCCAGAACCTTCGTTCATTGCGAACAGACCCACCAGGTTCGTTGCCAGAGGGTTACCCGAAGGCGGTGCGGCGGTGCCTGTACCTGTGATTGGAATGCTCAGCGGCGAGCGGCTGGCATCGCCAGTGGAATCGTTGCTGGTGATTTTCAGAGTCGCCGTCTGCGTGCCTGCCGCCGTCGGAGTATAGCTGACGGTGATCGGCTGCCCGGCCGCCGGAATGTTTAACGGAACAGCCGGCGGATTCACCAAAGCGAACGGAGCACTCAACGCCGGCAGTGCGGTCACCGTCAACGTGCCGCCCCCGCTGTTGGTAATGGTGACGGTCATGGTCTTTGGTTGATTGACCGGCTGCGATCCGAAATCCAGACTCGACGCCGAGACGGCAATCTTCGGGCCGCTCGAAACCGGCCCGCCGGCGGATTTGCACTTACCCGCCGCACCGGCGTTGAAGATGACTTGCAGTTCGGCGGCGCTTAACGCGCGGCTGTAGATTCCTGCTTCGTCGATGGCTCCGTCGAACGGTCTCACTAAGAACGAATCCTCCCGCCCGATGGTGACATTGTGGTTGGTCGGGAAGATGAGTCCGGGCGAAGTTTGCGAGGCCACCTGCTGGCCGTTGATGTAGACAGCAAGAATGCCGCTTGCGCTATCGAACGTCATGGCGACATGGGTCCACGTATTGAATGGAACATTGCCGCCTTGCGCCGCGACCTCCTTCCCTCCAGTTTGATGAATGGCAGTGAAGAGATTCACCTTGCCGGCGGAAGGCAGCAGCCAAAGCCCGTAGGAATCGGAGTTTGCCGTGTCGGAGTAGTCCTGCGCCCATTTCGTGATGATGCCGGCCATGGGCTGCGAAGTGGGTAGCTTGATGCTTCTTGGATTGATCCAGGCTTCTAATGTGATGCCGGAGGTCAGCTTCAAGTTGGCTGGGCTGCCGAGCTGTACAAAGCCGGTGCTGCCGTCGAATTGGAATGCCTGGCCTACCTGCCCGGCCGCATAGCTGGTTCCACCTTGTGCAGTGCCGGCATTGCCGCCGATGAGATCTTGGGCGTTGCCATCGCCGCTGTACCAACTTACCTGGTTGGCCGGAGGAGTAATGCACGCACTCCCGGTGGAAGGCGGTGCAGCCGGTCCTGAAACCGCGACCTTCGTATCCGATATTAACAGCGTGGGTCTGGTGGGATCGATCGCGTGCAGCGTGAGCGTTCCGGCAGCAGTGGTGGTTCCCGCTGGCGTGTAGCGGATTTGCAGGTATTGATAGGAACCGCTTCCGACGGAGAAGGGTCGCGACGGTTGAACGGCCGTAAAGCGGGGATCGTCGAACACAGCGGATGTAACTCTTATCTCGAAGCTGTTCGGGTTGCTTACCTTGAGGAAAATGTCCTGTGGCGGATTTGCAAAGGCGATGGATACCGGTTCCGCAACTACCGGCAACCCGGTTGCGGGGGCCGTGGCAGTGCCGGAAACGGTGAATGGCGGAATCACGGCTGCGGGCGTGGTGACCAGCGTCCAGGTGTCGGAAGGCGATCCTGCCGCAGTGGGCGAAAACCGGATGGTCATTTTTTGCGGCGTGCCGGGGGCAACCGTCAGAGGCAGTGCATTCACCACGGTGAACAAGGGATTGGCGCGGGTGACGGTATTGATCGTCAGTGGCGCGCCGCCGGAGTTGGTGAGCGTGACCTGAATGTCCACCGAGGTGTTCACCTGCACACTGCCGAAGTTGAACGGCGGCGCCGGGTTCATGGCGATGACCGGACCGGACGGCGCGTCGCCTGTAACGGTAACCTGAATTGTCACGACGGCGTGGTTCGGATCGTTGGTTCTCAGGCTGAGGGTGCCCTTGGCCAGGACCGCGGCGTTGGGCCGAACCCGCACCGTGAGATCCGCCGCTCCGTTCGGAGGGACGGTAAGCGTGGTTGTCACTGGTTGGAAAACAGCGCTATCGCTGCTCACTCCGGTGATCTGCAAGGCCGTCTGTCCGCTGTTACGAATGTTCAGCGGCAGGTCCTTTGAAGTGTTGACCGGGAGGTGTCCGAAATCGTAGTTGGCGGGGGCAACGATGGTCGGTCCTGAAGCTGCGGGCGGGGCAGGATCTGCAATCGAGCCCTTGAGCGTGATAACGGTTGTTGTGCCATCGGCAGCGGTTAGGCCAAGGTCGGCGAGGTGTTGTCCCGCGGCTGCCGGAGTGTAGCGCACCATGATGTCGCGCGTATGGCCCGCAGCGATGACCAGCGGTTGTGTCATGCCGATCAGTTGGAATGGAGAGCCATCTGGCAGGGCTGAGGTGAGTGTCAGCGGTCCCGTGCCAGAGTTGCGGAGAGTCAATTTTGTCTGCCCTACGTAGCCGGTGGTATGGCTGCCGAAATCCAACGGGGTTGTATCCACCGTTAACTTCGGATTTTGGCGGACCTCAATCGGCCCGATTTCAGCGATTGTATTGGAAAGACCATTGGAGGCGATGACACGGAAGAACACATTGGTTCCGCCGGCGATTTGCGAGGTGTCGAAGTCGAAGCGCTGCTGATCGGTTTTCGGGCCGAGCGGTAGCCAGGTGAGGCCGCCGTCACTCGAATACATCGGAAAATACGTGAGCGGCAGTCCGGCGGGATCGGAGCCGGACCACACGACGGACTGCGTGCCTTGCCAAATATCGCCAGGCAGCGGAGCGGCGAAGGAGACGAACGGCGGATCCGACGCGATGAGTGACGCCAGTTCATTGGAGGGCGAGTCCTTGCGAAATAACGACACCCGGGCGCCATCCGGATACCACGGGAGTTCGGTAACGAACACACTTCTCCTTGCGGTAGAGTTGTCCAACTCAAAGCACGAGTCGATGTCAGTTCCGGAGGCTCGGTGCAGGCGCACGCACCAGGTCCCATTGGAATTGATGTCGCCAGGAGCGATCTGTGGAAGGCGGATCACGGGATCGAGGCTGCCTGCGGAGCCATCGGCCTGGATTGCACCAGAGACAATGATGGAATCAGTGGCGTCGGAAGCATTCCTAGGAAGCGGCTTGGAGGCGATTGTAGGGGTGGCTACAGAGATCCTCAAGAACTCGCTTGTCAACTCATCGTAGGCATTGGTGTCGAGCCAGCCATTGGTAGCCCCTACAGCATTTGTCGCGGTGCTCGGTATGATGCTGAGATCTCCCGAATTGAACCCCATCCCTTGGATATTCGCTCCATCTGCGTCCACACCAATGAACGCTTTCACCATGTTGTTTGCGAAGCTTCGGTTGGTAAGCGTCAGGCAAACCGGGGTGATTGTGTCAATACAAAAATCTTGAAATAGCGATGGAGATTTATTCAAGTTGTAGACGATGAAGTTCTCGGTGGTCATCTGCAGGATGAAATCCGGATGCACAGCGCCAATAAAGCGATAGTTGGTCCCTTGGCCGTGTAGCTTGCGAAGGACGATTTCAAAAGTCTTCACAATAGTAACGAGATGCTCAGCGTCCTGTTCAGTCTTGAGTATTGGCAAGTAGACTGGAGGCAATGGGAGCTCAAGATAGAGGTACCGGTCTTCGCTCACCGGCAACAGCGCTCGAGAAAGCAAGTCTGCGGCGTTGCTGCCAATCCCCGGACATAGGCCGGGCTGATCGGGGCCGGCAAAACAGACGTCCAGGTGTTCCACCAACAATTTTTGGACCAGCCGCTGGTCGAAATTCAGCACCAGTGGGGACTTGCTCGTAATATATAAGTCGAACGTCTCTCCAGCTTGTTTGGGGACGAAGCCGCTGACTGTAAGCGTGAGCGTATGGGATCTAAGCCATCCCGCGGGGACCAGGAAATTCAGAGAGTGGTTGGGCTCATCTGGATCTGGCTTCGCGGTAGCGGTTCCGTATAGGTAGTTGAGAGCCGGAATCCGATCCCCTGGAAACTCAGCGGCTTCCAACCAGCCAAAGACGCCCGTGATGGGTTGGGCATCCTTGGCTGTATTGCGCAGGAATGCTCGTATCAGGGTGGATTTTCTGGGCACCATGGATGGAATATTGGGGGGCGTGGTGACAACCTGGATGGGTACAATGCCGTCGATGACCACATTGGTCGGCGCTGGAGGTGTCCCGAAATTGTAGAATGCGTGCACGGACAGGGAGGCGTCGCCGATTTGCATGATCGTATCGATCTGAATATAGGAGTGGCCTGATTCGACGTAGAGGCGGCCTGGATTGCAAGTCAAATTGACTGACGCGAGAACTCTTTCTGCGTGACACCCATCGGGAGGATCACTATTACTAGACATCTTCACGGAGCCGGAGTTCGCATACTCTGTTCCGTTGACGGAGTAGGCGATCGTGAAAGCCGGTGACGGTGTGAGGATGCCCTGTGGAGAGAAACTGGTAAATACATTTGAAGGAAGAGTGACCACCGCCTTGGCGGTTCCACTTCCCGCGCCGGATCTCCCCCCGTTGATCGAGAGAATCGCGGTAAAGCCATTGCCTTGTTGCACTACGCTATACACTGGCGTTGCAGTATTGTTGGCAGCGACGTTCGGAAGCGCGTTAACGACGACCAGATTCAGCGAGTTCTGACCATGCAAGCCGGCCGCGCAGACCACCACCGGAAGCAGGATTCGGGTTACCTTCGCCAACCATCCGGCCGGCTTGGGACGAGCGGGCGCGGACTGCCCCTCCGGCCTGACATCGATTACCGGTGCTCCCGTGGTCCTTGATTCCTCGCGCCACACCAGGCGGCGGCTCATCGTGATGGTCAGTTTCTTTTTCATATGCACACCGGTAATGCAAAGAGCATACGGCTGCTTGCCCATGAGCCGGTGTGAAATTGTTCTCAAATTCTTGTGAAGGGAGTTTTCCTGCAACAATTCATGCACTTGCGTGCTATACTGCTACGGCGGGCAAGGGAATAAACCAATGCACTCATTGGGTCGAAAGATCTACCGCGGCGCAGATTTCGAAGTCGACCTCTCGCAGCACGTAGTCCGTTTCGGCGGCGAACCCCAAGCTCTGCGACCGCGGACCTTCGATCTATTGCGTTTTCTGATTGAGCACCGCACTCGTGTGGTGTCGCGCGAGGAATTGCTCGCCGAACTCTGGGAGGGCACAACCGTCACCTCCAATTCCCTCACCCAATGCGTGAACGAACTACGCAAAGTCCTCAATGACGATCCGCGTGAATCGCGTTTCATCAAGACGGTCGCCAAATCGGGATACCAGTTCATTGGTCCGGTGGAAGAGGTTCAAGTCGGCTACCTGGAAGAGATCACCTCGATACAGGTTGAGTACGACGAACCGGATGTGCCAAAGTTGCCGGGGCCGGCGTCGAATTCCTGGAAGCGGCTGGGCGTGGCAGCTGCGGCGCTCTGCTCGGTTGTGATTGCGTGTATTGGGATATGGCGTTCCATTGGCGTCTCGAATCGGGCTGATACCGTGATCGTTCTTCCGTTTGAAAACTCTTCGACCAGCGCGGATCTCGATTGGCTTCGCGAAGGGCTGCCTGACATGCTGATCACGAATCTGGGCCGTGCACCGGGCATGAACGTACTGGGACAGGAACAAGTGCGTGCGCTGCTTGCGCCTGGCCGTGCGGACGAGCAGGCTTCGCGTGCCTTTGACCGCGCGGTTGCGTGGGGCAGGCAGCACGCGGCCGATATTGTGATCAGCGGATCATTCGGCCGGTTGGGAGACAAGGTCCGGGTTACGGCGCAAGTCTACAGAACATCGGACGGAAGCCTACAAAGGTCAGAGAGCTTTACCGCGGACCGGGCGGAGCAGATTCTGACGCACATGGATCTGGCGTCACTCAATCTGGCGGCAGCCCTGGGCCGCCCAGTACGGCAGGAAGACCGCTTGAGCGGACTTTCCAGTCTGATGACACCGAATCTTGAGGCGTATCGCTACTATTCATTAGGGCTGGAGAAGGCCGAGGCGCTGCATACGGTGGAAGCGATCGAGCTCTTTCGCAAGGCGGCGGAACTGGACCCGAATTTCGCCATGGCCCATGCACGCATCGGCTATACGTACGCCATCAGTTGGGGGCGGCCGGCGGAGGCCGGGCCAAGTCTGGAAAAGGCGTTCAGCATTTCCAGTCGCCTGACCCCGCCGGACCGGCTTCACATCGTAGCCTGGTATTCCCTGGCAAAGATGGACTATGGCGGGGCGATCCGTGCCTACCAGAGTTTGATCGCAAACAATCCGCGAGACATTGAGGCATATACCCGCTTAGGGTCGTTGCTGAGCGGCGAGAAACGCCTAGCCGAGGCCGTGAGTGTGCTGCAACAGGCGATTGTCATTGATACGAATTCGCCTTCGGTGTGGAATGTCCTGAGCGGCGTGCAAACCCGAGCCGGACTTGGCGAGCAGGCCGTTATCTCGGCGCAACATTATGTTGCACTGGCGGCATCGGAACCGAATGCGTGGGACACTCTGGGGCTGGCGCTTCACGCCGCCGGAAAGCTGAAGGAATCCGAGCAGGCCTACTTGCGGGCGTTGTCTCTGAAGCCCGGATTCGATCTGGCGCTGATACACCTTGCGAACCTGGCGTATCAGCGCGGCCGGTATGAAGATGCACTGGGGCGATGCAAGCAGTTTATTGACGGCGCCGCGTCACTCCGTGAGAAAGGCCGCGGATACGCTTGCCAGGCGATGATCCAGTGGAGGCGGAACCAGATCCATGAGGCTTTGGACGCAGCCGATGCGGCGGTCAAAGCCGATAGCAGCCAAATTGGCGCAGCGGCGTGGCTTGCCGTAGAACGTGGAGATCTCAAGCAGGCAATCGAATGGATTGGTCGCGAAGGGGGGATCAACGACCGGGGACATCGGATGCAAGGCCGGTTCCGCATGGTGATGCTTGGTAGAATAGCCCTGCGCGAGGGCCGTATCGATGCGGCGATGGATACCTTTCGTCGAGCATTGGATGAGAATCCGCCGGTATATACGCAGGACTGGTATGAGGATTGCCTGGCTGACGCTTATCTGGAACTTGGAAGATACGCTGAGGCTTTGCGTGAATATCAGCGTGCCTTACAGCGATTTCCGTCGATGGCGTTAACTCGCTACCATTTGGCAGTTGCGCTGGAACGGCTAGGTAAGACGGAACAGGCTCGCACGGAGTACCGCGGGTTTCTCGCGCAATGGAAGGACGCCGATCCAGACATTGCTCAATTGGCGGAGGCGAAAAAGAAGCTCTGAGCTTCGCGCTACGAGAAAATCCGCCCCGACTCACGTAGGAATTCCAGCGGCGTGGCGATGATTAAGTTGGTTGCCTTGGCCACATCCGCATCAAAATGGGCCGTGTTGTCCGTGATGAGCCAATGTGGTTTGGCTTTCACCGCGGCTGCCAGCACTGGCGCATCGTTGCGATGGCGGATCCACTGGCTGGCTGCGCGGACTTCTTCGATGGACGAATGCGGAACGATCTCCACCTTCAATCGCTTGAGGAGGAGATCGAAGTCCGACTTGAGTAGCCGTTCATCCGGATAGATGGCGGTTTGCTTGAGGTCGAGTGCACATTCCACTTCGGCGATGACCCATTCGCAGAGCACCAGGGTGAACATGGAAGCACGGCATAGAACAAGCACGGCCCTGGCGTTACTCCATGGTGCGACGATGCCTTCCACCAGGACGCAACTGTCCAGGAAGATTCTCGGCTTGCTCATTCAGCGGACGGTTTCGTTGGTTCCGCGGCGATACTGCCGTAATGCGCCTCGAACATCTGTTCGCGGGCGCTCAGTGTGCGTTGCTTCATGTCGTCCACCGTCAGTCCGGCGGCCTTCATGGAGGCTTCAAAGCGGGATGAGAGCGCTTCGAAGATGGAGTCGTGGGGGACCAAAACCAGAGCGTCGCCCATGCGGATGGAAACCAGATGGTCTCCGCCCTTCATGGAATGTTCCTTGCGGTAATCAACCGGGATTGTGATCTGCCCGTTTTGACCCATATTCAGAACTGCCGAAGTTTTTAGTTTTAATGTCGCAAGCATTGGCATGACCTCCAACAATTGTAGTCTACGGTAAATGTAGATTGATGTCAAGAGGTCTTTAGGAACTGCTTGATCGCACGCGTGGCCTGGCGCGTGCGGTGATTGTTTTCAATCAACGCAAAACGGACGAAGCCTTCGCCCAACGGGCCGAAGCCGATGCCGGGAGATACGGCGACCAGCGCCTTTTCGAGCAGCAGTTTGGAGAACTCAAGCGAAGTCAGGTGTTGGAACTTCTCGGGGATCTTGGCCCACAGGAACATGGAACCCTTGGGCTTTTCCACGGGCCAGCCGGCGGCGTTGAGGCCATCGACAAGAACATCGCGGCGTTTGCGGTAGACTTCGCAGATCTTGTGGGTGTCTTCGTCGCATTCGCGCAGGGCGATGATGCTGGCGATCTGGATGGGCTGGAAGACGCCGTAATCGAGATAGCTTTTGATGCGGGCGAGCGCGGCGATCATCTTCGGATTACCCAGGCAGTAGCCGACGCGCCAGCCGGCCATGTTGTAACTCTTTGACATGGAGAAGATCTCGACCGCAACCTCTTTCGCGCCGGGAACTTCAAGTATGCTGGGCGGTTTGTAGCCATCGAAGCCGAGGTCGGCATAGGCGAAATCGTGGACGATCATGGTGCCGTATTGGCGCGCCAGTTCCACCACTTCCTTAAAAAAGTCCAGATCTACGGTCTGCGTGGTCGGATTGTGCGGAAAGCTGATGAGGATCAGTTTGGGGCGGGTGGCGGCGGTTTTGTACAGATCCCTGAGGCCGGTGAGGAATGTTGCCGGATCAGGCATGGGCAGCATGACTGCCTGGCCCTCGGCCATGATTACGCCGTATTGATGGATAGGATAGGCCGGGTTCGGCGAAACCACCCGGTCGCCGGGGCCGATGACGGCGAATAGCAGGTGGGCGAGGGCGTCTTTGGCGCCGATGGTGACGATCGCTTCGGAATCGGGATCTAGATCGACGTTGTAGTTGCGCTTGTAGCGCCGGACGATTTCCAGGCGTAACTGCGGGATGCCGCGCGACATGGAATAACGGTGGTTCTTGGCGCTACGGGATGCTTCCACCAGTTTATTGATGATGGGGCGCGGGGTTGCGCCGTCGGGGTTGCCCATCCCCAGATCGACCACGTCCTGCTGGGCGGCGCGCAGCTTTGCCTTCATCTCGTTCACAACGGCGAAGACGTACGGGGGCAGTTTGCTGATGCGGTAAAATTCGTCGGTAGAAGCCATTCCTAATTGTAGGCACAGGCATGTATGAATATCGACTAAATTATTGCCTTACCTAAAAGTAATGCTATAGAATAAAAGTAAGGAATAGGAATGGCGGAAGCGACGATTACGTCTAAAGGACAGATAACAATACCGAAAGAGGTGCGTGACCGGCTGCGGTTGAAGCCGGGGCACCGGGTGGAGTTTTACTTCGATCCCAACGGGTTGGTGATTTTTCGGCCCAGAACCGGGGACGTGCGGGAGTTGCGCGGTCTGTTAAAGGGGCCTAAACCAGCATGAGGGGCGTGGATGCGGACGTTTTGGCCTGCTACGTAACCGAGGACGATGCGGCGCGGTTCGCGGCAGTGGACGCGGTGATTGAGCGCGCGCGGGCCGATGGGGAAAAATTCTTCGTCACCGGTCTGGCGCTGTGCAGGTTGAGTGATATTCTGGCAGCGCACGAGCGAACAGCTCTTTGTGATCTACTGGATCGCTTGCTCCATCTGGAATTGTTTGAAATCGAAAACCGGCAGTTGGTTTTGAAAGCGCTCGCTCGCTATCGAATGGGACCAGGGAAGTTGGCGGACTATCTGATGGCGGAGATCAGTAAGAGTGCCGGTTGCCGGGATATGCTTACGCTTGCTCCGGCAATGGCGGCGGAACGGGGATTTGCGTTGCCACTGGCAGGCGCTTGAGGCCTTCGGTTTGCCTGTCCCGGATGGACCCAATCGCCTGAATTGCCGCGATTGCGGCTGCAATTTCGATTAGCTCGGAGGCAATCGACCAATAGTTGTGCGTAATCATCTGGCCAACATAATTCACTACGGCCAGATTCGGCTCAAGCTTGCTTAGGATTGTCTGAACAACCACGCGAAGGAGAACGAATCCCCACCACCAGCGCAAAATCCTTGGGGGATTTTCCCATCGCCAGGATTGTTGGTCATCACGGTTGGGATCACTGGCCCGCCATATTTCGCTCATCACCTGGAATGGCCTGACGATGGAATAGAACGGGACGATGAATGCGGCGATGGTCCATCCGGGAGAGTATTCCAGCGTTTTTGCTCCAAGGGCCTCAAGGATGCTGTGAGACTTATACATCCACATCAGAAACGTGACCACCGCTGTAAGGTTGATGAGCCCTTGGCCGAGGCCAATGATATCCTGAATCGATTCGATTCCGTATTCGGAACCTGGGGCAAGCGCATACTTGGTGGACAGGGCCGACAACAATTTGATCTGCCAAAACGCTGAAATGGCATAGAGAATACTGAAGCCTATCAAGATCTGGAGTAATATCAGGATGATTCGCGCACGCGTGTGTGCCGATTGAACTGCTTTGGCTGCATTATCGTCCAAAAATAAACCTCGCGCGGCGCGGATCGGCCGCTCCGTTTAACACGCCATTCATAAACTGAATCACTGTTGGTGCTGACCCATTGGACCATTCGCCGGAGATGTTCACGCGGTGGCCCAGCGCCATCAGTGCTTCGATTGTGCGGCGCGGCATGCGCCCTTCGATGTTGAGCTTGCCGGGGACGAATTCGTGATTGGCGAACGAGCTGTAAAAATGCTCGGTCTGGAAGCGCGGGGATTCGACGGCTTCCTGCGGAGTCATGCCGAAGTCGATGATGTTCAGCAGCACCTGCAGCATGGCCTGATCCTGATTGTCGCCGCCTGGGGTCGACATGGCGAGGAAGGGCTTGCCATCCTTCGTTACGATGGTGGGGCTGAGTGTGACGCGCGGGCGTTTGCCGGGTGCGAGTTGATTGGCGTGGCCAGGGGTGATGACGAAGCTTTGCAGGCGGGTGGAAAATGGAATGCCCGTGTCCCCTGCGATCACGGATGGCAGCCAGGCGCCGCTGGGCGTGGCGGAGAAGACGTTGCCTTGTTTATCGACGGCGTTGACGCATGTCGTGTCGTTGGCATTGGTGCTGGGGAAGTTGATCGAGGATAGCTGCATCGGGCCGCCGAATTCGCCTGGGCGGTGGTCCATCGAGGCGTGTTGCAGGTCGATCTGCTTGCGGCGCCCGGCGGCGTACTCTTTCGAGAGCAACGTCTCTTCGGGGATCTTGGAAAACTTGGGGTCGCCGTAATAACGGTCGCGATCGGCGAAGGCGAGTTTCACGGCTTCCACGACGACGTGCAGGTATTCCGGCGTGTTGTGGCCGAGGGCTTTCAGGTCGAAGCCTTCCAGGATGTTGAGCGCTTGAATCATGACCGGGCCCTGGGTCCAGAAGCCGGGCTTGTATACTTCGTATCCGCGGTAGGAGCCCATCTTGGGGGCGTCGGATTCAGCGTGGAACTTGGATAGGTCGTCGAGCGAAATGAGGCCGCCGTTGGCTTCAGAGAAGGCCGCGACGCGCTTGGCGACGGCACCTTTATAGAACAGGTCATGCACGGCGTGCAGCTTTTTAGCGCGGTTGCCGCGGGCTTTCTTTTCGGCTGTTACCAGTTCGCGCAGTGTCTTGCCGAGCGTTGGTTCCTTGAAGACTTCGCCACGCTTGGGGGCGATGCCGCCGGGCTGGAAGAAGTCGAGGGACGGCGGCCAGAGCGCCAGAATACGGGTGAAGTTCTTGATGAATGACGAGAACTCTTCGCCGATGGGGAAGCCATCGGTCAGTTCGATGGCGGGCGCCGCCACTTGCGCGAACGACATGGTGCCGTACTGCTCGAGCGCCAGCAACAGGCCGTCCATCGCACCGGGGAGAATCGCCGCGCGGATGCCTTGTGCCGGGACGGGTGGCATGTGTTGGCCGTCTTCCCACGGTTCCATCTGGCGCTTCTGGTAGTAGGCGACAGTGGCTTTTCCGGGCGCGGTGCCCACGCCGCTGATGGCGACCACGGGCTTGCCTGCCATCTTGATGAGCAGCGGCATTTCGCCGCCGAGTCCGAAGCGCGATTGTTCGGTGACGGCCGCGGCGAGTACGGAGGCGACACCGGCGTCGACCGCGTTGCCGCCCATGCCTAAAATGCGGAAGCCCGCTTCGACCTCAAGGTTGTTGGCTGCGCCGACCATTTCGCGCGTGCCGCGAACGGGCGGGAACATGGTTGACTGAGCTGCCGCGGATTGGACCAGGGCAAGGGTTGCAGTGGCGAGCAATAAAATTCGCATTACTTAGCATTCTCCAACATTCGGCGGTACTTGCGCAGAAGTTCATAAATGGCTACGCCTCCAGCGGTGGCAACATTGAGCGAATGCTTCATGCCGAGCATGGGGATTCGGACGTGTGTGTCGCAGCGTTCGAGGATGTGCGGCTGGATGCCATCCACTTCGTGGCCGAAGACCAAACATACTGGAAACGCGGGCTTCCAATCGAAGAGGTCGACCGCGTGGAGACTTGTTTCGATGGCGGCGATTTCGTAGTTGCGGGCGCGCAGGGCGTCGAGCATAGGCACGGCGTCCCAGGCGTGCTCCCACGGCAGACGCTCGTCGGCGCCGAGCGCGGTCTTGGTGAGTTCTTTCTTTGGAGGATGGCCGGTGATGCCGCCGAGGTAGAGTTTTTCGATGCCGGCCGCGTCGCCTGTGCGGAAGAACGAGCCGACGTTATAGAGGCTGCGCACGTTGTCGAGCAGCACGGCCACGGGGAGGTGGGTGATGTGCTCGTACTGGGCGGAGGCGGGGGTGTTGGAGAAGGGGGTTCGGTCCATTTGTGGTGGCAGCTTAGATTGAAGCGATCGCTGCGTAAGCCTGCGCCTGGCGAAAATCTTCCTCTTCAAATTCTGGGTATTCGTTAAACAGCTGAGAGCGATCCTTGTATTTGGCGAGAAACTCAAGCACGCGGCGAACCGTGATGCTCATGCCGCGGATGCATGGCCTGCCAGCGCACTTGCCGGGTTCGATTGTGATGCGGTCGAATGCTGTTAGATCCACTATCTTTCAATTCTAGCGGGTTCTGATTTTGGAGATCTGCGGCGGTAACGGGTCACGATCTTTCCACCTTCAATTCTCAGATTTTTCCTCTTCTCGGATGATATCTGGATTGTGGCCTATTTGGAGCGCCCTTCGGGCGGTCATCGCGTTAAATGCCCAGAGCCGTGCTCCAGAGCTTCAC
>CAIRSA010000428.1 GCA_903881085.1 uncultured Acidobacteriia bacterium
GGCACTTAAACGCGAAGACCGCCCGAAGGGCGCTCCTAATCGTCCTCAATCCAGACACTATGTTCGAAGGGAAACAATCTGAGAATTGAAGGGGGAAAGATCGTGACCCGTTACAATCGCTGCAAGTCTGCTTGATGCTGCCCGGATTATTTGTATTCGCCCCGCTTGTCGCGGCCTCATCGTATGCGGTGGTGCAGAACCCGTTGTAGGAATAAGTTGCCCGCGACACCTTTTGCGTCTGTGCCCCATTCTGATGCGCAACCTCGGTCAATCGGCCCGCGTTGTCGAATGTCTTTTGCACCCAGCCCATCGTCGCGTCCGAAGTGCTGCGGAAGGGATTCGAAACACACTCAAACCTGCCTCCGCCGCCAAGCCCGCAGCCGGAGGTCGCGGTGCGGTACGTGTACTGGCGTTGCACCATGATCACGCCCCCTGATGTGCTGGAGCAATCGACCGCAGTGCCCGTCTCGGAAACAATCGTCAGCGTCAACACGCATAAAGCGCCGAAGCCGTTGACACTCGGAACGGCACGTTTAATTAGTTGGGAGATCACTTCTTCTCTAAGAGTTTAGCTGAAATTGAATCATTTCTTCGCCGTTGGAATTCAAAAAATCCCCACGCGACAAGTCCGTAGAGGATTCCATTTGCCGCGTAAACAAACCAGATGAACAGCGCGTCCCCGGTCCCAGGAACATTCGGGAATAGAGGGGCAAGGTTGTAAAAAGGTGCCAGGAGCTTGTCAATAGGTTCGACTGCAGGATCACCAACGTTCCAAAATGGGCGTGACGCGGCCAAGACTCCTACGATAAAACATACAAGGGCAACGAATTTCCTTCTCATTGTCTTGAACCAATTCAATGGGGCCCACAACTGGAGTTTTCGGCTTGGCATGCGCCCGTTCTTCTAAACTCTGCCTCGCGGATCATTTCTTCCTTGCGGAATCGAAACACTTCCTCTCTAAGCTCGGTTAAAGCTTTACTTTTCTCCTTGGCCGTTGTCGCGCGATTGAATCGCTGTACATATGGGTTGATTGCCTTCCAATCTATTGCACCAGCAGTGCGAGTTAACAAGCCAGAAGCTTTGATCAAGATATCGTAGGTGTCCTTTGCCATGCGATCAGCTTTTGCAGGGTCGTTATAAGTCTTATCGGGCGCGGTGCCGGCTGAGGCATGCCCCGCCACGGGGCCGAACCCGGCATGTGAAAAGGAATCTTGTTCAGCGTGTAAGAACGTACCTAGATCAGCAGCGCTGAGAGTGCCCTCAAAATGTGAATACATAGCAGCCCTTCTCGCGTCGGTAGTAAAGTGATAGTCCGCCCGAATTTTATCTGCGCCACAACATGGCACCGGCCACATTGGACTTGTGGATGGGTTGTCATCAACGCCTTGATTCCCGCTGGCAATTCGTGCAGCCGTTTGAGAGGAGAGGCCAACAGCAAACGCCATTGCAAATGTTAGTCCCCGGTGAACATCTTCTTCATACATCCCATTGGGATCAACATATCTGTACGGGTTGTTAAGAGCATATCGGTACTTGTTCAATGTCTGGGGATTCAAAAGATCCGGGCCAACCAAATCTGGACTTGTAAACCGCCCCTGCGCACTTGCCATATACCGCGCCCCAAAATAATCCAGCCCACCACCTGCCGAACTCCCAGTCTCCCCATCCCGAATCTTCCCTGTAAACAACACACCCGTCGCACCAGTCGTCGAATAACACCCGCCCCGCCCCATCGGCGCAGCCGTCGACGACACAATCTCAGCCCCAAACGGATAATAGTCATGGCAGTCCTTAGCCGCCCCGCTGCTATCCGCCTTCAAACGCGTGCTGCCCAAATGGTCCGCAACCACATAGCATGTCGTGCATGCCGAAGTATCCGCCGTACCCGGATACTCCGCTGCAAGCTCCCCATGTGCGTCGTAGACGTACCAAGTGATCGCGGCCGAGGGAGAATCCTCGGTGCAAGTGGCATCGCCCGACGCACAATCCACCTTGGCAACCCGCTGCCCATCGGCGTCATACCGATAGATCGTCAGCGTCCCGCCTATGATGCTACCCGTCATGCGGTTCTCCGCGTCGTAGGTCATCCCCAGCGCGCCGATCCCCGTCTGATTCCCTGCCGGGTCATACACAGCGTTGTTGACGTTGGTTCGATTGTTCGCAGTCGAAAAGTTCCCCAAGCTGGCAGGAGTGTTGCTCGCAGTCCCAGTGCCCGTCGTGGCGCAGTTGCCAAACTGATCGCACGTAAACTGCTGGCTCCAATTGCTGACGGTCTCGTTGGCACCTTTAATGCGGTTCGCCCAGTCATAGGTATAGGTCTGCGTCACCGCGCTCGCCAGCCCCGTCCCCGAAATCGTCTGCGAGAGGACGTTACCGTTGTTATCGGCCCCATCCGGAGCCGAGCCGCCGGCATACGTGTAACCGAAGCTTCTCAACGCAGGATTGGCACCGTTGGTCGAAACCGCGGATATCGATGTTGGCTGCAAGCGTGCATTGTACGCCCGGTTCTCCGTCATCGTCCAACTGGTGCCGCTACTCCCGCCGCTCAAAGAAATCTGGCTGATGGCTCCATGCGGGGAGTATGCAAGCGGCGCTCCAGCGTAAGCGTAGTAGGTGGTCGCGCTGTTCAGCGCCCCCTGCAATCCTTTGGCGCGACCGGCGGCATCGTACGTCGTGGTGATGCTCCGGCCAGAGGGATAGGTCATTGCCGTCAAAGCGCCCGCCTGATTGTAGCTGTAACTGAATTGTGCCGGCGTGCCGGAATTCATCAGCGGGTTCTGCTGCGAATGTTGCAACACGCGGCCAACCTGGTCAAACGCCGTATAAGAAACAGTCTCAGGGTTCGTTACCGTTCCGCCGGATGAATTGGTCCACTGCTTCGTCGAGGTGGTCTGCGTCAATCGCCCAACGCCGAAAGGCGTACTGCATCCGGTATTGCAATAGGTGTAGGCCACCGCAGGTGTACCGTCGGAATATTGTTTACCCAGCAGCCGGTTCAGTCCATCGTAGCCAACGCCCGCCGCTCCCGTGGTGCTTTGCGCGGATGTGCCGCACGCGGTTGAATCCGTGGTGGGCCAATAACACGTGGTGACTGGACGCGAATCCCACTTGGCCAGCAGGTTCCCATTGTTGTCATACCTGTAGTTGATGGTTCCGCTCTCCGGGTTTGCGGCAGTGGTCAGCCTCCCCAATGCATCGTAGTTGAAAGTGCGGGTTTGCGTCACCGCTGAGTCCGGCGAATACTGCTGCACGCTCGTCAGATTGCCAAGGCCGTCATATGCATAGGTGGTCTTCGGATAAGAATCCGAATTGCTCTGCGACTTACCCTTTTCAATCACGAACTTGATCCGGCCCAGTGCATCGCTGCACGTCTGCTTGATGATCCCCGGATTGCCGGTATTCGCCCCGCTTGTCGCCGCCTCGTCGTAAGCCGTGGTGCAGTAGCCGTTGTAGGAATAGGTTGCGCGCGACACCTTTTGCGTCTGCGTGCCATTTTGATGCGCAACCTCCGTCAACCGGCCCGCATTGTCATATGCTTTTTGCACCCAACCCATCGTCGCGTCCGATGTGCTGCGGAAGGGATTCGAAACACACTCAAACCGGCCTCCGCTGCCAACCCCGCAGCCCGACGTCGCAGTGCGGTACGTGTACTGCCGTTGCACCATGATCACATTCGATGAGGTGCTGGAACAATCAACCGCAACGCCGGCCTCGGAAACAATCGTCAGCGTTAGTCTGCCTACGGAGTCGTAGCAATTCACACTCGGCACGGTGCGATTTCCGGTCAAGCCATTGCCTGGGGCTGTATCCAGAGGGGAAGATGTCTTGACAGAGCGCGGATTCACGCCGTCGTTGAATACGAACGATGTGGCTGCCCCTGCCGGGTCAGTGACCATCGTTGGCCTGGACTGCCAATCGTAGGAAGAGCCACTGGAATAGTTGAAGTTTGTCGTCGTACTATTGTCGGCGTCAGTGGCGCTTCGCCGCTTTCCTGTATTCCAGTCCGTGACATACGTAGATCTTCGGGCTTCAGGAAGTACACACTTTGCGGTAGGGTCGGAAATTGCCTTATTACAGGCTTCATCCTTCTCAATGATGTACAAGTTGTCTGCGTCATACCTGAATTGCGTCGCATATCCGCGGCCGTCAACCGAGGCGAGAAGAATGCCGTATTGAGGGTAGATACCGTTTTGGACGTAAAAGAACTGGTTCGTCACATAATCGGCGGTAGAGGTCTTTCGGCTGGCATCGCAGGCAAATGGCTGGGATGGCGGACCATTGATGTATCGGGCATGAGTAGTGACATTTCCAAGAGTCGGCGTGGGCGAGATGTCGTAGCAGAACTGCTCATAACTTATCGGGCTGTTTGTGCCTTCAATCTTCTTCGTCAACGGCAGGTTCAATATCCCCGGACCGGGCATCTTCCAATAAACGTTGGGATTATCGGAGGATGGTGCACTGTTGTCGGCGGTCGCCGCAGGCGTAGGCGATGAATAGGTGTACGAAGTTCTTCTCAGCAGCGTTCCATCCCAGTCGTTTTCTGTGGTAGTCAATGGGTTGCCATTCAGATCCACCGCATAATTTATAGTTGCGTTGGTCCCAGCGGGATTGTTGCCGTCTATCAGGGTGAAGCCGGCAACCGACCGGCTCGAACTGCTCATATACGTATTCTGGCTATCGTAAGGAAAAACAGCGCAACTGGTATTGCCAGACGCACACCCTGTTCCAAAGAGCGGGTTTTTCGCCCAGGTTTGGACAACAATCGTTCCGTCCGGGTTGTCGATCTGAGACACTAAACCGGACTGCCAATTTCCAGGTGAAGGCCCAACGTCATAACTGAAGCAATAGTTATTGCCGTTGGCACAATCGAAATGCGTTGTCGTCTTTCCGCCATCTGGACCGGTAAAGTCGCTTTGGTAATAAATCGTCGCGCCGCCTAAGGCCTTTTGGCTGATAGTAAGCGTGGATGTCTCGTCTGCGGTCAAACTGTTGGAACTCGCCGATGCGTCGTCCGGATATTGGCTCGCATTGGCATAGTACGTGGAGTTATAACAGGGGTAATCGGCCAAAAGGTCCATCCAGGCAGGACTAGTGCCGGACGAAGGCGCGGTCGGAATGCATTTCCCCGCATTGGGCGATTCCAGCCAATAGGTGTAAAAGGCCGTCGCCCCGGTTGGCGAGACGGCCTTCTTCAGCCTGCCCCAGTTGGGGTCATAACTGAAAGAATAAGGCCCTTCGTTCGATTCAACCGGAGGCTGAATGCTGGTTACCATCCACCCTGGTCCGCCCAGTACCGCCGGCGTCCTGCTTGTCCCGTCACTGCCGGTGCTCGTCACCGTCAGGCTGCTGTTAGCGAAATTTGCCCAAGCCACTGTCCAATTTAGGGTCGAAAGATTGAAGCCAGGTATCGTGATGACATCCACGGAACTCGTTCCGTGCCCAAGCGGCGTCTGCCCGCAAGGTGTTGCCGGCGAGACGGTGCCGCAGCCGGTATATGCGACCTTAATCTGCCTGCCGGGGTCGTCCGTTAAGGTCGTGTAATAATTAGTCCCCTCGATTACGTTATTGATAGTCAGGCAGTTGTTGTTTCGATCGCACACTTGCTGGGCGTTGGTGCCTCCGCCAAGAACGTAATCGCCGTTCTTGAAGTACATCGCCCAACTGGTTGTGGGAATAGGATTCGCAGTAGTGGTAGCTCCGCGCGTAACAACAACGCGCAGGAAGGAGCCGTCTGTACTGTAGTAAATCAGCGGATTCGGAACTGCTGCAAAAGCTACCGTGGCATTGCACAAATTTTCGTAATTGGTTTGCGCGGTTGGATAGAATCGGTAGTACCCATCCCCGCCATTGTCGTATTCCAGAAACGCATCGCTATTATCCACAACACGAGGGCGCAGCAAGTGCCGCGAACCATCTGGAAATACAATCCGCGTCTTCACTGAGTATTTGATGAGGAGATTTAGATCTGAACCAGATGACGGATCAGTGCACGGTATTTGGTCCACACCTGGCCTGACCTCTGTCTCAAGGTCATACCCCATTGAATATCGCCATCCGCCAGTGGTTGAACTCTGAATCGATGGATTTGTTACCGCGGCTCCGTTGATCGTAGTTTCGGAAGTCGAAGGTTCCCAGATCTTACTGTTATAGACGAGGCTGAGGCTGTGTTCCGTCCCTCCTCTGTCAGGCCCAAGCGCGCCAATAGGAATGTGAAAAGTCAAGTTCCCAGTTACGTGGTTTAACGTTTCGATGTCGTTGAACGAATAGACGCCCCCTGACTGCATACCTAATTTGGGATAAGGGTCTGACTTCGTCTGCGGAAACACGCACAGCGAAGATGAGATCAGCAGGAGAATCGGGAATCTGAAATGAACTGTCATAGCCTCAACCTTGGCCCCCTAGTGCGTATTGAATGAGCCATCCGATACGGACGGCCCAAGCAACGCTGCGCTCACATTGAATCGCAATACTTCAATCCCATTTTCAAGCCGCTGTATCGTCTGTGGAACTGCATTGCCGGAAACGGTCGTCCAGTTGCTCAAATTCACTTGCACGTTGACGGATGGAGCGTCAGCCTGCTGGTACCTGACAACTTCAACCAGATGCGACACCTCGTTGACGTGATAGATTTTGGTTTGCGTCTTGACCTTCCCTGGCTGCTGCACGGGCACAATCACAGTGTACACATCATAGATCGGACCTGTATAAGCTACTCCGGCTTTCGGATTGACGCGGAAATGTCCACCGATCCTCCGCGATGGAAAGCCGCTGGTAGGGGCATACAAAAACCAGGTCGGGGAATCGTACAGCACGGTTTCCACCAAGTCTCCGTCGGTAGACTGGCTCTTCCCCCCAGGATTTCCATATTGGTCCCCATCAAAGGCAAGACTGTTGCTAGCCCCGGCTTGTCCCTCGGAATAGTGGATCAAATTGGGCAACTCGTGAATCAATTGAAACGGGACACCCTTGCTGGCGCCGTTTCGAGTAACTGTTCCAGACATGGTCAATCTCTCTTTACCCGGCTTGCGAAGCCTGTCGCCCGAATGTGCAAGCACAAGCCGCCAATGCGTCGGCACATCCCCTAGGTTCACATATTTGGAAGGTGGTTTATTGCTGGCGGCAATGAGAAATTGGCCGCCCAAAATCAGCATCAACCCCACGGCGGTAACCAACATTATCGAATTGGAAGCGTTCGGTTTACTCATCTTTGATCTCCACACACCTCGACCTCTGGATCCTCACAAAGCTCATCCTCACTTACCGCCAACTTTCTTATGCACCACCGAATACCCCAACCGCAAGGAACTGTCCCCTGCTTGAAACGCAAACGGATTTTTCGTATTCGTCGATTGCTCAGCCAAAGTCCCGCTTGCATCCAGCACATCCACGTTTTGGCCCTGAATCCTCGCCGTCAGCGGCTTGCCGTGAGGGACGATGATGTAATAATTAAGCCCAAGAACATCCCGCGAGTCCAGCGTCGCCGAGTGAATCAACTTCTCTACGGACTGCACGCCTACGAATACCGACTTATCCGGGTTTGGCACGGTCGGCGCGCTCAAAAGGCGGAACGGATCGTCCACCCGGAACTCCAACCGGGTCCCCTTCTGCATCGCTATTTTCACGCCGCTAACAGCTTGCCCGGTTGCGATGGTCACCTTCTGCGGCGACATCGTGAACTTGCACGTCGGCACCAGGCTCAAGTCTGGATTGGCAACCGCACAAAGAACGTAGCTCCCGGAAATCAAGCCGCTAAAACTAAATTGGCCCTTCGCGTCAGTCAACGTTCCGAACATCATCGGCGTGGCATCCCCGGGTTTCGCGAGTTCTCTAGTGTAGGTAACATGAACATTGCTCAGCTGCTTCGGCCCGTCGCTCACCACGCCTTGCAGACTCGCCGTCGCATTAACGGGTTGGGCCGCCAGGTTCGAAATCAGCGCCGCCTGTGTTAGGACTAGGATTAGTGAAAGCTTCATGGATTGATTCCCATTCAATTGCTGATATTGATGATCTGTGTCGCCACTGTGCGCAGATTCGTCGGTTGATCTGAATCAGTCGCGACGATCATGAGCGTATGAGGACCGTTATAAGGGTATACGCCAGAGATGTGCGTATCCCACTGCAAGGTGTAACCCACGTTCGGACAACCAGGGCGCCCTGGATAGGTGCTGGCACAAATACTCGATGGCTGACCGTAGGTCGCAGTGCCGATAGGAATGCCATCGATGTAAGCCGATATCGAACCGATCGCGCCTTCAGACCGCGTGGCATTGTCCACCGCCCATCCGGAGATCGTAATCGTTCCGGAAACAGTGGCATTCGCCGCGGGTGAAACGATGCCAACAGTCGGCTTCAGCGTCCCTGGCGTTGGGGCGGTCCAATCTCCAATCCTCGTCCATCCCGCACCGGAGATGTCAGGCAGCACAAAAATGTGTTTGCCCCCGGCATAGCCAGGTTCAAAGTACATGGGAATGTTCCAGTTGAGTATGCGCGAACCCTGGTTGAAGTATTGCCAGGAGTGGTAAAGGTCCATCTGGCACTGCGAATTGAAGGCGAATCCGCTTCCATAAAGTCCAGCTGGCTGGAAGCCGTAGGCAACGGCAGTCGACTGAATATAGGATACTCCGTCGTCTCCAAACAGTTCTAACGCGCCATTATTCCGCGATGGACCATACGACAAATAACAGGTGTTGGTCAATGAGAAAGTATCGCTAGCAATCAAGATGCTCACGTTAGGCGGATAGTATGGGGAAGATGGAAGGTCATATTCGAACTGGAACTGCTGGCTCGTACCTGCGCCATTATTCGGCTGCACGGACATGCCACTCGGCAACGCGTAGTAAGTGGCCAGATGCACAACAGCCGTAGCCTGCTGCCCTTGGTATGTCACTGAAATGGTCGCATCAACGGGGCTACTTATGGCGGACGGCGCGTTATACTGTCCGGAATTGCCAAGCATGCCGTATTGTGGATTCGACGGTGAGAGAATCCATGTAAGTGCACTATTGGGTAACGGCGTACCGCCGCCGCAGGAATATGCATAAAACTGGCGCGTCATTCCAACCCGGACGTCCCACACTTCCGAAGGCGAGAGGGTAAGTGCCGGGCTTGCATCCTGCGTCACGGTAAACACGGTGGTCGTTCCGGGGAATGTGATGTGGCCGGTTCGCGCTGCATCGCAGAACGATGCCACGGTATAGCTGACGGTGCCATTCGTACTACCTGGACTTCCACCAGTGATGGTAAGCCATGCCATATCCGATACCGCTGTCCAGGAATTGATGTTGGAGCTAACCGCAAAGGTCCCGGAACCTCCCAAATACGTCATCTCAACCCCGATAGGCTGAATCGTTAACGTCGGGACGGTTGTAGTCACCGTGAAGGGCTGCCCCTTACCCGTCAGGTTATTCGTCGTCACAACCACGTTGCCCGTACCAGCGCCATCGGGCACTTGGGCCACGACCTGGTTGTCGCTCCAACTGGTTATGGTGGTTGCGGCTGTTCCGTTAAATCGTAACAGGCTGGATCCCTTGCTGGATCCGAAGTGTGCGCCGGAAATCGTCACGGTCGTGGATGAAGGAGTACCTGAGCTTGCGGACAAGGTAGTGACATCGGGAAGAACGGTAGGAACCGGATTCTCAATGGCGATAAGCCGTCCACCCAACCGTATATAGTCCCGCGAAGGACCGCCTCCGTTCACGGCCATTTCACCCGGATTACTTGCAAGCGATGCCGCGGATTGCACCACAACGTCCCCGCCTGCCGTACCGGGTGGAATCGCAAAATCAATCTGCGTATTTGTCCACCGGATCGCCGTCGCCTCAACCCCGTGAACCTTTACCTTGCCCGTCCCTTGAGTGGACCCGAAGTTCGTTCCAGTGATCGTAACCGTGTTTCCGGGATTACCCACTGGTGGCTGGACGCTGTAAATATTCACGCCGGTCGCGGTGTTGACAGTGAAGCTCTGCGCACTGGTCGCAGTCTGACCATTCGCACTGACAGAGATGAGCCCGCTGCTCGCCCCTCCAGGCACCGGAACGATGATCGAGCCATCGCTCCAGGATGTGGCGGAAGCCGTTACGCCATCGAACTTCACTGTGCTGGAACCCTGAACGGCGCCGAAGTTCGCACCCAGGATGGTAACTGCCGTCCCCACTGCCCCGAAGTTTGGAGTGATTCTCTGAATGAGAGGTTGAGTCGGAATGGTAAACAACACGCCATTACTACTCCCACCGTTGACTGTGACAACGACATTTCCCGTTATCGCGCCAAACGGGACGGCGGCGGTGATGCTGTTGGTGGACCAGTTCGTGATGGAAGCCGGAACCCCACCGAACGAAACGGTGCCTTGCAACGCACCGAAGTTCGTGCCCGTTACAGTGACAGGCATGCCAACCAACCCGGAGTAGATGGAAAGCCCGCTGATATTCGGCGAAGGAGTAACCGTGAAAGTCGCGCCATTGCTGGCCTTGCCAGCGACCGTGACAACGACTGACCCACTGGAAGCGTTGGGTGGAACGGAAGCCTGGATGCTCGTGTCTGCCCAGTTGGCAATCACCATGGAGGTTCCATTCAATTGCGCAATACTTGAATCCTGTGTCGTCCCGAAATTCGAACCAATGATGGAAAACACCGACCCTGCAGGGCCTGACGATGGAAGCAAACTCGACACTACGGGAGGCGGAACGACGGAAAACTGCACGCCGTTGCTAGCGAAGCCGGAAACCGTCACCACAACCAGACCGCTAGGAGCCCCGGCAGGAACAGTGGCTGAAATCGTGGACCCACTCCAACTTGTCACAACGGCAGTTGTGTTGTTAAAGCTGACGGCGCTGGTGCCTTGGCTCGTGCCAAAATTCGAACCCGCGATGACAATCGTGGAACCGGTGGGGGCTGAGTAGGAAGATAGAGTATAGATAACGGGCGTCGGAACCCCAAGGAAGGCGCGAAACGTAATTGCCGCTGAGCCTGCGGTGGCATGAAATCCAGGACGGAGGTCAATGCAATTGCCTGCCTGGTAGGTGACGCTTGCACTGCCGCTGATAGTTGCGGAGTTGGAAATCAATGCATTGGGATCGGAAAAAGGCCAGGTGCCTGAGTTGACATTCAAATTCGGAACGGAAGTTGGCGTTGTGCAGCCAGCCTGCGCCCTTGACGGCATAGCCGCAATTAAGCCAACGCAAACCATGACGATCGCACTGCTTACAAGATTCAACTGTGTTCCGAATCCCAATTTGAGCAGCATGCTTACTTTCCTGGCTTTGCCAATCCTGCAAGTTTGGAACGTAGGTCATGAAGCTCGTTTTCCTGCCGGATCATATGCAGCGTCAACTCCTCAATCTTCGCCAGCAGTTTCGCCTGCATCTCGCCCATATTTACGCCCTTTTCCTTGACTTCCGCCTCGGAAGGCATATCCGGCAAGTGGTGGTTCTCCTGTATGTAGGCGCCAACCTCGCTCAACGGCTTCAGCCGGTATCCCGGCCGGAAGACGTAGTCGGACCAAAGGCTGGTGGTGACAATGACTTCCCTTGCGCCCACGGCTCCCTCAACCGTAAGTCTGTAAGGCGCGGATGACGTCCCAATGCCAACGTTTCCGTTGCCCGTGATTCTCATTCGCTCTACCGGTTCGGCTTGTGCGTCATTACTTCCGCCAACTTCGAAAATGAGCGTCTCGCTGCCCCAGACCCCACCGGAGTAGCGCGCTTTTATGGCCGCGGTTCGCCGTGGCGCCGAATCATATGGATAATTGTCGAAGCTCGCAAAAAAGTCAAGGTAGGAGGGTATGCTGCTGGTTGAATTCGCAACTCCCAGAGGACGCAGTCGTAGTTGAGGCGTTAAGGTGGTTGAATTGGCAAGAATATCGAGGGTGGCTGTGGGATTCGGCGTCCCGATACCAACTTTGCCGTTACTCAAAACTCGCAACCGCTCGTGCAACACGCCCGAATCCATCGTATGTAAAAGAAAATCCATCGTCTCCTGATTCGGCGTGCTACTGCGGATCTGTCCCTCTAAAATCATGCCAACCACATCGATTCCTGAGTTGTTCTGCGTGGAGAAGCCGATAGTTGGCCAATTAAAAGCCTGATTCAATCCTTTAATCAACAGCCCTGCGTTACCGCCAAAATCCTTCTGCTCGATCGTAACCTGCCCATTCACATCCAGCAGCGAGGTCGCGCCAGTCATGCCGACCCCCACATTGCCGCCGCTGCAGCTAATCGGGGTTCCGTTCAAGGCTGGGCACTGCCCCCAGGTAAAACCCTGTGCCGCCATCCAGATAACCATCAAGCCCAGCGCTCCCGGGCGGCCAACAGATCGAGCACCATTCATATCTCTATCCTCGACTTTCCCGATTCTCGCGGGTTACTTCTCCCGGCCAATCGTTCGCATTTCCACATCCGTTAAGTAAGCCCGGCATTCCAATGCCGCGTGAGCCGTGCTCCATGATGAAAGTCTCCGCCTGCGCGGCGGCCTTACGCCCATGGCCAAAGCTGGCACAATTTGGAATCGCACCCGTGCACAATATCTCCCGGCCGGATTCCAGTTGCACGATTGCATGCGCCAATCGCCATACGGCGCTGCGCGTATGGAAATTCGACAAACAAAGGGGAAAGCGAAGGATATTACAGAATTCAAAATCTGAAAGCGATCCCCCCCCCCGCAAGTTCCATGCCAATTGCGTGGAATTCGCGCGCGAGGAGAAAAAGTGCTTGGTCATATCGATCATGAAAATGCTAGTGTATTCGCATTTCGTGACAAGTGTCAACAGATTTCTCGATCATTCCGGAATCTTTTCTCTCAAGCCGCCGCAGCTTGGCCCAGTCACACGGTCAGCGTTCAAACGGCTCCAAGCCAAAATGGCGGCAATTTTCCCGGCATATTCCAAATCTATGCCAGAGCTTGCAGCCCGTTCGCGACATTTTTCGCACTTTTCAACACGTCTTGCGTCAATAGAACTTGCGAATTCGCAATCACATCCCGCTTCGGCTCCCATCGCGCCAAACGGCAAACGGGGACATGGCCGGTAAACCGGTCACGACGTTTTCATCTTTATTTCTTCAATCCCGTCTGCTATTTACGCAAATCGCCGGGGAATCTTCGCAACGGGCCCTGTTAAAACTAATGCGAGGAGGCTCTTATGAGCACGCATTTTTCATCGTCCGCAACCAGCAAAAAATCCTTGGCTTACCCAAGCCGAACCCAAGCGCGAACAACCCATTCCCCACCAGAAAGATATCCTGTGGATAAAACGCATTTCTTGGGTTCCCGGGTTATTTTTAGTTCTTGGGTTCCTACCCACGGGAAAACTGCGCCCATCCGGCGCAAGCTGACAAATCGTCTCTCCCCAAGCGCTAGTGACCATTACATCCCTGGCCCGATGTGCAGTGCCGTCCACCCCATTCCACGGGTGGACTACTTGGCGGAGTCTGTGCGGACCAAGACAAAATCGGGGTTCTATGCGTTGAGAATGGATTTTTGTGACGCACTTCGATACGTTGGCAGAGGCGGGAGCATTGGTGGGCCCTGTAGGATTTGAACCTACAACCAACGGATTATGAGTCCGCTGCTCTAACCGTTGAGCTAAGGGCCCGCCTCCTTTCTATTGTAATCGCTCGGCGAAGGATTTGTGCGGCGCAGGTCGGAATTCTGCCATCGTGGAGAGCACATGAGTCTGGCAATCGGGCAGGTCGTTGGCGGATACGAACTCATCAGCACCATCGGGGCCGGAGGTATGGGCACGGTCTACAATGTGAGAAATGCTTTCACCGACCGCGTTGATGCAATGAAGGTGCTGGAGGAGAAGGAGCTAGTCGCCTTCGAACACCAGGCGCAATCCAAGCAAGACTGAGGCGAGAGACGCCTTCGGCAGCTTTCCAACGCGCTCCGCCAAATCGACCTTGTCGATGGTCACCACTTGCGACACATTGACGACGCCAGGCTTGGGCAAATTTGCTTCGCCCTTTCGCAACTCAACATTTCCCGGCGCATGAGCGCGACTCAAATTGGAAGTGATCAGGCAGACAACCGTCGAGGCAATACGGCTATGGTTGAAGACATTGCTCTGTACCACGACGCAGGGGTGACGTTCGGCAGGCGCAGAGCCGGAAGCCGGGCCGAAATCGAGCCAATAGACATCGCCTTGCTGAATTTGCATGGAAGCAACACCTCACCATTTGTCCTGTGCGGGCAACTTTTTCAGCAGCTTCTTGCCGGCGCCTTGCTCAGCCGCGCTTGGCTGATCGGCATAAGCTTCATTCAGGCGCTTCGTTATTTGTGCGCGCCGCCTTCGCTGCAAGTATTCCCGCAGCGCCTCGGCAATCAAGCCGCTACGGCTCATGCCGAGTTCACGGGCTGCATCATCTGCTTGTGCCATGAGCGTGTCTTGCAGGGAGATCGCCGTCTTCATTGGTAGAATTTTAGCGCGGTACAGGTTCGTTAGACCAGCCCGTTTCTAAAGTCCCCCTTTCAAACCGTGCGTGCGGTTTTCCCGCACACGGCTTAACGATGATCTTACAGGTGCGGCTTGCGCCGGGTATTTCACA
>CAIRSA010000429.1 GCA_903881085.1 uncultured Acidobacteriia bacterium
AAACACGCGGGCTGTCCCCACATTATTTGATAATAGGCAGTTGGCTCCGAAACAACTTCTCTACATCGCCGCCCACGGCGACTTCGCCAATCAGCATGTCCCCCTAGGAGGCGGCGCCGCCGTGTGCACCCGCCTTGTCAGCGAATGGTCGCGAACCCAGACCTTCGAGTTCCGTTTGATCAGCCCGTCCATCTTAGGCCCCGACGCACCTACCGCGAAGGACATCGTCAGCTACGGCGAGCGCGACTATGCCCGATTCTGCCGCCGCTTCAGCGCCGCCGCCACCGCGGAAGTCCGAAAGCACAACCCCGCCGAATCCGTAGTCCTCGCCAACGACATCTCCGAAGGCCCGGATTTCCAGTGCCTCCAGCAAGCAGGCTTCCCCATCGCCACCATCTATCACGTCGACGTCGTAGCCTACGTGGCCGACATGTACGCCCGCCGCATCATCAAGCCAGAAACCATGGTCCGCTGGTATGACCGCATCGAAGCCTCGCCCCTGCGCCCGCTCATCCCATCCATATCGAAGCTCGTCTTCGAACAACAGCGCGCCACCGTCCGCCATTCGCAGGCCATCATTGTGCCATCGCAAGGCATGAAAGAAGTGCTGCTGCGCTGCTATCCGTGGTGCCCGCCCGGCCACATTAAAGTGCTGCCCTGGGGCGCATGGAGTGACGACGCAATGCCCGAACCGCTCGAGGTGCCTGACGACGCGCTGGTGCTGCTCACCCTCAGCCGCATCTCACCGGAAAAAGGCCAGGACCAACTCCTCGAAGCCCTCATCAAATGGGAATCACGCGACGATTTCCCCACCCGCCCGCTCTATCTCCTGCTCTGCGGCGACGCCGCTTACATGCAAGGCCGGGCCTTCCTAGCAAAACTCCAAGCATTAGCCGCCCGCCTGAAGCGCACCAAAGTCATCTTCCCCGGCTACGTCACAGGCGCGCGCAAAGCCGCCATGTTCCGCCGCGCCGATCTCTACGTCTTCCCCTCGCGCCACGAAAGCTACGGCCTCACTCTCGCCGAAGCCCTGCGCGCAGGCGTCCCCGCCGTCTGCCTCGACCACGCCGGATCCCGCGAAATCATGCGCCCCGAATTCGGCGCCATCGCCACGCGCGAAACATTACTCGATGCGATCCGCACGATATTGGCCGATGACGCTCTCCGCGCCCGCATGTCCGCCGCCGCCGCCGAATATGGCCGCACGCTCGACTTCGCTCACAGCGCCGCCGAGCTCGCCTCAATCCTCTGCGCACTGAAAAGCAGCGCCCGCGGCACATGAAAGCACCCCTTGTAAGCGCCGCCCTTCAGTTGGTTGGAAACGTTCCCCTGCCGGTCGCAATAACCAAACCACTCACCATATTGCGGATCCGCGAAAGTTTTGAACGTATACGAATCCACCTTCTGCAACCACTTCAGCCACCGCGAATCTTTCGTCAAAGTCGCCGCCAGCACCAGACCATAGATCGCTTCCGTGTGCACCCACCATAACTTCATCCGCGCTTCCAACTGCATCGCCGGCTTACCCTCAATATCGACAAAGTATTCGATGCCCCCAAACTCCCGATCCCAGCCCAGTTCGAGCGCGCTCTCCATCACAGTCAGCACTTGTGCCTGCCGCGCAGCATCGGGAAACTTCTCAAAAATGTGCAGCAGAAACCAGCACACTTCAATCACATGTCCCGGCGAGCAGAACCGGCCCTCTGGATACTCACGAATCGAAGCGCCATCAAACCGCACGTTCTCCACAAACACATTCGTTCCCGCGTCTAAATGCCGAAAAGCCCGATCCACGCACCCCTGAATCATTTCCGCATAGCGCGGATCATCGCTCACCGCGTGCAACTCCGTCGCCATCGACGCCTGCACCATCACATCGGCCAGCGCGCTCGTCTCCGTCGCCCCACGCCCCAACAACCTCGGATCACGAATCCAATCATCGATGCGCCAAAACAGACTCTGCGCCTCATCCAGATACTCCGCGCGCCCAGTGGCCTTCGCATATTCCAGTAGCGCCAGCATCACAAACACCGCCGCGTAAGGCTTGCGCTGAAACCCCGCCGGAGCGCCGTCGCGCGAAACGCTGAAGTAGCACCGCCCCTGCTCATCGAACACGTTCTTGCGAATAAACTCGATGCCCAGCCCCGCCGCGTCAAGCCACTCCACGCGCTTCTCAACTTCGTTGTAAAGCCGGCTCATCATCCACGCTTCGCGCCCCAACATCCACACGTATTTACGCGGATCGTAAACCGCCCCCTCGCGGTCGAGGCAAGAATGGTAGCCGCCAAACTCGCGGTCCAGCGAATGCTTCATCCAAAACGGAATCACCGATTCCAAAAGTTCCGTGCGGTACCGCCGCCCATAGTCACTCAACATAATTTATTTGGAGAGAATCTCTTTCATAATCTCGGTGGTTCCACCGCCAATGGTGAACAACCGCACATCGCGCCACAGCCTGCCAATCGGATAATCGGTGGTGTACCCAAACCCGCCGAAGATCTGCATGCAGTCATACACCACCTTCTGCGCCAGTTCCGCATTGAACAGCTTCGCCATCGTAACTTCGCGAGTACACGGCAACCCTCGATTCATCAGATCCAGCGCACGATAGTTCAACCACCGGCCCGCTTCAATCGACGCCGCATGCGTCGCCAACGTGTGCCGCCACACTTGGAAATTCGCCAGGCGCTTGCCGAAGGCAGTGCGTTCAGCGGCATATTCGCGTGCGTAGCTCATGGCCCGGTCCATGCAGGCCGTTGCCTGTAGCGCAAGCGCCAGCCGCTCACCCTGAAAGTTATGCATGATGTAGTAGAACCCGCGATTCCATTCACCCAGCACGTTGCGTTTGGGAATGCGGCATCGCTCAAAAAACAGTTCGCCCGTGTCGGAAGCAAGGTTTCCGACTTTCTTCAGTTTCTTGCCAACATGAAAACCGGGCGTATTCGTTGGGAACAGTACCAGCGAAATCCCTTTGTGCGGATCATCCGACGTGCGTACCGCCAGTAATATCAAATCGGCGCGCGTTGAGTTGGTAATCCACAATTTCTGCCCAATGATGACAAGGTCTTCACCATCTCCCTCCGCGCGGCACTGAATGCCAGCAACATCGGAACCCGCGCCAGGCTCGCTGATTCCCAATGCCAGCATGCAATCGCCGGCAATAGCGGGCGGCAGAAACTCAGCCTTCTGTTCTTCCGTGCCAAGCTCGGCAATCACAGGCAGCGTAATCTCTGATTGCACCATCATCGCCATCGCCACGCTTGGGCTTTCGCCATAGGTCATCTCTTCCAGGTACGCCGCCGTGGCCCACCAATCCATGCCGCTGCCGCCGTACTTGGGGTCCTGACGAATGCCGAACAGGCCAAGTGACGCAGCCTTGGCAAATAGCTCGCGCGGGAAAAGCCCCTCTTCATCCCAGCGCGCCGCGTGCGGTGCGATCTCCTCTTTGGCGAATCGCCGCACCGTCTGCCGAATCAGATCATGTTCCTCGGTGAAGTAAGGAAATTGTACCGGCATGAGCCTACAATAGCAGTCAGCCCCGGATTTTCAAAACCCTTGCAGCGTTGTCGTGCAGGATCTTGCGCACTGCTTTTTCATCCGGGGCAAGCCTGCGAATGGCCGCGATATCCTGCGCGCCCGAGCATTTTTCCCCATGCCCGTCCACATCGTTGCAGTCGCTGCCATACAGCATCTTATCCTGATGCCGCTTGATGAATTCCCGCGCATGATCCTCATCGCGCAGCAGCGCATTCAAGCCAGAGCCCGCCGAAGTATCGGCGTACATGTTCGGATAATCGCTCAGGTAGCGATCCGTAAGCCCACCCTGAGTAACCTTGGAATTCGGATACAAAACCGTCGGCGCCTTCGACTGGTTCTTATCGATGTTGGCCCAAAACGTCTGCGCATGCCCAATAAAATTGACCTTCGGAAAGCGCGCCAATATTGTATGGAACCGCTCGTACCCCGTATTATATTTGCCGTGCTGGAAGTGCAGCAGCACCGGCACACCGAAGTCCTGAGCGATGGTCGCCAGCTTCACGATATGTTCGGAATCCACCGGCACCTGAAACTTCGATTCACCGATCCCGATCCCGCCCAGCTTAATGTACTTCGAAATCTCCGAGCGCGTCTCCGGAATGTCCGGCAGTTCATTGGCGAAGAAAACGTACTCGCCGGGCAACCGTTTCGACAGGGCCAACACTGTGTCATTCCCACCCGCATTGGCCTCCAGCCCATACATGCGCCCGGCAGGGAGCAGCACGGTCTTCGTCACGCCCATGCGCCGCTGATGCGCGATCAACTGTTCGTCGGTGCGCCCGGAGTAGTTGGTGTGCTGATGGATATCGATGATAGGTTCGGCAGCGGGCAGCAACTGCGCCCCCGCGCCCGCAAGAAATGCGCGCCGGCTAAAGTTCATTCCATTACGTTATTACAGCTGCGCGGGCTGTGTCACCCAGCCCAGGTACGCTAAATTGAATAGCATGAGACAAGCCGTCGCACTTTTGCTTTGTGCCACACTCCTGCCCGCGCAGGCCCCAGTGAAACCACTCGTAGGATTTTCGGCCGATGCCGCCAAAGCAGAGTTCGAACTGGAAAAGCAGTTCGACGCAAAGTTAAACCGCGCCAATCTGCAGCAATGGCTGAAACGGCTTTCGGCGAAGCCGCACCACGTCGGCTCGCCAGGCAGCAAAGAAGTCGCGGAGTTCATCGCCGCGCAATTCAAAAGCTGGGGCTTCGATACCAACATCGAAACGTTCTACCCGCTGTTTCCAACACCAAAGACTCGCCTGCTCGAAATGACCGCCCCCACCAAATATTCGGCGAAGCTCTCTGAGCCCGCCGTGGAAGGCGACGAAACATCTTCGAAAGCCGAAGGCGGCTTGCCTCCGTATCATGCCTACTCCATCGATGGTGACGTAACGGCCGAGTTGGTCTACGTCAACTACGGCTTGCCCTCCGATTACGACACGCTGGCCACCATGGGCATCGACGTCAAAGGGAAAATCGTCATCGCGCGATACGGCGCGTCATGGCGCGGCATCAAACCGAAGGTCGCCGCTGAGCACGGCGCCATCGCCTGCATCATCTACTCAGATCCGAAAGACGATGGCTACTGGCGCGGCGACGTGTATCCAAAGGGCGGCTTCCGCAATCGCGACAGCGTGCAGCGCGGCAGCGTGATGGACATGCCTCTGTACCCCGGCGATCCGCTCACCCCTGGCGTGGGCGCAACGAAGGACGTCGCACGTGGGCCCTTCAAGCAAGCAAAAACGCTGACGAAAATCCCCGTCCTGCCCATCAGCTACGGCGACGCCGAGCCGTTGCTAAAAGCCTTGACCGGGCGCGTGGCTCCCGCCGAGTGGCGTGGCGCTCTACCGATGACGTATCACATCGGCCCCGGCCCCACGAAGGTGCATCTGAAGCTGGAGTTCAACTGGGACCTCGCGCCCGCTTACAACGTGATCGCCAAGATGAAGGGCGCGGAGCGCCCCGACGAGTGGATCGTGCGCGGCAACCATCATGACGGCTGGGTCTTCGGCGCGTCCGACCCGCTCACCGCAATGGTCTCGACAATGGAAGAAGCGCGCGCCATCGGCGAGCTCGCAAAGTCCGGCTGGCGTCCCAAGCGCACCTTGATCTACTGCGCATGGGACGGCGAAGAGCCTGCCCTGCTCGGCTCCACCGAATGGGGCGAGTTCCACGCCGCGGAGTTGAAGGAGCATGCGATGGTCTACATCAACAGCGACTCCACCGGCCGCGGCTTCGTGAATCTGGAAGGTTCGCACGGCCTGGAATCGTTCGCCACTCAAGTGGCGCGCGACGTCACCGACCCGCAAACAAAGGTCACCGCAATGGAGCGCGCCTCAGCGCGTCGCGCGTCCACAGGCGGAAAAGTGGGCGGCGATCTGACGATTGAAGCTCTCGGCTCAGGCTCTGACTACACGGTGTTTCTCGATCACCTGGGCATCGCCTCGCTCAACATCGGCTTCGGCGGCGAAAGCGAAAGCTCAGGCAGCTATCATTCCAATTACGACAGCTATGATCACGTAGTGAAGTTCGAAGATCCCGATTTTCAATACATGCTGGCGACATCCCAATTGGGCGGCCACATGATGCTGCGCTTCGCCAACGCGCAGACTGCCCCGTGGACCTTCGGCCGCTTCGCCCAAACCGTGCAAGGCTATTTGAACGAAGTGAAAGCGCTGACCGACGACATGCGCAGGCAGACCGAGCGATCGAATGAGTTGATCCGCAGCGGCGTACTCTCGTTGAGTGCCGACCCGCGCCATACCTACGTCACGCCCGATGCAAAATCAGAGGTCCCCCATCTGAACTTCGCCCCGCTAGAAAACGCGATGACCAAACTCCAGGCCAGCACGAAAGCATACTCGGCATTGAAGACCGATGGCCTGAGCGAAGCAAAGTCGCAGGAACTCGACCTGGTGCTAATGAAAACCGAACGCGCGCTCACCAACACCACCGGTCTGCCACGCCGGCCATGGTTTCAACACACCATCTACGCGCCAGGATATTACACCGGCTACGGCGTCAAGACCCTGCCCGGCGTGCGCGAAGCCATCGAGCAGCGCAACTGGAAAGAGGCGGAAGAACAAATCGTCATCGCCGCCAAAGCCCTGGAAGCCTACGCCGCCGAAATCGACCGCGCCACAAGCATAGTGAAACGATAGACCGCGGGCAAATCGCCCGCCTCACCCTCCGACACATTGCATGTCCGTGGGTGGCGCAGGCGATTCGCCTGTGCGAATGCTAACTCAAAAAAACAGCCGCATTGAAAAGTGACTGGCATCTGCAACGCCCATCGCCATCCGCCCACTAACTAAACCGCAAAACCCGCCGCTGCCCCACAGCCAGCCGCACACTAGAAACCTCCCCACCCTTCCCAACCCGCACCTTATGCTCGCCCGCAATCACCCCGCGCAGCACAGCCTGCACGGCCTTGCCACCCTTCCACTCCAAATCAATCTCCACCCCACCCCGAGCCCGCAACCCCTTCACCCGGCCGTCAGCCCAAGCCGCCGGCAGCGCAGGCAACAGTGTAATCTCGCCGTCATGGCTCTGCACCAACATCTCCGCCATCGCCGCTGCACCACCGAAATTCCCATCGATCTGAAACGGCGGATGATTGTCAAATAGATTCGGATGCGTCGACTTGGTCATCAACAAACACAGGCTCTCCCAAGCCCGGTCCCCATCCTCCAACCGCGCCCAGAAGTTTATCGCCCAAGCCCGGCTCCAACCCGTATATGCCCCACCGGCCTTCAACCGCCGCTCCAGAGAAACACGCGCCGCCTTCGCCAATGCAGGCGTCCGCCGCGGAGTAATTTGATTGCCCGGATACAACGGATACAGATGCGACATGTGCCGTTGGCCTGGTTCCTTCTCTTCAAAATCCTTCGACCATTCCTGCAACTGCCCATGCTTGCCGATTTGATACGGAATCAACCGTGCCTTCGCCGCCGAAAGCTTCGCCGCAAACTCCGCATCGGTCTTCAACAATTTCGAAGCCTCCGCGCAGTTCGAAAAAAGCTCAATGATCAGCGCAATGTCCATCGTGCAGCCTGCGCTAGCCGAAGCAGTCCGCCCATCCGGCGCAACAAAGTTGTTCTCCGTCGAGAACGAAGGGCAAGTGGTTAGATGACCACTCTTGTCCTCCACCATCCAATCCATGCAGAACTCCGCCGCCGACCGCATCACCGGATACGCCTCGCGCTGCAGATAACCAACGTCGCGAGTAAACAGAAAATGATCCCACAGATGCTGGCAGAACCACGCCGCGCTCATGTTCCAGTTGGCCCACGTTGGCGAACCCGCGCCAAGCCCCACCGGCGCACTCTGCCGCCACAAATCGGCATTGTGATGCGCCACCCAACCCTTCATCCCATAGTTGACTGCGGCGGTCTTGGCTCCGTTCTTCGCCAGGTCCCCAATCATGCCCAACAGCGGCCGATGGCACTCCGAAAGATTCGTATTCTCCGCCAGCCAGTAGTTCATCTGCGCATTGATATTGGTGGTCCAGTTCGAACTCCAAGGCGGCCGCACCTCTTCGTTCCACATCCCCTGCAGATTCGCCGGCTGCGAACCAGGCCGCGAGCAACTGATCAACAGGTAGCGCCCATACTGAAAATACAGCGCCAGCAAAGCAGGGTCAGGCTTCGCCGCAAAAGCCGCCAATCGCTGATCGGTAGGCAACGGAGAGGACACGCCTAGCTCCAACGACACCCGCCGGAACAACCGCTGATGCTCCGCCACATGCGCCGCACGCAACGCAGAAAACGATTTGCCCGCAGCCGCCTTCACATCCGCATCGCATATCGACGCAATCTCCGAAGCCGGCCGGTCCGGCATCTGCTCGAAGCCCTTGTATCCGGTGCGCGCAGCGAACACCAGCGTGACCGCATTGGCCCCTTCCACCCGCAGCTTACCATCGACAGAGCTTACCCGTCCGCCATCTGCAACCGCCCGCAACAACCCGCCGAACCGCATGCCCTTGCCCTCGGCATCGTCATAGAGAATCGGCTCCTTGGTCCGCAAATAATTCGGGTCCACATGTGACGGAGCCTTACCCGCCAACCGCACCCCATCGCGCCCCTCGCTGGCCACGGAAAAATGCAGCGCACTCTTCATGGAAGCAGTGAAAGAAATCTTCCCCGCGGCATTAGCTGTCAACCGCACAACCAGCACACCCGCAGGCAAGGAACTGAACACTTCGCGCCGGAACTGCACGCCCACCGCGGTAAAGGTAGTCGCCGCGATCGCCGAATCCAGATCCAACTCGCGCCGGTAATCAGAGCCCGCGCCAACGCCATCGAACTCCATCACAATATCGGCCAGCGGCAGATACGACTGGTTGTACGGCCCTTGCATCTTCTTGCACAACTCGCCGCCCTCAACGTACTTCTCCTCATCCATGATCAGCCGCCGCACCTCGGCCAGATACTGCTTCGCTTGCGGATTGTTGCAATCGCGCGGCGCACCCGACCACAACGTGTCTTCGTTCAACTGCAGTCGCTCCTGCTCCACGCCGCCGAACACCATCGCCCCCAGGCGTCCGTTGCCAACAGGCAACGCCTCAACCCATCGCTTGGCGGGCTTGTCGTACCACAATGTCAAGGGATTTGATTCGGCCGAATTGGCCAGTGGAGCCGCACTCATGGCAAGGAAGCCGCGGCGGCTGATACGCATCTTCATGCGCACTATTGTTCCAGATTTTGAGATCGGAGAGTCGGGGCCGGCCCAAGCCGCTCCGGGGACTGCCCTCGCTGTCCCTTGCGGACAGTGCGGGCTGTCCCCCCACGGCACTCTTCAATGGACCGTCAGGCAACCGGCCCAAGCCGCTCCGGGGGCTGCCCTTGCTGTCCCTTGCGGACAGTGCGGGCTGTCCCCCCACGGCACTCTTCAACGGACCGTCAGGCAACCGGCCCCTTCAAATAACTATTCAGCAGGAATTACGAGCACGTCACCCGGATGAATCACGCTGTTTTCATTCTCCAGCTTGTCCGGATTGGCTTCGATCAACTTATGAAACAGCGCGCCGTTGCCGAGCTCATTCTGCGCGATCTTCCACAACGAATCGCCGGCCACAACGGTGTAGGTCTTCACGTCCGGCGAAGGCAGTGGGATGCTGGAGTCAATTTCCAGCTCGCACGTCAGGTCACTAAACGACTCATCGACCGACTTGATTTCGGTCCAAATTGCATTCTTCAGATCTTCATTCGGCGCAGCGCCGCTGATGAAGAGTTTGTCGTCTTGAATATGGCAATGGTCCAGGCGCACATTCTTTGCTTTGGCAAGGTCCAGGACCGAGCGGTACTTTGATTTGAGTTCTTCTAAATCTGCCATCGAGTTTCTCCACTATTGATTCGCGCATTTTTCGCGTACCTGCGCTTAGATCATCATACAAGATCCGGCGATAGGATCTGATGTCAAAATAGTTACATGGTAAATGTTGCCCTTGCGCTTCTGACGTTCGACGTGTTGGACCTGCACGGCACGCGCCACAACCAGGCCGAACTCACCGGACACACATCTGTCATTCTGTTCGTCAGCCCCACCTGCCCGCTCTCCGCGCGCGTAGTTCCGGAACTCAATCGCCTGCACGAACTGTATGCCCCGCATGGAATGAAGTTCTTCGCGGTCTATGCCGAAACGGTCCGCGAAACCCCGCTCGCCTTCCCTGCCCTGCTCGACCCCGCCCAGACCCTCGCCCGCCAAACCGGCGCAACCACGAATCCGCAAGCCATCGTGCTGTCCGATAAAGGCGCGGTGCTCTATCGCGGACGCATTGACGATCGCAGCATCGAAGTTGGCAAGCTACGCCCACAAGCCACGCGCGCTGACTTGCGAATCGCCGTTGAAGAGATCGCCGCCGGCAAGCCGGTCACCGTCGCCGAAACAAAACCCGTCGGCTGCACGCTCTTCCTCCCGTCAGCAAAAAAATCCGGCCACGTCACATTCGCCAAACAGATCGCCCCATTGCTTTACAAGCACTGCGCCAACTGCCATCGGCCCGGACAAGTCGCACCCTTCCCCCTGCTCAGCTACGCTGACGCCGCACCCCGCGCCTCAGTCATCGCCGCCGTCACGGCAAACCACACCATGCCCCCGTGGCGCGCCACCGCCGGTCACATCAAGCTGGCAGGCGAAGAAAAGCTCACGCCCAAAGAGGTAGCGCTCTTCGATCAGTGGTTCAAGGCAGGAGCGCCCGAAGGCACCCCGCCCGCAACGCCGCCGCAGTTCCGCGATGGCTGGCAATTCGGCGAGCCGGACTTTGTCGCGAAGGTACCCAAACCATATACCATTCCCGCCGATGGCGACGACCTCTACCAATGCTTCGTCGTGCCCATGCCCTTCAACGACACGCGCTACGTGCGCGCCGTGGAGTTCAACCCCGGCAGCCGGCGCGTAGTTCACCATGCGTTGTTCTTCACTGACCTCTCAGGCACAGGACGAAAACGCGCTGCGCAAAGCGGCGAATCCGGCTACCCGTGTTTCGGCGTGCCCGGCTTTCTGCCTACCTCGAGCCTGGGCGGCTGGTCGCCCGGAAACTCGCCGCTGCCTTATCCCGAAGGCACCGCGGGCACCATCGCCAAAGGTGCCGACCTGGTGATTCAAATCCACTATCACCCCATCGGCAAGCAGGAGACCGATCAATCGAGCCTCGCCCTCTACTTCTCCAAAGAGCCGCCGCCACGCAAGCTGATGGACGTGGGTCTCGGCTCGCGCATCATCGACATTCCCGCCGGCGCTGCTGCCTATCATGTGCGCGACCACTTCGAACTGCCCGTGGACGTGTGGGCCACTGGCATCATTCCGCACGCCCATTACATCTGCAAAGAGATGCACGGCGTGGCGATATTACCGAATGGGAAACGGCTGCCATTGCTCGACATCGTGGACTGGGACTTCAACTGGCAGCGTCAGTATCGCTATGAAACGCCGGTGCTGCTGCCCGAAGGCACGCGCCTTGAGATGGACTTCGTCTACGACAACTCCGTCGCCAATCCGCGCAATCCGAACGTCCCGCCGAAGCGAACAGTGTGGGGCGCGGACTCCACCGACGAGATGGCCGGCCTGCACCTGCAGGTCATCCCTGTGCGCAAGGAAGACGTCCACGAACTGGGCCAGGCCCTGTGGGGCAAAGTGATGCGCTCCGTAGGTGGCCGCTTCTAATTTTGTAGGCAGACTGGCAGTCCAATGTCGCTTAAATTGAGTAGAACGACGCGTCGCATTTGGACCCCAATTGCCCTCCACCGCAATGCCCCAATGCATCGCTCACCAAATCGGAAGCTCGCCGCATAACCGCCAATGTAAGCGACATTGGACTGGCAGTCTGCGGCCGAGTGGCACTCGGCCCGTTTTTCAATTCACCGCGCCAATTTCTCGTCCAACCCCGCCTTCACCGCCGGCCATTCCTCATCGGTGATGCTGTAGTAAGCCGAATTGCGCACCCGCCCGTTGGGCATAATCATATGCTTGCGGAAGATGCCTTCGAACTGAGCGCCGATGCGCAGAATTGCCGTGCGCGAACGAGTGTTCAACTCATCGGTCTTAAACTCCACACGAATCGCTCCCAGCGTTTCAAACGCATGGCGAAGCATCAGCAACTTCGCTTCTGTGTTTGCGGCACTACGTCGAAACTCCGCGCCAATCCAAGTGGAACCAATCTCCAACCGTCGATTCGGTGCACTGATGTTTAGGTAGCGCGTGCTGCCGATCGCCCGGCCGGTAGCCACATCCACGGTGGCAAACGGCAAACCCGTCCCCATCGCCTGCTCAGCCAGAGCAGCTTCAATCATCTTCGCCACATCCTCGGCAGTTGCCACGTCGCCCAGCATCCAGCGCCACATTTCCGGCTCAAATGCCACTTCGCACAACCCTGCATGGTGCGTCATCGAAAGCGGTTCCAGCCGCACATAGCGGCCTTCCAGAGTGATTGGTGTGATAGTCAAATCAGGATTTTAGCACAGGCAAAATTTTCTTTGAGAACTTTTCCCAGCCCGTGACACTATATGGGCATAGTGAAACTTCTCTTAAGTCTGGTCGTGTTTTCCATACTTGTGGGCGCGCAACAGCAAAAGCCGTCTCCAGCCAAGACCGCTCCTGACGCGCCCTCTCATTCACGACCCAAGAAGCCAACCCCGAATCTGACCGATCCGCAACTGGAAGCGGCGATCAAAGCCAAGTTCGCCAAATCAAAAATCAACGCTAACAAGTTCACCGTCCGAGTTTCCGGTGGCACTGCAACCATCGAAGGCAAAACCGAAGTCATCCAGCATAAAGGCACAGCCACGCGAATGGCTCGGACTGCAGGCGCGCGCCAGGTAGTGAATAAGGTACAAATCAGCGACGCCGCAAGGGCCAAAGCGCAACAGAACCTCGAATCCGGCCGTCGCCGCGCACAGGTTAAGCGCAGCGATCCCCGGTCGAATTGAAGCCGTAAACAAAATAATCTCCACAAATCCCCGCCATTGATGAAATCCAGAACAAACACCCAGAACTGTTTGTTTTATCCGTGTCAATCCGTGTGGATCCGTGGCCAAATTCTTTTGTTGTGAAAAACCGCCAGTGTTCTACAGCGCGTTAGCCCGCGCGTGCTTCAACGCCTCAATCGCCGCCCCACGTGATCCAGCAGTATCCCCATTCGGCATGATGTAAATCGGAATATCGGCCTGTTCCGCACGTTGCACAGGCATCCCGCGGCGGATCTCATCGATGAACCACTGCTGGAACTCGGCGCTCGTCTCAATCGCCCCGCCCCCAACAATCAACGCATCCGGGTCAAACGTGTTCACCATCTCATCGAAGAACAACCCCAGCGCGTGGGCCTGCACACGGAAGATTTCCTTGCACAATGCGTCGCCATTCTCCGCCATACCGCGCACCAGCTTCGCGGCCTTGGGAATATCGCCCAGCTTAGCCAGTTCGTGATCGGGATTCTTGCCCAGAAAATACGGCAGGAATGTAGCGGTGATCGCCGTCAGCGAACACAGCGATTCCAGATCGCCCGTGCGTCCGCAGTTGCAGTGCGGCGCCATCCCTTCAATTCCTGCGATGCTCTGATACGGGATCAGCACGTGCCCCAGTTCGCCGCCGAACCCTTTGCGCCCCTTCACCACGTTGCCATCGGTGATCACGCCCCCGCCCAGTCCAGTGCCGATCACAGCCGAAATCGAGGTCGCTACTTGGCTTGCTCCGAAAATTGCGAAATGTCCCCACAGCGCGCCCGCGTTTCCATCGTTCAAGTACAGCACCGGCTTGCCCATCTTCTTCGCCAGATTGCCGGGAATATCGAACCCCGCCCAATCCGCATGCACGAAGTTCGTCGACCCCTTGGCGCTCAGCACTCCCGCTGCGCTCGCGGGGCCAGGCGTATCAAGCCCGATCACCGAAACATCGGCCGCACTGATGCCGGCCTTCTGCACTGCCATCTCAAATCCTTCGGCGATTTGCGCAAGGCAAACATCGGGCCCTTCTTTCGAGCGCGCGGGGTGCTCGCACAGCCCTTCGATCAGAAACTTCTCGTCCTCATTCAGAAACGTATAGTTGATCGCGGTCCCACCGAGATCAATGCCCGCAACGGTTCGCATGATGTATTGCCTCACTTAATATAAAAATGGCCAGCCGGACTTTTCAGAATAGCAGGACTGGCAAGTCTCGTTGATCCTGGACGTCTTTCCGCCGGCCATGGCCCCGTGCTATCGTTAAAGAGCACTACAGATCTTGTACGTTAGTTGGTTTTGCTTGAAGGTACCTGGAGCACGTGAAAAATCTTCGCTGTACCATCCTCAATCGACATGTCAGGATTCATCTAGTCATTAAGGAAAGGTAGAATTATGAAAGAAACCGGCACAGTGAAATGGTTTAACGCCAGCAAAGGCTTCGGCTTTATCCAACGCGAAAATGGAGAGGATGTGTTCGTCCACTTCTCCGCAATTGAATCCTCGGGATACCGCTCGCTCGATGAAGGCGCGCGCGTTCAATTCGTTGTAAAGCGCGGCCCCAAGGGCCTGCAGGCTGAAGAAGTCAGCATAGCTTAACTACAAATTATCTGAATCACCGAAGCAGAGGTTACAATCGAAGTTAGGAAACTTACCTGATGAGATTGATTGTAACCTCTGCTTTATTTTTTTCTGCCGCCGTTTTTGCGCAACCTGTCGCCGACAAACCCGTGCTCACGGTCAATGGCAAGAAGATGACCGCGGCCGAAGTCGAGGGCTTCGTATCGTCCCTCCCTCCCTCCGGGCAAACCGCCTTTCAAAAAGACCCCAAAGAAGTCATGCGGCAATATGCCCTGATGCAGCTTTTGGCGCAACAGGCGTTGGAAAAGAAACTGGACGAACAGAGCCCCTACAAAGAACAGCTTGCGTACACCAGAAACCAGATTCTGGTGCAATCCATGCTCCAGGAGTTTACCAGGAATTTCGTCATTATGCCTGACGATCAGCGAAAGGTGTATGAAGAGCGCAAAGCCAAGTACACGAAAGCAGATTTGAAAGCGATCTACATTGCATTCAGCTCCGGCCTGGTGAAGCAGGAAGACCCAAAGGCAAAGAAACTTCCGACGGAAGACGAAGCGAGAACCAAAGCAGAGAACCTCTACAAGCAACTGCAGGGCGGCGCGGATTTCGCCAAACTGGTGAAGGAACATTCCGACGATCCTGCCTCCGCCGCGAAGGACGGAGACTTCGGCACCATCAAACAGTCCGATGCGATTCCCGATGATCTGAAGAAGACCATCTTCGAATTGAAGCAGGGCGAAGTCTCGAAACCCGTGCGCCAGCCCGGCGGCTTCTATCTGTTCAAGGTCACCAAAATGGAGATAGAGCCTTACGACAAGGTGAAGGACGATCTATTCAAGGAACTGCAGCAGGCATCGTTCCAGAAGTCGTTCGAAAAAATGAAGGCACAAACGAAGGTCGAATTTGACGACGAAGCCTATTTCAAAAACATCCAGACCCAAGGCGCCGCTCCAACCGCTGCCCCCAAGTAAGAGGTTTCGCGCGGCGCTGGAAAAACTGCCTGCGCTGGATGGCGCGCCTATCGAATTGCGCTTCCTGCCCGCGCTGACGACATCGAAGGGCAAACTGCTTTCCGCCGCTGGCTACGGCAAAGAAGTTCACGCGGCCAGCTATCTGCGCACACGCCACATGACTCTCGCCTCTGAGTTGCTGGATGACGAGATCGAACTGACGCGCATCCTGCTGCACGAAATGTTTCACTTCGTCTGGCTGCGCCTTGGCAATGCGAGACGCAAAGAGTATGAAGCACTACTGATCGAAGAGTTCCGGCGTCGTGCGCGTGGCGATGCGGGTTGGTCCGCCGAACACGTGAAGGTGTGCATCAAGCAACCAGGCCAGTCGCGATTGTGGAGGCTGTACGTTTGCGAAAGCTTCTGCGATTCGGCGGCGGTCTTTGTGGGCGGACTCACGGCCCATGCCGAATTCACGATAGCAAAGTCGTTCTGGAAGAAGCGCTGCGACTGGCTGGGAATATTATTGACGGCTGACCGGATGTACATCTAAGGCACGATATAATCTGAAATAGGAGTACCTGATTGCATTCAAGAATCCTTAGCTCTATAGCATTGGCGACAGTAATGCTGATGACCGCTTGTTCGGCCGAACGGCCCGTGAAGGCGGCCATGAAGGCATCCAAAGAGCGCAACCCCGCCCCGGATTTTGAACTGATGGACGTGACGGGCAAGCCTGTGAAGCTTTCTGACTTCAAGGGCAAAGTAGTGTTGCTTAACTTCTGGGCGACCTGGTGCGGACCCTGCAAGGTGGAGATCCCGTGGTTCATTGAATTCGAACAGAAGTACAAGGATCAGGGCCTGGTCGTGCTCGGCGTCTCCATGGACGAAGAGGGCTGGGCGATGGTCAAGCCGTACCTGGAATCGGCCAAGGTGAATTATCGTGTCGTGATCGGCACGGACCGCGTAGGCACATTGTACGGCGGAGTCGAATCGCTGCCGACAACATTCATGATCGACCGCGACGGCAAGATCGCCAGCACCCACATCGGACTTGTAGGCAAAAAGGAATACTCGGATGAGATCAATCAACTCCTTGGCATTAGCACTGCTGGCCTTTAGTAGCGCGGCGATGGCACAGACCGGCGTGCTGACGGTAGTACCGCCGGCGCTCTTCTCAGTGAAGCGCGCAGAACCTTTGGAAGCAAAGCTCCACATGCAGTTGCGCCAGGGCTACCACGTCAACAGCAACACGCCGAGCGACGAGTACATGATCCCGCTGAAACTGACCTGGGATGCAGGCACGCTGGAAGTAAAGGAGGTCGTATTCCCCAAGCCGCACTTGGAGAAGTCGGAGTTCGCGGAGAAGCCGTTGTCGGTGTTTACAGGCGAGTTCGACATCATCACAAAGCTTGCCGCTAAGCCCAATGCTGCACCCGGGCTAGGCATGTTGAGCGGCAAGCTGCGTTATCAGGCCTGCAACGACAAGATGTGCCTGCCGCCCAAAACAGTGGAAGTAAAGCTAACCTACGAAATTCGCTAAGTGAAGACGCTCATCATCCGGCCCGGAGGCATTGGGGATTGCATCCTCTGCTTCCCGGCCATGGAGTCGTTACGTTCGGAATTCACCGAAGTTTGGGTGCCGTCCGCTGTTGCGCCGCTGGTGCAATTCGCGGACGCAGTCCGTTGCATCGCCTACACCGGTCTCGACGTAGTTGGCCTGCCTGATCGACTGCTCCCAGCCCGCCTGTGCGAGTTCGACCGCATCGTCAGCTGGTATGGAGCAAATCGGCCTGAGTTCGTGGAAGCAGTCCGCGAATTGCCCTTCGAATTTCACACTGCACTGCCCGCAGCCGATTGCACACTCCACGCCACGGACTTCTTTCTGACGCAGGTGGGCGCACCGCCAGGCGCGCTGCCCACAATCCATACAGAGCCCAAACATGCCGCGCCAACTGTGATCCATCCGTTCTCCGGAGGCCGCACGAAGAACTGGCCGCTCGAAAACTTCCAAGCCGTGGCGCAGCAACTGGGCGACGTCTGCTGGCTCGCCGGCCCAGAAGAAGAACTCGACGGCGCAACCCGCTTCGACAGTCTCGCCGATGTTGCCAGTTGCATTGCCGGAGCCAAATTTTACATCGGCAACGACAGCGGTATCACACATCTAGCCGCCGCCGTGGGCACGCCGGTGATCGCGATCTTCGGCCCCTCTGACCCGCGTATCTGGGCGCCGCGCGGACTCAAAGTGCATGTGCTGCTCAACCCCTCACCCGATGATGTGCTGCGCCTGTGCTAGACTCTTTCACTGTGAAAGCAATCGCCATCCTCTTAACACTTAGCTCCGCCATGTTCAGTGCGGACAAGACCATCGAAACCATCGCCGGCAACGGCAAGGAGGGTTTCTCGCAGGAACAGATCAACAATCCCTACGGCCTTACCACCGGCCCCGATGGTGCACTCTACATCTGCGAAATCGGCAACCACGTCGTCCGCCGTCTGGACTTGAAAACGAAGAAGCTCACCATCGTAGCAGGCACAGGCAAGATGGGCTACGCGGGCGATGGCGGCCCAGCCACCGCGGCGCTGCTCAACGAGCCTTACGAGGTGCGCTTCGACAAGGCGGGCAACATGTTCTTCGTGGAGATGAAGAACAACATCGTGCGACGCGTGGATGCCAAGACAAAGATCATCTCCACCGTGGCGGGCAACAACACCGCAGGCTTCAGCGGCGATGGCGGACCGGCGGTGAAGGCGCAGTTCAAGCAGCCTCACAGCATTCAGTTCGACCCGCAGGGCAACCTGCTCATCTGCGACATCGCCAACAACCGCATCCGCAAGGTCGACATGAAGACCGGCATCATCGATACGTTCGCGGGCACGGGCGAGAAGAAGCCCGTCGTGGATGGCGCGCCGCTCGCCGGAACCGCGCTGAATGGGCCTCGCGCGCTCGACCTTGATCCGCGCGGCAATCTCTACCTCGCCCTGCGCGAAGGCAACGCGGTGTACCGTATCGACACGAAAGAGGGCAAGATTTATCACATCGCCGGTACTGGCGAAAAGGGCTGGACCGGCGACAACGGCCCGGCCAAGCTGGCGAAATTGAATGGACCGAAGGGCATCGCCTGGTCGCCTGACGGCGGCGTGTACATCGCCGATACCGAAAGCCACACCATCCGCCGCATCGATTTGAAGACGGGTATCATCACAACTGCCGCCGGCACAGGCGAACGCGGCGATGGCCCGGAGACAAGCCCTGCGGCGTGCAAGATGTCGCGCCCGCACGGCATCTTCGTCGACAAGAAAGGCATCGTCTACATCGGCGACAGCGAGTCGCACCGCGTGCGCCGCTTAAAATGAGACGAAGCCAAGTTCGGTGAGGATCAGGCCGAGCTTGCGGCGGTCGTTGGGCGGCGAGAAGGTTTTGTCGATGGTGAGGCCGATGGTCGCGCGGCCGCTGCCCGGTTCGATCGGCTCGGAAGCGATCGTGTACAGTCCGGGCCGTTCGTACTTCGCGTGAGCCACCTGCTTGCCATCAAGCGTGATGGCAACTTCACGGCCCGGCGCGGAATCGTGAATGAAGATCACCGCCTGCAGCCGCGAGCGTTTCGCCGGCCGCTTCAGCACAACTACGGCACTGCCTGACATCCAGCGCCACTTGTCTTCCATCTCAAACATGCCGCTGACGATGTGCTGGCCCGATTCGGGTGAAGTCATCTTCAGATACTCAGCAGTCGGCTCCGTTTCCACAACCACTTCGGCGCGCACCACATCGGCCACGCCTCGGCTGAACTCGAACGGCCGTAGGCCTTTCGAAGCATCCGAGTAGGCTGATCGCGAATCCAGGCCGATGATGCGCAGCGGCATCCACGGCTGAATCGACAGCTCTTTCAGCGGCACGCGCACGCCGCCTCCAGTGGTAAATTCGATGGGGTTCGCCAGCTTGCTGGAGATCACCATGTCGCCCGGCTGCACGGCTTGGCCGCGCAGAATCGGGATCGCTCCCGCGTCCTCGGAATAGTGCCGCAGACCCCATTCGCCATTGACCCAGGTGCGCTTCGTAGAGGTCTCTTTTTCAAGTGACCGGGCGAACTCGCGATAGCCGTCCCAGTGCTGATAGTTCGCGATGGCCAGCGCAAGCGATAGAGCGAACTGAAGCACAGCAGCGCCGCGCAGCAAGGGTGCGGGCAGCTTGTTCGAGATGAGCAGAATCACCGGCGCGGCCATCGGCAACAGATAGCGTGCCGAGCCTGCATAGAAGACGGCAAACGCGCAGGCGATCCACACGAAGATCCACGCGGCCAGGAACACGTTCTTGCGCAGGCTCTGCGCGGCGAAGACGAGCACACAAACGCCCACAACCATGGAGATGGCGGCAAAGGCATCGGGCGTGAACAGCGCGGCGATGAACAGAATCGGCACCGTGGCCATGAAGGCGCGCTGCGTGAAGCAGACCAGCAGCGGGAAGACGATCCAGCCGAGGTGCGTGGTCAGCGCCGCTGCGTTGCGCACTTTGTTGGAAAGCGCCTGCAGCCCATACTTACTGAAGAAGCCCACAAGAACGGCAGCAGGCATTGCGCCCGTTGAGGACCGCTCAAAAAGCTGCCACACGCCGAAGGTCAGTGGGGCAACCAGGAGCAGCGCCCAGCCGGCTTTCCATGTCCGGTTGTGCATCCACAGGAACACGCCGAGGATCGGGACAAGGAAGATGGCCTGATACGCCGTCATCGCGGCCAGCACCATGGCGAGCGCAGTCACAACCGTCCAGCCGCGCATGAAACCGGCAACAGACAGCATGAAGAACGCCAGGAACGGCAGATCGGTTTCCAGCGATCCGCCATTCACTACGAAAGCGGGCACGGCGCAAAACAATAGCACCGCCTCTGTGGGCCGCGTGCAGGTCTGCGTGGCGATCAGCCACATGGCCCAAACGGCGATCAACGAAAACGGGATGTAGGCGAGGTGAAAGGCCCACTCCTTCACGCCGCCAGCGAGCGCGAGCACTGCGCCTAAATATAGGCCGTTGAAGGGTGGATGCGAGTTGCCCTGCATCGCCACCATTTCGCCTTGGAAGGCGAAGTTGAAGTGGTTCGGATGCAGGGGCTCAATGAGCGTGTGCTGGGCTTCGGCCAGATAGTTGACGTCGTCGCCCTGAATCGGCTGGTTGATAAAGGCCAGGCGCAACAAAACCACTAGCCCGAGAATGAGTAGTAGCTTGCGCACCTGTTAGTTATACTACGCCGGCTTCCAGCGTACAATCGGCTTTCTGGCGGCGGTGGTCTCGTCCACGCGAGCAACGCGAGTGTTGTAGGGAGCCTTGAGCACGAACTGCGGATCTGTCTCAATCTCTTTGGCGATAGAGATCATCGCATCAATGAACAGGTCGATCTCCTGCTTGCTCTCCGTCTCGGTCGGTTCAATCATGATCGCGCCATGCACGATCATAGGGAACGCCGTGGTGTAAGGATGGAAGCCGTAATCGATCAGGCGCTTGGCAATGTCCATCGTCTTCACACCGAGCTTTTCCTGACGATCGTGACTGAATACCACTTCGTGCATCGAAGGATCGGTCAGCGGCAGATCGTAGTAGGGCTCCAGGCCCTTGCGAATGTAGGTCGCGTTCAACACTGCGTCCATGGTGGCGTTGCGCAGGCCAGGTCCGCCGTGCGCCATGATGTAGGCCAGCGCGCGAACCAGCACGCCGAAGTTGCCATAGAAGGCACGGACCTTACCGATGGACTGCGGCCGGTCGTAATCCCAGCTCCAAATGTCCTTGACGCGCTTCATGCGCGGATAGGGCAGGAAGGGTTCCAGATGCTTCTTGATAGCCACTGCACCAGAACCAGGGCCACCGCCGCCGTGCGGCGTGGAGAAGGTCTTGTGCAGGTTCAAGTGCATGACATCGATGCCGAAGTCGCCCGGACGCGTGATGCCCACCAGCGCGTTCATGTTCGCGCCGTCCATGTACATCAGGCCGCCCTTGGCATGCACGATCTCAGCGACCTTGACGATCTCCTGCTCAAACACGCCAACCGTGTTGGGATTGGTGACCATCAAGCCGGCAGCATCTTCGTCCATGATGCGGGCCAGTTGTTCGATATCCATCATGCCGCGGCTGTTGGAGCGGATGTTCTCCACCGAATAACCGGCCATCGCTGCGGTAGCCGGATTGGTGCCGTGCGCAGAGTCAGGAATCAGCAGGCGCTTGCGCGGATTGCCGCGCGATTCGAGCAGCGCACGCATCAGCAACACGCCGGTGAGTTCGCCATGCGCGCCAGCAGCGGGTTGCAGCGTCACGGCGTCCATGCCGGTGATCTCAGCGAGGCAGTTTTCCAACTGCGACATGACTTCGAACGCGCCCTGCGATAACCCTTCGGGCTGATAGGGGTGCGCCCAGGCCAGACCTTCCAACCGGGCGACCAATTCATTGACGCGCGGGTTGTACTTCATGGTGCAGGAGCCGAGCGGATACAGGCCCAGATCGATGGCGTAATTCCAGGTGGAAAGCCGCGTGTAGTGGCGGACGTTTTCGACTTCGCTCACTTCCGGGAAGCCTTCGATTTCGTCACGCACATTGGCCGCGCCAAGCAGTGCTTTCGCGTCGACCACAGGCACATCCAAATCGGGAAGCTGATAGCCGACCTTACCGGGCGAACTCTGTTCGAAGAGCAGCGACTCGTTCTGGGTGGTGCTGTTGGTTACTTTGCGGATCATTAGGCCACCGCCTTCTTGACTTCATCGATGTCGGCACGCTTGGACATTTCCGTGGCGCAGAGCAGCATGCAATCTTTCAGCTCCGGATAGAAGCCGCCCAGGGGCAGGCCTCCGATGATTTTCTTTTCGAGCAAGGCTTTGTTGACAGCCTCCGGATCGCCGCAGCGAACGACCACTTCATTGAAGAATGGACCGCTGAAGCGTACCGGCAGACCATCGGCCAGATAATGCGTCTTGGCCAGATTCTGTTCGGCCAGTTCGCGCAAGCCCTGCTTGCCGTAGAGGCTCATGAACACAGTAGCCATCAACGCGATCAACGCCTGATTGGTGCAGATGTTGGAGGTCGCTTTTTCGCGGCGAATGTGTTGTTCGCGGGTAGACAGTGTGAGGCAGTAAGCGCGCTTGCCGTTGGCGTCTTTGGTTTCGCCAACCAGGCGGCCCGGGATCTGGCGAATGTATTTTTCTTTCGTGGCCATGATGCCGGCGAAAGGCCCGCCGTAGCTGGGCGAAATCGCGTAGGACTGCAGTTCGCCGCAAACAATATCGGCCTCGCGCGGCGGCGTCAGAATGCCCAGCGAAACCGCTTCCGTGAATACGTGAATCAGCAGCGCGCCCTTCTTGTGCGCGATCTCCGCTGCTGCTTTGATGTCTTCCACCGTTCCGAAGAAATTCGGCGATTGAATGATGACCGCGGCGGTCTGATCGTCAATCGCCGCATCCAATGCGGAAAGATCGAGCATGCCGGTCTCGGAGTTATAACCAAACTCTGCTACGGGCATGCCCTGGTATTTGGCGTACGTGCTGAGCACCGTACGGTATTCGGGGTGCACTGTGCGGGCAATGACGACCCGATCCCGTCCCGTGATGCGCACTGCCATCATGGCCGCCTCAGGTACCGCCGAGGAGCCATCGTACATCGAAGCATTCGCCACATCCATGCCCGTCAACTGGCAGACCATCGATTGAAATTCGAAGATCGCAGTCAGCGTGCCCTGGGCCATTTCGGCCTGGTATGGCGTATAGGAAGTCAGGAATTCCGCGCGGGAAACAATGGTGTCGACAACCACCGGACGATAGTGCGAATACACGCCAGCGCCGAGGAACGACGCATAGCCCGTGGCACATTCGCCTGCGCGCGCCTTGAAGTAATCGATGATGCTGTACTCGCTCATGCCATCGGGGATGGCGAGCGGACGTTTCAGCCTCACCTCTTCGGGAAGATGTGCAAACAGATCTTCCAACGAACTGGCACCGCACGCATCGAGCATCTGGCGGCGCTCGGCATTTGACTTAGGTAGGTATCGCAAATCTGTTCCTTGTTTCTCGCCGTGGGCGAACTACTCTCCGAGGAAGGCTCTGTAGCCGGCGGCATCGAGCAGACCCGCCAATTGAGCGGGGTCGCTGAGCTTCACCTTGATCAACCAGGCCGCGCCATGGGGGTCGGCATTCAAGGATTCCGGGGCTTCCGTGAGTGACTCATTGATAGCCAGGACTTCGCCCGAGACCGGCGCGTAGATGTCGGAAACAGCCTTCACCGACTCCACCGATCCGAAGGTTTTGCCCTGCTCTACAGTGATGCCCACCTTGGGCAGGTCGACGTAAACAATGTCGCCCAATTCCTGCTGCGCGTGGTCAGTGATGCCGATGGTGGCTTCGCCGCCCGCGGCTTCGACCCACTCGTGTTCCTTGGTATAACGAAAAGTTTCTGGGTACATGGTTTATTTCGCTCGCTTGTAGAAAGGTGTTGGGACAACTTCGGCATCGACAGGTTGATTGCGGATTACGATCTGGAACACTTGCCCGACGATTGCTTTCTCTATCGGAAGATAGCACAGTCCGATGTTTTTGTTCAGAGTTGGCGACGGCCCGCCGCTGGTGACGAAGCCTGCAGGAGCGCCATCGATTGTGATTTCGTAACCATCGCGGCCGATGCCGCGGCCGCGCATTTCAAAACCTACCAGCTTGCGCGTGAGGCCGGCGGCCTGCAATTCCAGCAGCTTCGCGCGGCCGATAAAATCGCCCTTATCGAACTTGACGATGCGCGCCAAGTCGGCTTCGAACGGATTGATCTCAGCGCCGATTTCGTGGCCGTAGAGCGCCATCTTGGCTTCCAGACGCAGCGTGTTGCGCGCGCCCAGGCCGGCCTGCTTGATGCCGAACTCTTCGCCTGCGGCAAGGATCTCTGCCCACAGGCGCTCGGCCTGACTGGGGTCGATGTAGATTTCGAAGCCGTCTTCACCGGTGTAGCCCGTGCGTGCGATGCGCGCCGGGGTGCCGGAGACTTCGCCGTCTGAGAAGTGATAGTAGCGGATTGTGGAGAGATCGGTGGCGGTCAGTTTCTGAAGTGTCGCGAGGCCCTTGGGACCTTGGATGGCGAGCTGCGAATATCGCGGGCCGGCGTTTTCCACGGTGCAATCGAACTTGTTAGCGGCGGCGATGTGCTCGTAATCCTTGTCCTGATTCGAGGCGTTCACGCAGAGGAAATAATGATCGTCGGCGACTTTGTGAATGAGGATGTCGTCAACGAAGCCACCGTGTGCATAGAGCATTCCGGCGTACTGCGCCTGGCCGATTTTCACTTTGGAGACGTCAGTGGTGGCGATGTAATTGACGAGGTCGAAGGCCTGCGGTCCGCGGACTTCGATTTCGCCCATGTGGCTTACGTCGAAGATGCCGACGGCGCGGCGGACGGCGTGGTGTTCGTCGAGGATTCCGGAGTATTGGACCGGCATGTCCCAACCGCCAAAGTCCACCATCTTCGCGCCAGCACGCCGGTGGACCCCGACGAGAGGCGTTGATTTCAACGCGGCAGATTGATCCATGTAAGAAACCAATCTAGCAATCCGGGGCGGAAAGTGTCAATGTTTCCGGGGGTTGGCGGCGGTTCGGTGAGCGGGACGATTTGGCGCAAGTGGTTGTCGCTGCAAGGGCTGGGGGCTTGGGTAGGCAGTTGGCCGGCTCGGGTTCGCCTGGTTGTATTTTCAATGACTTAGGAGAAATGAACCCAAGAATCGATCTTAACCCGGGAACCCAAGAATCCGATTTTTTCCACAGCCTAATTATATGATTTCGAGTGGCTTGTTGTTCCTTGGGTTGGTCTTGGGTAAGCCAAGAAATCCGGCTCCGAATTGTTGCAAATTGCAGCACTACTTTCTCCTTATGATTCGGCCTCGCGATTGGTGCGAGGGGTGGCGGTTGGGACGCGCCTGATCATGGTTTATCACGGGCGGTTTGGTGGAGTGGGTGGGCGTTTTGGGTAAGTGGTTGAAAAGGAGGGAAAAATATTATTTATTTCGTGGGCACCGGCGATTACCTTAGGGCTGAGAAGCATGACTATAGTTGCGGCGAATCTGCAATTTGCCTTATTGTCATTACAAGTCCTCACGGCTGTTAACCGAAGGGTTGTAGGTTCGAGTCCTACCTCAGGAGCCAAACTTTCTTAAACCGAAACTTCCCTCCCCGTTAGTTAACTCAAACACTGTTCGTGTGCCCAGGCCCGCCCCGCGCACTATCCCCAATATCTTCAACTATTTCCAGATGATGCCGTTCTCCGACCTCAAATTCGGAGAGTCAGCCCACTCGCCGGGTTGAGGCCGTTTTCTCTCCCTCCCACCCCACTTCTCTCATTGCCAGAGAATGTCCGAAGTTATTTAACAGGGTTGTCCGGCTTGGTTTACACTTTTCGAATTCTTCGCGTATGTTTACAGTAGCGTGTCTCTTGCACGCTCAATAACCACTCGACAGCGGAACGACCGCAAGGCGGACTTTCGCTGTGGTGTAAATCCACAGCAAGGTGAATCGTCTTGAACATTTCAACCAAGGATTTCCAATCCATCGCCCGCATCTTCGCCGCCGGCTACCTCCGGCTCCGCAGTCAACGCAGGCGCGAATCTCCACTTGCTAGTCAGCGGAGACAGAGCGTAGATAGACATGAGGTTAACGACCTCGAGAACGGAGAAAAGCGTGGAGACCACGATGCAAAGAGAGATTGATGAGCTAAGCCGGATGACAGTCGGCCTGCTCCACAAGAAGTACCTGGAACTGTTCGGAGAGGAATCTCGATCAGGTAACAAGCAGTTCCTGTTTCGGAGGATCGCCTGGCGGATCCAGGCACTGGCAGAAGGCGGCCTATCTGAACGCGCCCACCGCCGCGCGCTTGAGATCGCCAATGATGCCGACCTGCGCATTCGGGCGCCCAGGACCAGATTCGGGCAGGATCCCACGCTCGATCCCAAACTCAGCGTAAGAAGAAAGGTGGCGGCTGAACTCGATCCGCGCCTACCGCCGGTGGGATCATGCTTGGAGCGGGAGTACAAAGGCCGGCGAGTGATTGTGCACATTCTCGTCGATGGGTTCGAATTCAACGGCCAGAAATATCGGTCCCTCAGCGCAATCGCCCTTGAAGTGACAGGCACCAAATGGAACGGCTTCCTCTTTTTCAACTTGCCGCCCACACCGGAGGCCAGCGATGTCAAAAAATAGCATGCTGCGGGCAGCGGCGAGCCGGACGAACGTTGCGGTGGAAAACCGAATCATCCGGTGCGCGATCTATACTCGCAAGTCGACCGAGGAAGGGCTGCAACAAGAGTTCAACTCCCTGGATGCACAACGGGAATCATCCGAGGCTTTCATTGCCAGCCAGAAGCATGAGGGCTGGCAGGTCATCACTGATCATTTCGACGATGGCGGCTATACTGGCGGCAACATGGATCGGCCAGCATTGAAGCGGCTCCTGACCGCGATTGAGGAACGGAAGGTTGACTGCATCGTGGTATATAAGGTCGACCGGCTCAGTCGTTCCCTGCTCGACTTCGCCCGAATCATCGAAGTCTTCGATCGGAACGGCGTTAGCTTCGTGGCGGTCACTCAGCAGTTCAACACGACGAGTTCTCTTGGCCGCTTGACGCTGAACATTCTTCTTTCCTTTGCTCAATTCGAGCGCGAGATCATCTCCGAACGCACCAGAGACAAGATGTCGGCTGCGAGAAAGAAAGGCAAATGGATCGGCGGCAATCCGGTCCTGGGATACGATATCGATCCAAAGGGCGGGCGACTTGTCGTCAATCCGGAAGAAGCGGAGGTGGTACGGACCATCTTCGGTCTTTACCTGGAGCATGGATCCCTGCTCCCCGTCCTGCAGGAGGCCGAGCGGCGCGGCCTTCTGACGAAGCAGTGGACAACGAAGGACGGCAGGGTCCGAGGAGGTCAGCGCATCGCGAAGGGGACGATGCATGGGATCCTCACTAACGCCATCTACACCGGAATGGTCGACCACAAAGGCTCTCTATATCCTGGCGAGCATGAACGGATCGTCGACCAGAACACGTGGGATCGAGTCCATGAAACCCTTCGACGAAACACTGGCGACAATGGTGCCAGCCTGAAAAACAAGTTTGGAGCCCTGCTCCGCGGTTTGTTGTTTTGCGTTCCCTGCGGGACGCCGATGATCCACACCTACACGATGCGGAACGCAAAGCGGTACCGCTACTACGTCTGTTACAACGCTCAGCAGAAGGGATGGACGAACTGCGAGACCAAGTCCGTTTCAGCGCATGCCATCGAATCTGCGGTCCTCGATAGCGTTCGCCGGATTGGTACTGACCCCAAACTGGCCGAGGCAGTCGCCACCGAAGCCCTCGATAATGTGGCTCGCCGGCGGAATGAAGTTGACCACGAGTCAGAAACCCAACGACGGTGCCTCCGGCAACTTAATCAGAACCTTGCGCGAGAAGCGGCAGATACCAGCGTGGACTCCGGCGCGCGGTTTGAGCGGATGGCCAGTATGCAACGCGAGATTGAAGCCAACGAGCACAGGGCGGCAGATCTCGCCGCCGAGCGCGCCTACCTCAATACGGACCACATTAACGCCGACGACCTTCGAAGCATGCTGGCTGAGTTCGACGCCATCTGGACATCCATGACAATAAAGGAGCAGGAGCAGATGATCCATCTGCTGGTTGCCAAGGTCGGCTACGACGGGCGGACCGGCAAGGTCACCGTCAATTTCAGCAACGCAGGAGCCAAAGAACTATGTCAAGGAAACTGATGACCACAATGGGCTCGGATTCGCTGGAAGGCGCGAGCGTTCAGGTCGAGACAATGATTCCAGTGCGTCAACGCCCGCGCGCATTTGTGGCGGGGGCTGAATTGGAATCGAAAGCACCGAGCCGCCCGCGGGTTCCTCGGATCACTCGGTTGCTGGCTCTTGCCATCAAATTTCAGGACATGATTGAGCGTCGAGAAGTACGCGACTACGCAGACATTGCGCGGCTTGGGCACGTCACTCGGGCACGCGTGACGCAGATCATGAACCTGCTGATGCTGGCTCCGGACATTCAAGTAGCCCTGCTGTCTTCAAACGGGCCAGTTGCGGCGCTTTACGAGCGTGATCTGCGGCCAGTCGCTAATCTGACCTTCTGGCGTGATCAACGCGAACTCTTTGGGAAGATACTCGGGCGGTAGATTTTTGATCCAGTCAATGGATTTGGTCTTGCAATATTACCACTCCGCCGAAATCATTTCGGAATTCTCGGTGAAGGTTGGCGGAGGCTTTATTGCCACGGTTCTGTTTCGTCGGCGGCGCTATGGCTTTTTCGATTATTGGCCCTGGTTTAGTGGATCGCAAGAAGTCAGTGGAACCATCTCATGTTCAACGCGGAAAACAGCTCTGCTGTAAGGAGAACTGACCATGCTATGTGCTCCGATTTTTTTTGTTCACCCGCTTAGCCGCTTTGGCTTGAAATGCAGGCACCACATCACCGATTGGGGTCGAAGGTGTGTTATTGGAATCGGGCCTGCCAGTATTTTGCGACTTGGCTGGTACGGCTCCGGCATCAAGAAGTTGCGAAAGATAACGCAATGTTTCGACCCTTTGAATTTTTCCAGACTCCACATCAAACTGGGAAGCACTGCTGAGTATGCAGTTCAAGCACGCCGTCTCACACTGTGCGTCATGCTCCTTGGAACCGGTGAGTTTTTGAACAGCCGTTCGGAGCCAGTCCCTTCCTTGTTTTTCGAGTTCAGCCAAGTGACCGCATCCTCCTGGAGTGTTCTCAAAGAGCCTTACGTGTAAACCCTCAGCGAAAAATCCGATTTCCCGATGATCGAGTTCCAGCAGCTCAGCACCAGCTAATCGCAGAGTGTGCCCCAATGTTGTGATCACTTCCGCGGACGCACCCAGGAATGTAATCTGGAGCATGTCCGTTTCGTGTCGCGCGGCAAGATGTTGATGCCTTAGAACTGGGGCATCGTCCTTCCGAGCCCAACAGCGGTCTTTCTCGGACAAGAGTCGAATGTGCCGATCAAAGCCAAGCGGAAGGTCTAGCTTGCCCGTGCCCTTCAGTTTTCGCTCGCTTTCCGCAAAACCGCATTGAGTACAAACCGCGAATCCAAATGCGTGCTCGCCCGAATTTGCCACGATCAACTCACCGTCTTCGCAGATGACAGCATTAAGCCCCTTGATATCGGCGAAGTCGCTGATCACGCGACTGTGCTTCTGAACAAAGGAAGTTGTGCAAAGACTGGTAGTGCCTACTCTATCCGTCTTGCCGCTCCAGGATGGCGGATCCCAAACCGCGGTTGAGAACCCGTGCCTCAAGAGGAGCAGCGACGTCGGCGAACCAGCGCTCGGACAATTGCAATTGGGTTCAGGGCATACGGGGTCGAGCTTGAGATCAAACGAATACGAGGTGTGGCCGTCCGTACAAGTTCGCCTTAATGCAATCGGCCCAAACGGTGTTTCTCCCTTTGCGAACGAACGGGAGAGCCCGTGAGATTCAAAATACCTACCTCCAGCTAGGACGACTGACCCTGGAACGTACTCGCTAAGCGCGATAATGCCTGAGCGTTGAAGTCGCACCGATTCCTCTCGCGATTTCCAGTTGGTAATTCCCGGTCCACTTAGCGCGAGGACACCAATTGGAAATCCGTAGCGCGGCAGAAATCGCCGGTTCGCCATTTCCTCGATAACGGCTGTGCTCCAAAGAGAGTCTGCCTGATGAGCGAGGTAGTTCAGCACCCGTGTATCCGGTACGGCCTCTGATCGCTGACGCTTCCATTCACTCAACAGAGACTGGTAGTCGCGCTTCCAACCATCGACCGCCATTTCAAAATCAGAAGCGATCGTACCGATTAGGTTGCTGAATTCTTCCCCGTCCGCCCTATAGCTGAGTCCGGTTCCAGATAGAAGCACACGCGCTCCGTTCAGGATCGATTCACTAAGATCTCCCCTGAGAAATCGAAGAAACCTCTCGGAAACGGGCGTAATAGAATCGCCATCCCAAATGAGATCGCGATACTCTACTGGACTCGGCGAAGGTGGTGGAGGTGAATTACGCTGACAATGCGGAATCTGCGGTTGGCGCGTAATCCATCCCATTCGTTGAAAGGCTTGCATTGCACCCACCTTCACTCCAGGAATGTATAGTGTTCTATAAAACTCTCCAAAGAGAAAGGCCGCCAAATGGCGCTTGGGAAAGCGCTCGCGATCAAGCAATACAGATATTTGGCGGGGCTTGCGGCGGAAGAACGCACCGAAATCGCCAAAGACAGCTTGGTCATATGCGTTGGCACGATTGTAAGTTAATGCAAGCGACGAGCCATCGGCACGACGCCCAGCGCGACCGGCCCGTTGCTGATAATTTGATCTGCTCGGCGGGACGTTACCAAGTAGAACACACGAAAGGCCGCCGATATCGATACCGACCTCAAGCGTCGTTGTCGCACTCAACACATTTCTCGCTCCAGCTTCAAACAGATGCTGAAGGCGGGCGTTTTCTGTAGACTCCAACTGGGCTGAATGCTCTTCCGCCCAAACACCGATATCAAATGCAGGATCGCTTCGATAAGCTTGGTGAAATCGCGAGAGACGTGTGTCCCGTTCAATTGCGTCCGGAGCAAATGGATTCAGCGTACCCCAACTTCCTCGCTCCGGCGCACACCCAAATACAGCCCGCGACCAGACATGGCCTGTGGTCCGGCACCGATAGAGCGCCTTCGGGACGCGCAACACCAGATCAGAAAACTTGAGTCGTATCGCTGGCTTCGGCAACCCATCCGCGGCTTGCCGCTTGTCAGCCTCCAACCATCCGAGAAGTCCCTTTTCCGCAGCGCTAAGCAATGTGTTGAATGCGGCGGAAAGTACGGGTTGAAGCAAGTCTTCTGCCTGCTGCTCAGAGAGCCCCGCAGCAATCAGCACTTTTCGACAAAAAAGGTTGCGTCTGGATTCCCGTGAGTCGGCAGATCCAATAAATGAACCAAGTAAAGATCCGAATCGGTCATGCTCACTGATCCACCTTCCCACTGGATAATAAAAATCAGACGCATCGTCGCCTCCGGGTTCCAGTGTTATGGCTCTATCCACCCGAAGTGTGTCACAGAGAGCACTTATGAACTTGGGCCAGACGGCTCGGAACGATTCGCGAATGGACGGATTTGGAAGCACACCCGCCAGCGTTGCCGGAATCTCAAGGGCATCAAGACCCGGATATACAATTTCCGCGACGCCCAGGGTCTCAAGCGAAGCCTGTCGCCAATTTGGAGAAGCGAATTCCTTCACCAGCAAAAGTCGTGACTTCTTGCCGATTTGGTCACGATTCGATTCCCAGGCTTTTTGACTCCACTGCGCGACGCGATCTTGGGCAGCGCCCTCCCGGTCGAAGAATTCCGCAATAAGCGGATGCGACTTCAAAACCCCAGCCCAGGCGGATATGGTTTGTCCTTCTACAAGTGTTCCCATGTTGCGCTCTACGTCCTTCAGCTGGGACGTAATGTTCGCTTTGAGAATCGCGGATAGTTGAGGAAAAGCGAGTTGCCTCTTTAACAGATCCTGCTGTTCCTGAAGCATAGACAAATATTCTGGGTCGGGCTTGTTTTCCTCGAGGATACTGGACAAGACTTTTCTGCCGAGATGAACTTCGTGTTGTGTGGTTAGGTTGGGACCTAACCGGGCCGCTTCTCTCCGGCTGTCGCTAAACACAAGTAGACGACGCCCTCTGGCTGGCAGCCATGCATTCGACTGTGAGGGGAACGGAGGCATCTCCGATAAGATTGTTTCTGCCACAATAGGCAATGCCAGTTGGTCTCCGATTCCGACTGGATAAAACTCTCTGCTGGGCTCTGAACAGTTAGGACACGCGTCGACCCAAGTAAGAGGGATCGAATTCTCCGTTCTTCCCAGACATTGCCGCGTATCAAAATCAAACCAGGAGGATTCATTTCCTTGGGCAGGACGAGCAAAGCGCAATGAAGAGTTTTCACCGACCCAACGAACACGCGGGTGCAAGCTCGAGTCTTCGTCGCGAAAAACTCCCGTAAAGAACCACTCCCCACAATTCCCGCAGCGTGCAAGTGTTAGCAAAGATTTTCCACACCAACTGCATCGATCCTTAACCGCGGCGACGAGCCCACCCCCGCCTTCCAACCGCGATACCGGTGGCGCGGAGCAGTTAGAATTCACGCAAGCGCTGACGGTGCTTGCGGTCCGCACTTGCAAGTGGAGCTTGTGCGGAATCAACGGTAGGTCTCCTGCTTGTTCGCGAGCTCGAGCACAGAGTTGCAGGATGCGAGTCGTGGCTCGAAGTGCATCGGCATTTTCCGAGTTCCACAACTCGGCACTAATGTCTGCCAGCGGGAGAATAACATCAGAACGCCGGCGCCAAAAGAAATCCTCCAAACGGTGAATTAGAGGAGCGCATCTCAGTGCTTGCCAAAGAACTCGGGCACCTTTCAACTCAGAGCTGCAGTTCTTTATTACTTTGGCAGCGACGAGCGGCTCCACTGCACGGCGCGCATCCGAGGCACCAACATCTGCCAGCTCGTTGTCCTCAACTAGATTCTCTTCCAATGCCAGGAGTTGTAGATCCTGAGGGCTCGGCGGCCGAGCGGGTGGACATGGCGTCCCAAGTGACTGGCGCTGTCTGGTGCCTTGAAGGTGGTGAATTTGAGACGGTGCTTTGCAGAAAAGACTGGATGCAAAACTGGTCACATCACCTTCCAAAGTCGCGGAGGCCGCAATGTGTAGCACCGACGTTGGCTGAACTTGGCAGCGAAGCTGCACTCGCCTGAGGAGCAGCGCAATTTCTGCTGCCAACGTTCCTGAATACACATGCGCCTCGTCCAGAACGAGCGTCCTAAGCGCTGACCCAAATAGACTGGAGTCTTGGGGACGGCAGAGTAAATATTCCAACATCGAGTAGTTGGTTACAAGGATGTCTGGTGGTGTAGCACGCGCCTGTTCTCTAGTTACGATTTCCGCGCCCTTCAAATAGGGATTAATCCCCAATTTCGAGGCGGCCGAATTGTTTTCCGGGGTTTCCCCGGTAAAGTAGCAAAAGCGAATCTGTTGCTGGCCGCTAAGCCATTTGCGAATGCGTGCAACCTGATCGTTCACCAATGCATTCAGTGGATACAGGAGTATTGCCCTTACACCTTCCTCTCCAGGTCTGCGAGCGTTTCTGTACAGATCATTTAGCAATGGCACCAAAAACGACTCTGTTTTTCCAGCACCCGTGCCGGCTGTAACTACTATTCCTGGGCGCTTGTGATGCTCCGCCTCGTGAACAATTCGGATAGCGTCGGCTTGATGAACGTAGAGTGATCGTTTTGAGGGGAATACGTCTGCAGCATCGAGCTGATTGAAACAATTGCGGTCCAGAATACCCTGATTGGCGAGAGACAGTAACGTCTCTCCGGAAGACTCACTGCTGAAGATTCCTTCCACCCAAAGTGGTCCGACAATTCCATTTTCAGCTTCCCACAATGCACGACAGGCCTTGCCTAAGCCTTCATCGCGCAGAAACGCCTGAGACGCAATGAAATCAACTAACCTTGAACGTAAATTGTCCTTGGCGCGGATCGCATCGAGTTGAGTACTGTTGATCATTCGGGGCTCTTTAGCTTGAGATAGAATTCATTGATGAGCTTGCTTGAGAGCCATCGACCATAAGAGTTGCTGGAGAGGGCAATGTGGAGGATCTCGCAATCAAGCTTTTGAGTTGCTTCTTTTTGGACAATCTTCCTAGCCGTGCTGACTAACTTAGTCAAAAATTCTCTATCAGCACCGCCCAGCTCATGTCCTGCATCAATGAGTAGTTGTTCTTGTTGCTTTGTCCAGACGAATTCGGAGATGCTGTCGTCCCGCCCCTTTTTTTCGCCCAAAGCACACTGGTTCCGAATTTTGCAGCAGATGGGCGCCAGTTCCGGCAGTGCTGCATTATAGAAGAACTGCCCCAGGCCCCAATTCACCAGAGAGAAAAGCAGAAGCGGATTGGCCTTGCGGATTCGGTCCAGAAATGCACCTTGACCCAGAGCTGAGAAGTAGTCGGGAGACAATATCTTTAATGATTCCAGAAGAGACGCTGCTTCTTCCGGACCAGGTGTCCAATCCCACAGAAAATGTCTTACAAGAATGTCTCCATCAGATTCACCATGCTCAATGCGCACGTCGTTAGGGAGTTGCCGATCGCCCGACAACCACGCGGCCAGAGTGGCAGCGGGAGCGGCTTGCACCCGCCGCTCAATAATTGGGAATAGAATGTCGGAGAACAGCGGAGCTTTGAACCATCGTAGCCAAGAAGCCAATTCTTCCCAGTTTGAGTGATCCTCGATTATTTCGCCAATCGCGAGTTCCGCTGCTCTCCCAATCCACCTCGACCCAATTCTGCGGCCCTGGTATTCAACAGCCCATGCAAATGCGCCTTTGGCCGGCTCTGAGTACGATACGAACCACCTCACCCCCTCAAAGTGACAAATAGGTATTTGCACCGGCTCAACGGAGCCCCTTGGCCACATCCAGACTTTGTGATCCGCATCAGGAATAATTTCCTTCTCGAGCGTCAGCACAAGCGGATCAGACAATTGATCAACAAACCTCAAGACGCCAGAATCATTAATACGCTCGACGACTCTTAGCCGATCATTCGGAGTGCCGATACCACTAATCACTTTTAGGCCTTCACCCAACCCAGAAACCCGAGCGATATCCACCTCTGCGCGGCTGTCCCGCAAGAACCCACAAACTTGCATTCCATTTAGGAGGTATCCTGCTGGTTCCGAAAATGCAATATTGATCGAAGCCTTGTCCAGGTACTTCTTGTCGGTTGTCAAATGAAGTGGCTGCCACACTCCGCGCTTAGTTATCAGTGCGCCTCGAATCTCAGGACAAGACCATAAGCATTGAAAGGTCCGCTCTCTTCCCGCGGACCATGCACGCAGGCGCACCTTGGGGTTGTCGACTCCAAACAAAAGATCGGAGTCAAGGGGAAACGGCTTCACGAGTATTCGCCCCAAGGTATCCCGCTTAACCGGAAATTCCTTGCGCCCAAATACAAATCGCAAGGGCTCAACATCATCGGGAAGTCCCTTCAAAAGAACCGAAGTGGGTTCTCCCCAATATCCGCCGTCACAAGAAGCAGTGATATCGGGAACCAAATATCCCGCTTGTTCAATCTCTGCAATTGGAAATAGCTTTTCATCGTTGAGGTATATGCCAAAGCCCGGTGATGTCGGACCTGGCACCAGTATCACTTTCCAATCACCACCAAATACTAATCGCCATTCAGAACCGATGATTTCAGGCCTGACCGCGAGCTCTTGGCGACAAAGGACTACGATTCCATTCTTCAACGCTGGTGGCCGACACTCGTCCTGCACTTTCCCACTCTGCAAGGAATAGAGACTGAACAATCCATTTTCCGCCTGAAGAGAGATGTGATCGGAGATAACAATCTCTCCGGATCGCTCAATGGATACTGGGATCTCAATTTGGCTCAAATCCAATTCGCAATAGCGATCCCATTTTGCCCCGCTCATTATCGCAAACGAACCATCAGTCCCCCGCCGCAACATCATACGTCGTTTTGCAATAGTTATGATGTAGTCGTCTTCAGAAAGGCGTCGCGCTAACGATTTCAGCAAAGTGATTCGAAAACTCGGCTCAGCCCCGGACCATCGCAGTTCAGCTTCCTCGAAAATGGTGGCACTGTATTCGCCGGATTGGGCAGCATCGATCGCACGGCTTTGGGCTCGTGCGATAAGTCCTTCAATGCCATCCGCAGGTAGCCAAGGGTTGCCTTCCAAAGCCTCCCTTATTTCAGCCTCCGTAATCAAACCTTTCTGGTACTTTAGAAAAGTTTCCCACAGGGCGGAAAACACTGGCGAGTAATTCTCGCTTTCTGTCTCCATCAGCTCTGATGCGATCACCGGCTTGTGATTCTGAGAAAGATGCTCCCAGGTAGAGGGGAAGCCATATTGCATCTGAATAGTGCGGAGCCAATTCTGGCGATCAACACCGTCCTGATCAAAAGAGTGCCGCAGCCCAAATCGCAAGCAGACGTTACGAATCGCGTCTCGCACGTTCTGACGAGCGACACCTTCGCTAAGGAACCACGTTTTCCGGGCTTGGGACCCAAGGCTATCCCATACTGAAGGCCATATTTCACCTGGATCTCCCCGTTCGCGCCCCACCAACGCACAATGTGTTAATATCGCCAGGCCCACTGCATCATACGCCGAGACGATGAAGCCTCCAGCACTGCCACGCCAAGTGCTCAAATTGTCCCAGTTGAAATTCGCGGCTTGCATGCGTCTGAAAAGAAATTTATTGATGGTTTCCCAACCACCAAGCTCCGCCAGGGACCATCGATGTTGGCTTGAAATCAAACTACACCGGGCTGCTTCCCGAAGAACAACGTGTGTGTAAAGTGCCAGAAAGTGAAGATTCGCAGGCAGCACCGAGGTCAAAGGCATTATGTCGCTTGGGGCCGGGATGATCCGCTCAACAGACGGCATTTCCGGCCGCGCTGTGATTTCTATTTTGGCGCCTAACGAACTTGTAACAGACGAAGCACTTCTGAAATCCGGCGGAGAAGCTTTAGGCGCGATCAAATGAGTTGAAGTCTCGTCCTCGCTCTCAAGTTCTGCACCGGCAATGTCCTCGCCGAGATCTGTGGGTTCTATTGACCGAACAATCGTAGTAAGTTTACTCTCTAGACTTTCTGGACTATCGTCCAGCGAATCGTTGATTTCTATCTGCAGAGTTGCCGGGGAGATGGAATGTTCAACGGCTGTGCGCGTTTCCAGTTCAGTCGCATCCGTCCGTTCCGCAACTGGCAATATGCCGGCCAGAGCATCAGGTTCTTGTACCGAAGCGACATCCAAAAGATCCCCATTCGGCTCAGTTCCTGAATTTGTCGTTGCGCAAAATCCCTCAGACGGACTTTCCAAATCCACGCGATGAAGATCAGGCAGAACTGCCGATTGAGGTTGTTCAATTGTAGATCGCTCAACATCAATAATCGTGTCGTCTGGTATCGTTGCTGCGATGGTTGGCGACGCTTGTGCGTCTTTGCAGGAGAAGCTGACTTCAATTTGGGGTAGTCTTGCAACCTCTTCTGAAAACACCACTGCGAGAGACGGAATTTGCCCGTGCAGCCAGTTCGGGATCCCGCCATTCAAATCATGACCCGCATGGTTAAACCACATGGAAACGTTTTCAATCTCGGGTTCGCAGATGCCCATCGAATTTTTGAGACTTTGCCAGTCGCCAGCAACTTCCCCGGCGTAATAGTAGCCCTTGTTTGCAGACAACTTGACAACGGAAGCTGGTAACACAGAATCGGATATTGGATACAGCAAGTAGGCATTTAGCGTTCGCACTGGTTCGCGAAAACGCCTCCCAATGAAGGCTGTCCACCAGCCGACCATAAATAGAATCCATGCGCCAGTGGACTTTTGCAACGAAGGCCCTGTACTCCTCAGTGGCAGTATCAGTTCGACCGTGAATGATCGTGCGTGCTCATCCCAAAACCGCTTTCGACTAATCACTTTTGAAGGGATTCTCATGCATTCCTCAAGGTCAGAATGTGAACTACCGTTTGGAATTCGGAGTTGCTGGTTATTGATACAGGTGGAGGACACCCTTCAGTCTTCATTCGGAAACATCTCCAGATTCGCGCTGGCTGGGGGTAGGGCTTTCTTGCCGCGCTGCTGTCTCGCTGGCGACGGCGCGGCTTTTTCAGCCTCTGCGCGTTCGTGGTTGAGGGCGAGGAGGCGGCGGAGAAGTTCTTTGCGAGCGGCGGGGCTGATGGTGTAGCGGACGCGATCGTTTTCAGCGAGGGTTTCGACTTCGTAGAAGCCGTGTTCGAGGGGGAGGTTCTGCCAATTGTAGGCGTCTCGGATGGCGAGGTCGAGTTCGGTGTGGAGGCGGCGCAATTCGAGCAGGCCCTGGTAGCCGCGCTCGGATTCTTCGGCGGACTTTTTGCTGACTTTGGCGACCTTGGCGGGGGTGAGGTCGCGGGCGTGGAAGAGGTTGTAGATGTCGGTGAGGCCGAGCCAGAGGCAAAGCATCATGGATTTGCGGTGCTCGTGGTAGCGCTCGCCGAGCGTGGCGAGGGTATGGTTGGCGGTTTGCCAAAGGCCTTCGGGGAAGGCGAAGGTTTCGAAGCATTTCGACGGCGAGTAACGCAGGTCTTGTTTCAGCGCGCCGCTGTACTTGCGCGCCCAGACTTCGTGGATTGTGGATTGGACGACGGCGAAGTGGTCCCAACGATCGGTTGTGAAAACTGCCAACGCCTTTGAGAAGACAATGGATTTCGGTGCCTCCACGAACATTAGATGCTTCGTTGTTCGCGAAATTACGAAACAGCGTGCTAACGATCTGATGGCGTCATAGAGTTCCAGAGTTGGCCGCTTGAAAATCCACCAGTTCTCACGTAATGGCTTCTCGATATGGGTCTCGCGATACGGTCTCACATTCCGTTCTATCCAATCCATCGCACCAGAAAACGTTGCAGCCCTATTCAGCGGCCAATCGGCAAAATAGAGTGCGAATCGAGTTGGCTCAAGTGTTGGGCTATTATTAATCTCATCCCCGTTCAGTATGGGAAGGACCACCGCTTTGCTAGCTGGGTCAGCACTTAGGATTCGACTTGCTTGTTCCCCAGTCAGGAGAAATCCGTCACCTGCCCATTCCGATCCAACGAAGCTTTTCTTCTGATTTTCGTTCAGAGAGAGTGGCTCGCCTTCATCGCGGTAACTCTCGAAAAACGGGCTGATGAAGCTAACCGGCAGTCCATCAAGTAGAGGCTTCCCCAACCGCCTGCCCTTATGGAGTGCCACAAGCGAGACGACAAGATTCGCACGGCCTGGCCATTTTACGCCACGAACTGCCATATTAATCTCGCCACCCTGGGCAAAGACTTGTTCCAGGCCGTCTTTGCGAATATCACCGTCTTTAATCGAATTTGTAGTTATGAAGGCCATGAAGGCATTCGGTTTGAGCAAGCAGAAAATTCGACGCACAAAGAATACGACAAGATCACTCAAGCCTGTAGGTATATACTCCCATTTCACGTACCCACAGAAAGAGTGCCCGTAAGTGCCGCTGAGTGCCTGCCCACCGAGGTAAGGCGGGTTTCCAAGAATACAATCAAATCCACCACGTGCGATGATGTCTGGGAATTCCAGGAACCAGTGGAAGAAGTGCTTCTCGCGGGCGGTCGCAAGAGCCATGGCGGTGGGCTCACTTTGAGGGGTTAAACCATCGATCCAATGACGGCGGAACTGCGCGTCGGTCAATAGCATCGAATCATATTCCGGCGTCTTGGGGATGTAGAACTCCGCGATAGGAATGGCCGCGATTGTCTCCAATTGCCCTGCTTCAAAGCTGTCCGTATAGGCGAGGAACCGCTCCTTCTTGTGCTCGATTTCGGCGGGCGTGCGTTCGGGCAGCGCGGAGAGTTCGGACCATTGCTTCAGGCGGCTTTCGAGCCGTTTTTGCTGAGCCGGCGCGAGACGAATCTGGCGGATGTCAGCACGATCCTCTTTATTCGCTTTGCGCCATTTTGCGGCGAGATCCTTGTCGTCTCCGGGCATCGTCGCGAACGCCTCATTCGGTATTCCTTTATCCAATTCCTCGCGCTGAACGAAGCCGACGATAGCGTTGCCGCACTTGATGTGGTGATCCAGAAAGTTGAGCGGATGGCCAGGATTGTGCGCTTCCAGCCATAACGCCACCTTGCAGAGTTCGACTGCGAGCGGATTGAGATCCACTCCATAGATGCATGTCCGGATTACATCTCGGAGTGCTGCGCGGAAGGCCGGAGGCGAGGGTTGCTCTTCTCCGGTCCGGACTACGGCAAGTTCGGTGGCAATGCGGCGGGCGGCGGCGAGCAGGATGTGTCCTGAACCGCAAGCGATATCGGCGACTCGCAGGTCGAGCAGCGCGGCTTCCGGGTTGGGGTCATTGAGGCGATCGGCAATCAGATAGTCGAGCGAGTGTTTGATGAGTGGCTGGACCAGGTCATCCGGTGTGTAATGCGAGCCGGTAGCGGCACGTTCCCCGCCCTGCTCAAAAGTGAATTCCACGTTGCTGCCATGCTTGTGAAAGACAGGCTTAAATTCAAGCAGCCCTTCATAGACGGAGCCGAATTCTTCTACGTTCAGTGCGCCATAGTTTACGCGGATGAGTTGGTGGTTGTCCGGGTGTTCATAGACGCTGAGTGAACGAAGACAGCCAAGCAACACATCGTTACCAAGGGTACAGCCAGTCAGATGCGGGACCGCTCTATAGCCGAACAGGTCTCCCGCAAGAGGAGCGAGGCCGAGTTTCTCTCCGGGTCCATCGGCTTCGAAGAGGCGAAACGTGGCCCGCAAGGCCAGCCAGAGATCATGACGGCGGGGATCGGCAAGGTAACGGTGCTCTGAGAGCAGTCGCAGGCGCTGGACGCTGTAGTATCGGCGATAGATTTCCCGCTGTTGGTTCGCTGCGCCGGCCGGGAAAACCAGGTCGCGCTCTTCGATGACCATAAGGAAGAGCAGGCGGTAGATGAGGCGCAGGAGGTTCTGGTAATAGTCGGCGGGGCGGAGCGTTCCGTTGGCGGCGGCCTCTTGCAGTGCCACATTTTCAGGATGCTTCAGGAAGCCGTTGCCGAATTCGCGGATGGCCATTTCCACGGCACTGCTGAGGCCTTCGCGGATGCGCGCACCGGAATCGAGCGAATCCTGGTGGTAGCGCTCGATCCAGCTTTCCGTGGCCGACTCATTCGTTACGGGCAGACGAGTGGCGTGGAGCAGTCGGTAAAGAATTGCGAAATCGGCGAAAAGTCCGTCAGTGAAGATGCGGTCGAGGTCGAATTCTAGATAACTGAGCTTTATCAGGCGTGAACTGTCACGCAAGAGTCGGAGGATGCGGCCGTTGGTGACGATGCCATATAGCTGTTCGTTGAGGTTGATGTATTCCTGGACGACCGCGTGGGCCGACATGCGGACAGTTGCGTTGGCGGGTTTGCGGTCGAGACCTGCCGGTTCGCGGTATCCGACGATGTGGATGGGGGCGTGGGCGCGGTTGGTGGCGCGATGGGAGATAACATATGTTTTGCCATTGAGTTCGGCGGCTTTGGGCTGGAATTCGACCTGGTAACCGAGGAGCGCGAGCAGGGGGACGACCCATTGCTGGCGGGTTTCCGAGGTTGCGGGCCCGTCAGGCCGCAAGGTGTCGAGCTTGCGCTGGAAGATTCGCCAGTAGTCCTGAGCGTCGGCCCAGGCGCGGACGATTTCGTCTTTGACCTTGGTGGAAGAATCGAGGCCAAAGTCGGCGGGTTTCTGACCGGGATGGTCTTCAATGCGACCGAGGATATCGGGCGAAAGGATCGAGCCTTCGATGCGGATGCCAGGGTAGTTCATGCCGCTACCTCTGGCAATAGGATGTAGATGCCGAGCAGGTCCATTGGAAGGACCGGGTAGACGACCTGGAAACGCTGCTTGTCCATGAGGGCGCTGAAGCGTTCATGGGCGGCTACGAGTCGCTTGGATTGCTCTTCTGCGATGACTTCGAATTGCGGGGCAAGCGAGTCCATCAGACGGAGTTCGTTACCGAGGAAGTTGGCGCGGGCCTGAGGGGAGAGGTCGCTGGAGGCGCGGGCCTCGGTGAGCAGGGCTTTGGCTTCAGCATGATTGAGGAATTCACGTTGTTCGGGCACGCCGCGATAACCCCACAGGAGCATTTCTTCGGCTACTATCTGGTGTTTGCCGTTGTTTTGTTCGATTACGTTTCGGCAGCGGAAAAGCAGCAGGGTGGTCTTGCTGGAGACGTGGCGTGTGCGGATGACGGCGGTGCGGGCGGCGCGTTTGTCCTGGCAAGCGAGGGTATTGGCCATGACGAACTGGCAGAGCTGTTCGACAAAGCGGTTGTTACGGCCCAGGTAGTGGTAGCCTTCCGGAGTTGGGGATTCAAAGCTGATTTTGATGAGCTTGGCTCCAGTTGTCTGAGCAGCGGGCAGTAGATCCACCAGTTGGGGCGGTAGGTTCCCCGGCACGATACCGAAGCCTCCCTTTTCCTTTGTGATCTGCACTCCGAGAACATTGGAGAGAGTGGAGGTGACAAAGTCTTGCACGGCTTTGGGATCGCCGATGGCTTCATCGACCGCGCGGAGGTCTTCTTCGATTTCCTGCGCTTTGATGGCGTGCTGGGCGAAGATGCTACGGGAGGCGGTTTCGCGTTTGGCTGCTTCATCCACCTTGCGGGTTACTTTAGCTTTGGCTTCAGCCGCCTCGCTGAATTCGGTGAAGTCAAAGAGCAGTTGCTGTTTCTCGTCGCGCCTTTTTTCAATGCGGCGGTCAGGATTGAGGAGCAGGGCTTGGGTTATTGTATCGATGATGCTCTGCGAATCCTCAGGGAACGGGACGTTGATGCCGGTGGCGCGTTTGATCTCGCGCACTTTGCGGAGGAGTACGTCGAGCACGATTCCATCAATAGGATTATCGGCTCCGTAGAGCAGACAGGCCTTCACTTCGGGGGCTTTCTGGCCGAAGCGATCAACGCGGCCTTCACGCTGTTCGAGCCGGTTGGGATTCCAGGGAAGGTCGTAGTGGAGAACGGCGGTGAAGCTGTCCTGAAGGTTTATCCCTTCACTGAGGCAATCAGTGGCGATGAGGACGCGGGGTTTGTCGCCGGCCATCTGCTGAATGCGTTCGCGGCGGATGTCGTCTGGATCTTCACTGGTGACGACCTGGAGATCGAGCTTGGGATACTTTTTGCGTAATGCCGGCCCGAGGTGCTCTCCAAGATAGTTGGCGGTTTCGATGAAGCGGCAGAAAACTACGGTATTGAATTTCTTTTCGAGCCATTCTTCGAGGACGATGGCGGCGGCGTAGAGTTTGCCGTCGTACTGGATATTTCCCAGTTTTTCGAGGCGTTCGGCGAAAGTTCTCAATTGACGGCGCTGGTGTTCGGACCAGTCATTTTGTTCGAGGACCTGCGTGGGGGCGCTGTCGCCCTCGTAGCCGTAATCGAGATCCCGGACGGGGTTTTCGGCATCAGGGTCTTCACTTGTTTCGGGCAAACGGTCCAATCGAGTGTTGAGCATTTTCACCCCGGCTTCGGGGCTGGACATAACTCCGCGGAGGAGGGCAAGGGCGGTCCAGTATTGGACGCGTTTCTTCCGCTTGCCATTGGGATCGGGGACGACCAACTTACGGGCGAAGTCGAGGATGTCGTGGAAGAATGCGTCGTATTCAGGCGATAGGTCGTAGGGCCATTCAAACGGATCTCGGACTGGAAACGGGGTATCTTCGTCCATCCACTTTGCGACGTCGGCACGCTTGCGCTGGATGAAGTGGCGAGCAAGTTCGCGACGCTGCTGTTGGGATGCGCCGGGGAGATCGAGCGGCTCGAATTCGGATTTCAAGAGGCCAAGCAAAGATTGGAACTCTTCAGGCTTGCCGCTGTGCGGAGTCGCGGTGAGCATGACGAGGTGCTGATCAGGTTTGGCGGCTATCCGGCTGACAAGATGGTAACGCTGTTGTTGAGCGGCGGAGGCTCCGGCAGGGCGTGCGCAGGTGTGGGTTTCATCGACGATGACGAGTTCGGGGCACTGTTCAATGAAGACGTTGCGGCGGACGTCGGACTTGATGAAATCGATGCTGATGATCTGGAACGGATAGTAGTCGTAGACGCTGGCATCGCCTTGAATCTGGCGGTCGAGACGGGCCTGGGTGTTGGAGCGGATGATTACGGCTTCTATGTCGAGTTTAGAGCGGATTTCTTCCTGCCACTGTTCGCAGAGGTGCGGCAGGCAGACGACGGCGAAGCGTTTGATAGTGCGGCGTTCAAGAAGTTCACGAACGATCAATAAGGCTTCGATTGTCTTGCCAACGCCGACGTCATCGGCAATGAGCAGACGCACGGTTTCTTGGCGGAGGGCCATGATGAGGGGGACGATCTGGTAAGCGCGTGGACGGAACGAAAGTTTGGCGAGTGCGCGGAAAGGGCCGGCTCCATTACGAAAGGCGAGGCGGGCGGAATCGTAGAGCAGGCGGGCGGTGGCAATGTCACCAAGGTCGGCGCTGGTGGGTGGGGCGAAGCGGGCATCGACTGGGCGGTCGGCATTGATTTCGAGCGGGAGGTAAATGCCGGTGGTCTCCTCATCGGAGCCGCCAAGGGGCTTGACGATGAGGAGGTTTTCAGGATCGTCAGAAGGCAAGACCACCCATTCACGGCCGCGCAGGGAGACCAGTTTGCCAGGTTGCAGTTGAGCTGTCATTTCACTTTCCGGAAGATATCAGAGCGTTGGGCGACTCTGGCGGCGAGGTTTTCGAGGTAGTGCCAGGTCCAGACTTCGTCGCCACGGGAGATGATGAGTTGTCGCTGGGTTTCATCTCTTAATTTTGTAGCTTCTTCATCGTGCGGTGAGCCATCGCAAAAGACCCAGAAGCGTGGGTGGTAATAGAAGTCGGGCTGACAGTAAATGCCATCGACTCGTTTCTGTGCTTCGTCAGGAAGGCGGAGGCCGTTCTGGTGGAGGTAGGTGATGAAGGCACGCTCTGTGGAAGAGGTGGGGTCCAACTGGTCCATCATGGACTGGTAGAGATGGTCGTAGTCGCGGAAGGAGGCGTTGGTTTGGATTTCGATATCACAGATGGCCAGCTTATTGAGAGCGTCCTGGATTAGGTGGCGGTCTATGGATTTGTGGTCGCGCTGGTTGTAGTAGGTGAGGAGATCATCGTAGGACGCGGGAGCGTGGTATTCGGGATCGTCGAAGCGGCAGATCTGCGTGGCGGCTTCGATCACCTTGTGAAATATTTGGGTGTCTTCGACGAACTGGGAGAGTATGCCGAGACTCCCTTCGGCGGCTTCATAAATGAGGATATTGGGGTGTTCGGGGTCACCCATGGAGACGACGCCAATTTCGTTGGGTTCCACCTGAAATACGGATTCGATGGCGCGCTTGAGGGCGTGTTGGAGCGTGATGACACCTTGCGGCTTGAGTCCGAGTGCAGCGATCGGTTCGATGTAAAGGGCATCGGCAACGTTTGAAGTGAAGAGCTTGACGAGGCGGAAATCTTCGTTGACTTTGTCGTCAGGCCCAGGCATGGATGAGCGCCAATCGCCGGAGGTGAGTCCGAGGGGAAAGCCTTCAGCGCGTTGGGATCGCCACTTGGAATTGACGTGATACAGACGGGCGGCAGAGATGTAGCGCAGATTGAGGAGGCGGGTTTCGCTGGAGCGGGCAGAGGCTTTGCAAATGCCGTCGAGATAGCCGCCATCTACTGCGAAGTAGGTCGAGATATCGTAGCCGCTGGAAATGCGCTCTTCCTCTTCGCAGGAGATGCGATCCACTTCCTCGGCGCGGGATTCCGACATTTCCAGGAGGTCGTGAATGTATTGCTTGTTGGCGTTGTCGCCGAGGTTGACCCCGGAGAAGGGGCAGATTTCCAGGTCTTTTTGCTCGCCGGTGAGAAAGTAACCGGCCTTAGTGCTGATTTTGGCTTCTGTAAGCGAAGCCTGGGCATCCTGCACTATAAGTTGCGAGACACGGAACTTGCTGCCGTTGTAATAGATGAGATTGCGCGGACCGAATTCGCGGAGAGCGAGTGTGCGCGGCCGGGAGACGAATTCGCCAGAGGTGTCGGTGGAGGGGAGGAAGACACGGAGAGGAAGTCGAGTGAAGTTGTAGCCGGGGAGGAATCCTTCTGAAGCGAGGTAGCGGTATGGATAGAATTCTGAGCGTTCGGTGCCGCCGAAGAAAGCGATCTCGTTCCGCAGTAGGTTCAACTGGCGATTGGCTTGATCCTGGTGGCGCTTGTGTTTCTTGTATTCATCGCTGCCGACAGTGAGGAGGCCGCTTTCAATGGGTTGCGTGGCGCGGGAGAGTAGCGTGCGGGCTGAGCGGTAGAGGTTTCGCCAGCGATGCATGGATTTATCGAGGTTATCGGCGAGTTGTCCCAGGTTTTGCTCTACCCAAACATTTGAATACCAAGGAGCGCGGGATTCAAGGTCGGAATGAAAGTCGTGAATAACACGGGTGAAGCACGCCTTAATCTGGGAGAAAGTTGCAGGTGGGATTTTGAGCCCATCGCGCACGCCGGGAGAAAGCGGCATTGCGGCGTTGTCATCTACCAGCAGGCGCATGAGGGAAGGTTGGGCACCGTTTTGCGGTTCGAGGCCGGGGAGCCCGATTTCACTGATGGCGAGGGCATTGAGGTGAGTGAGCAGCAGTTCTCGATTGCACAGGTCGAGGCGGGGCGATTGGACCGCACCGGCAACCAATTCGGCCTGATTGTGGAAGTAGTGACGGTCATGTGGAGAAAAACTTGAACAGTAAGTAAAGATGAGCGCACCCTGGCCGCTGCGGCCGGCGCGTCCTGAACGTTGAGCGTAGTTGGACGGATTGGGAGGGGCGTTGCGCATGTGCACAACTGCGAGGCCACCGATATCGATGCCGAGTTCCATGGTGGGGGAGCAGAAGAGGGCACTTATGGATTTGCTCTGGATTTTGGCGTGGTCGGGCTGGGTCTTATGTTCGTCGAGGAACCAATCGGCACGAAAGCGATCTTCGCGGTCGGCGCGGTCGTCGTTCTTGACGTACCCGGTGTGATCTTCGGCGCGTAGGCGTTTGGAGGGCGCGAAACCGCAGTACATTTCGCGAAAGAATTCATTCGGACGTGGCGTTTGCTGTTTGTAGGCGCGGCGCTTGACGGGGTCGGCCTTTACCGATTCGCCGTCGCCGAGGCGCCAGAGTATTTTGTCGATACGCAAGCGGAAGACTGGGACATCTTCGTTCTTTTCGCTGCGGGCTTTTAGCTCCACAAGGTAGTCCTCGTTTTTCAGCTTGCCCATTAGTTTGAGAATGAATTCCCTATAGTGGTCTCCTTTCAGGTCGTCGAGATTGAGGCCACGTTGCTTGGCGAAGTCCTTGAGGTATTTGCCAAGTCCGCTGGCCGGGCCGAGGCTTTTCGAGATCATCCGTGAGGATTTGTGGAGCGGATCAAAACGGATGACAGTAGGTTCACGGAGATCTTCTTTGCGATCCAGTGTCCAGGGAGCTTTCAGCCGTTCGCGAATTAGTTTTTCATTCTCCTTGACGCGGGATGGGGTGAGGAAGTTTTCGCTGTGAAGCGCGTACTCGAGACGGAAGAAATCGAGAATGTTCTCAATCAGGTCGCGGCGTTCGACGTTTGAGAGATCGCGCAGCATTGGAACGTCAGCCCATATCGCAGGGTGGCTGGCAAATTCCTCGATGTATTGGTATTCCACGCGGAGGAGGCCGCATTGTTCTAGGTTTGGGAGAACGATGCGCCAACCGCGACGGAGGTCGGCGGCGGCCCTGTAGAAAAGAAATGTCTGAAGGGCCTGCTCGAAATCACGGCGGACGGGTGCAAGCAGCGGCTCGGATTCTCGGTTCGCGAAGTCCAGGAACGAGAGTTCCAGAGACTTGAAAACCGCCTCGCCTATTGTGGCGTAGGTCAGTATTTGGTCTGGCGCGTTCTTGAGCGCCTTGTAGATGGCGGACCGAAGCTGCACGACTTGGGCAAAGTCGTTGAAGTGACCGGCTTGGAGGGCAGCATCCTGTACATTGTCTGTGAAGCTGAGAACCTTTTGGTCCTTGGGCGGATAGCCCGCCATTTGGAGACGATTGAGGATGGAGAAAGCGGTAATGGTGGTGGATGTGCTTCGGCCTTCGTTGCCGAGGGTGGTGAGTTTTGTTCCTTCGCTGCTCTTTGGGTCAAATATCACGCCGCCAGTCGGATCAAAGAGAAGCGGTGCCGTCATAAACCAGCCCCATAGGTTTAGACCTGCCTTCGGTGTTTCGGAATACGTCCCTAATTCGTTGAACCAGATCTTGCGAGGCATTCGCGGCGCTACTTTTGACTCGGGCGCAATGGGCTTATTCTTGGGCCGGCGGAGCCAGGCTTCGGGGAGATCCTGAAGATCGGTGTCGGGATCCCAGGCTGCTTCGCCGACAATCAGGTAGCCGTCTTTCTTCTGGTCATTGCCATCTTCCTCGTTTGAGCTGGCACGGAATTCGCGCGGCTCGATAGTACCGTCCGCAAGTGAGACGCATAGGAAGGGGTGGCCCGTTGTGCGGCTGAAGACGTTCGGGTAGATGCGTTTCTTGTTTTCGTCATCTCGCTTGTATATGCCCGGTTCGAGCGTGATGAAGCGCTTGGCTTCGTCCTGGTCGAGGGTGGTGTAGACAGAGCCGGTTTGTGCGATGAACTGATGGAGTTTGAAGGGGAGGATAGTGTAACGAGATCCCCTCGCCATGAGCGTTTCGTTTACAGAGCTGATCCAAAGCAACAAGTTGGCAAGGGTGTCTTTGCAGGCCGGACGCGGTCGGCCGGAAGCTTCAGCCAACGCTTCTACGACTTCGCTGGTTCTGAGCGGCTTGCGGCGGACGGGTTGGCCGTCCTTTTCTTCGAGTGCAATGCCGTTTTCTAGCCAGATGGCTATGGGGTGGGCTCGGAGTTCGGCTTCGGAGGCGGATGGATCGATGCCGACTGCGATCGCCGCGGCGAGAGCTTGACCGGATGGCAGTAGGCCAGAATTGCTTAGGGATCGAGTCAGCTTCTCATTCACAATTTGCTCGGAGGTAAAGTGCTTTCCGAACATCGTAGAAGCCACCTTAGCGACTTCTTCCCTCTGTGCTTCGAGAGTACCGCCAGAAACCATGGTCGCGGACGTGCCAATGCAAGTGATATCGTGCTGGCACTGCGCGCGAATCCGGCGGATGAGCATAGCGACATCGGTTCCCTGGCGCCCGCGGTAGGTATGGAGTTCGTCAAATACTAGGAATCGGAGATTGCTGTAAATGGCGTCGCGAATTTTGCGTTCCTGCAGGCGGGTCAGCAGGAGTTCCAGCATCATGTAGTTGGTGAGCAGGATTTGAGGCGGGTCCTTCTGCATATCGGCGCGAGGGCCGCTCTTTTCCTGCCCTGTGTATTGGCCAACCGTAATTGGAAACAGTCGACCGGTAGCGTCCTCGTAATTCTTTGAGTAGAAATTGAACTCATTGGTCTGTGAATTGATCAGGGCATTCATCGGGTAGACGATGACTGCCACTACGCCTTCGTTTTTGGGTTCAGTCAGCAGCCGATGAAATATGGAACCGATGTAGGTGAGAGACTTGCCCGAACCTGTGCCAGACGTGACAATGAAGTCTTTGCCCGCTGCACCCAGCCGGATGGCTTCGCGTTGGTGGCGATAGAGTGTATAGCCCTTGAAGATATCCGGCATGGCGTGGTGGAACTCGCCGGATTGCGCGAAGTCTCTTACGCTGCCGGCTTGTTCATAGGCCGGATTGAATTGGAGGAGCGGATCCGGCCAGAGCTTACCTTGTGAGAGATCCGACTGAACCTTCTTTTCGATGGCGAGATCGGAGATGTTGATAAAGCTTCGGATGTAGCTGGCATAGTCGGCAATTATCTTTTCGTGGGTGTCGAAGACGTTCATGCTTATTCAATGCCTTTGGGAAGACGATAACGCCGGAAATTACTGAATTGAAAGGCTAAGCCAAAATCATATCATTTTCGATCAAGCGGGAAGTAATGCTAAAAGACCTCACGCTCGAGATCGCATCAACTATTGGCAATCCAAGACTCTTGCGCTAGACAAGAACTAGTTCCATTCAATTTCACTGACTTGGGCCGAAAAAGAAAGATCGGCCAGTCTTCGCTTTATCTTCGCCATGATAGTATAGAAATCGTTGTTGTACTCCAGGCCACCCGCTGACGTTGCTTCGACGGGGCTCGACCTGCCGCAACAGACCACATAACTTAGTGAGGTGTCTGAAGATGGCCAGATTCAACCTGAAAAGCTTTGCGCAGCCGGACCTCCTGAAGAAGATCCAACCTGCGAATTTGATTCCTTTGCTCGAACCCTTCCGGCCGTTCCTGGAAATGAAGGGCTTCCCCCTTCCATCCAACGCAGATCAGGAAATCGACGCCACCGCTCTCGGAGGCATCCTCGCCCAGCCGGACGAAGAGATGCCGGGAGACTTGGTCGAGGCACTGCATTTGATTGGCAGCATTGGCTCGGACGAGCACTTTGATGAATTGCTGGATATGGCGGCGGCCCACGAGATCGAAACAGACGGTGAAGTCACGGCGCTGGATCTCGCCACCCAGATCTGGCTCAAGAACCCCGAAGCTCTGGAAAGGAAGGCACACGAGGAGTTTTTCCAAAAGCGAAAGTCCTTCGAGAGCTTCCGTGCGACCGACCCTATAGTGGTCATCGCCATCGCCGACTTGCCGGTGGACTTGACAGCGTTGGAGGAGTCGCTAAACGGCTACTTCCTGTCGAAGAAGCGCGGCGTTGGGTGCCGCGTTACCCGAAAGGACTCTGCCAGTGAGGTCCGGTTCCTCATCGAGCATGGCCAGCCGTGTAAGCGCGAGCCTAGCCGAAAGGGGACCAGATCGACCTCAACATTCTTCCGCCCGGAGAAGACGGACGCAGTGATCTACGACCTTGTCCACAACGAACTCCGCATCAATGCGCCGGCGTTCGCGGACGTGCGCGAGTACCTCAAGCTTATTAGCCGTCATATTTTCGGAGGGGAAGCCAAGTTCGTGTTCGGCGAGAAGTACACACTCGAACCGCTCAAGGCGGATGGCCGCGCGGCCCTGAATTGCCGCGACATCCCCGGAATGGATTCGGTAAGTCTTTGGGAGGTCGAATACTCGTGGGCCGGCGCCTTTGAGCACATAGAGACTCACCGCGCCAAAGGCGTGTTTCATGCGCTTGCGCTGATCCGGCGGGACATCGAAACGGAACCGCAGATCCGCAAGGCCGTCTTCAAGATCAAACTCGCAGGCGAGAAGCGACCGCGCACCGTCACAATCAAAGCTGGCAACAAATCTGGCTATAGCCGTGGCGAAGAGGCAATGATGATTGAGGACTGGCTGCGCGCTCGCGGGTTCGTCCTCACAGAGGAGACCATCCACTATGCGCAAGCTCACGCGGCTTTGGCAGGGGCTTGAGAGAGTTTCGGGGCTCGCTGCGATTCCGGCTTATTGGGAACATTTCTGCGGCACGGAATTCCCGCTGATCCAGCCTCACCTGCGACCGACGAACGATCTTGGCTCGAGCTACCCTTGCCCGCATCCTCGCGACTATGATTGCCCACGCGGGATAGTGGATTACGGAGATGGTTCCTTTGTGGCGATCTGTAGACACCCACACCGGCTTTGCAACGACAAGGTGCTCTCGGCCAGCGACGCTCTGGTCCATGATCTCGACCTTGCCTCTTTCTTCCAATCCGTAGCGCAAGCGCTGGGACTGCGCTGGCAGCAACCTGCCCTTCGCTTTCCTGGCGTCTGGGCGATTGGAGTGTCGGCCCGCGCCAACACGCGGAGCCAGCCCGCCTTCCTACAGGTCCAATCGCGGCGGTCGGCATTTCTGCAAGGCGTTCGCAGGCTGCTGGTCGAGATCGATGGGCCCTTTCTACTGGTGGCGCCCACCGAACAATTTCGGGATGTGGCCATTCAGGAAATGATTCAGCGCCGCGGAATCGGTTTCATTTCCCTCGAGGACCAGATCGTGATGGACGATGCAGGGCGGCTGGTCGCGCTGGATCCTGTCTCGACCGACGATGAGCACTCCGTTACGCCGCCGGTCGATCGGGAACGCGTGCTGAACGCTTTCTGCCAGAAGTACGACATCCCGAAAACGAAGGCGGCAGATCAGGCAGAGGTGGACCCCACGGACTTGTACAAGTGGGTGCGTAACGAACTGCCCAGAAATTCGAAGAAGTCCGCCCGCATCGAGGTTCTGCTCAGGCGCGGAATTGTTAAGCCGACACGCTGAACGCCACACTTCGCCCACACCGCCCTTATTGATTCGCCCACATAGTTAGGGTGCATCATCGCCTTGTACCGAACACGCACAAAGCGTAAGAGACAGGCGAAATGAGCGACAAACCACTCGAAACACTGATCGACGAAAAGGAACTGGCCGAAACACTCCAGATCTCCCTCGGAACACTACGGACCTGGCGAATTGATGGGAAGGGCCCTCGTTTCCATCGGATTGGCCAGATGATCCGCTACACCCCATCCGACGTGAAAACTTGGCTGTTGAGCCGGCAGGCGGGTGGCGACATGGCGGAGGTGGCGCGATGATCCGGCCCGTCACTCTACAGGACTTGCTGCCTTCCGAGGCCGCGTTCATCGACGCCATGCAGCAACTCGGCTTCGGCCGCTTTGAATACCTCCAGATTCGCGGCGGTGAACTGGTCCTCGACCCTGGGCCAGTCACGGTGCGCGACATCAAGTTTGGGTCGCCGGTGACGCCCGGCAAACTGGTGGAGGCATCTTCGGCACTCCGGCCGCAGGTTGCGGAGTTCTTTGAGTACGTGCGCGAAGTCGATGCCGGCGAGATCCGCGAACTCGAAGTGCGGCACGGCTTACCCTTCTCCATGGAGATCGAACAGGCCGGCGGGAAGAGTGCCGTTCCGCAAGGAGGCAGCCGTGGCTGACATCACGCTTGATCAAGCTTTGCCAGTTGCTCAAAACCTCGCCGGGCGGAAAGCCAATGCGTTCGTTCGCCGCTGCGGGTTCGCCGTCGATGAAAGAGAAGACGTAGAAAGTAGACTCGTCCTGACTTTCATTACCCGTTGGCCGAACTTCGATAACCAGCGCGCATCTATCCAGACCTTCGCATCGCGGGTCATGGACAAGGAACTGATGTCAATCCTGCGGTATCACCTGGCGCCAAGCCGAAGGGAGCAGGACATACCGGCCTCCGATTCCGGCCCAAGTTCGGCGGCACGCGCGCGGTTCCGTATTGACCTCGAACGCGCGCTCGCCTCGCTGCCCAGTCCCGTTCAAGAGACCGCGCTGGCGCTGTTCTGGTACTCCACTGTCGAATCCGCAGCGGAGTTGGGCTGCTCTCGCCAGATCATACACGCGCGGAAGCGGCGGATTCGCCAAGCGCTGGACGCCGCCGGCATTGGGCCCGGGTACTTCATCGCCGGAGGTGCCCGGTGAGCACACAACTCATGACCTCCACTTACAGCATGTGGTCGCTATTCCGGAATTGCAGGAAGGCAGTGGATTGGCGATACCTCCAACAACTGGTCGGCTTGGAGCGGGATGGGAACCTCCATTTCGGCTCGCTCGTACACCAGTGCCTTGAGTTGTGGCACCAATTCCGCGACCTCGGGCGCGTGCTCGAACTCATCGACACTCTCTGTCCTAACCGTTTATATGACGATGGCCAACGCCGGGACTGGCACAACGCCACGGCATTGATGAAAGCCTATGCGGCGCGGTATGCGGCGGAGGAGTTCGAAGTGGTGGTGCTGGAGAAGACGTTCCAGGGTCCAATCGTAAATCCGGCCACGGGCGCGGCATCTCGCAGCTTTGTCCTCGCCGGCAAAGTTGACGGCATCGTGCGTATCGGCGAGGACTACTTCCTCCTGGAGCACAAGACCGCCGCGCAACTTGATGCCGATTATCTGGAGCGTTTGTGGACGGACTTCCAGATCACGATCTACGCCTACTACGTGGAGCAGACGATGGGCTTCACCATCACCGGCGTCCTCTACAACATCCTCGTCAAAGCGAAGCTCCAGCAGAGCAAAGGTGAAACGGAAGAGGAGTATGAAGTGCGCCGCGCGGAACTGATGG
>CAIRSA010000430.1 GCA_903881085.1 uncultured Acidobacteriia bacterium
ACGACTCTGCAAACCAGGGACTGCCTCCGTTTTCCGGCTATTTTCGCCGGAAAATGGCTGGCTGTCCCTGGTTTGCCCCACGCTACAGTACCCGCAATGCGAGTCACCCAGCGGGTGATGAGCAAGTTGCATGCAACCGATGGAAATGATTAAGGTAGCCGATTTATCGGCATATCACGACCAGGCGTCACGCCCGTTCCCTAACTCAATCTCCTTTCCCAGCAACAACTCCACCACCCAACCCCGAATTCCTCTTGCCCCTCCGTGCTACAACCATAACGATGTCGGCAATCCAAAAGCCGGCGCAAACAATGAGAGGAGAAACCCAAATCCGATGCTAAATTGCGAAACGAAGCCAAAAATCGCACCCAACCACCACAACCCAAACCACTTACGCGAAAAAAAACGAACCCAACTCCCCACATCCTGGTTGATCGCGGGGCTTGTCTGGCAACGCCGATTCAGGTAAACTGCCTTTGCGATCCCAATGCGAATGGCTGGCAAATCAAATTTCCTTCGGCCCGTGGTCTGGGCCTTGACCGCGGCGCTGGCCGTGCTATGCTTTCGAGCCACGGCAGGTGAGCAGGCCTCGACGCAGCGCGCCATTCTCGAGCGCTACGCCACACGCTTTTCCACGGAAGTTTATCCGTTAATGGAGCGCAAAGTGAACGGCTGCAAAGCCTGTCATGGACCCTCCACTCCGCGCATGTTTCAGGTGTTCGACACGGCCAAAGCCACCTTCAGCCTTGTGATCGAACGCGACCTGTTGAATCAGCAGGACCCCATGTTCATCCTGCAGAGGCTTGCCGCCAAGGACCCCGAACTGCACATGCCGAAAGTGGGCGTGTGGTCGGCCACCGAATTGGATCGCGTGCGGCGATTTGCCAGCGACATGCAGCGCGAACTGAACGCCGTGGCCAATGCCGGCGAGCGCGCCGACGAACGGTTCCCCGATAGTCTGCTGCTGCCCTACGACGGCCGGCCCAAACAGGACCGCCCGGTGCGCATGCTCAGCTATTATCAGCTGCGCAAATCGATGGACACGATTTTTGGAGCCGTCTGGCTTGCCGGTTCGGGCCGCGATCCGTTCGAAAACAAATCGCAGACGCTGGGCGGCGCCGATTTCAAAACTACGTTTGAAATCTCGCGCTCGCCATCGGCCGGTTACCTAAGCGCGATGCAGGAAGTGGCGCGCGAGATTTCGCGCCGGTATGTCTCGGCTCCGGCAGACCAGCTGTTTGCCGGCTTCGATCCGAACATCATCGCCGCGCGCGTTCCTGTTGCCGCGGCGCGCAACATCCGCACTCTTTACAATCGCATCCTCTTCCGCGAGCCCTTGCCCGCTGAACGGCAGCAGGCGCTGCAGTTAGTGGATGCAGTGCAGAAACAGCCGGCGAAGGAGCGCGTAATCCGGCTTTCGCTCACGGTGCGCGATGAAGTGGAAGGCCTGGAAGATCAGGCCACGGCCGAGCTCACTGTGCTTTCATCGAAGGCGCAGGTGTCGCGCTACACGATCGATCAGAGTAAAGAGACGCCATCAGAGAAAGCGTGGGTACGGGCCGGCACGCATCCGTTCCGCTTTCAGAAGGACAATCCGCAGCACCTCATCCGCGTGGTCGACATGCCAGGCGACCACGTCACTGTGTTCGACGCCGCGAAGCTGGTGCGCGTGGAAAACGGCAAGGAGACCGCCGACGAGATCACGATTGATAACTCCGACGCGGAGTGCACCTTCTTGGGCGACTGGCGCTCCGTGCCGAAGAAGGGCGACGCAGGGCGCGGCACCAAGGCGGTGAAGAAGTACGATGCGCCGGTGTTCGTCGTCGGCACCAGTCACCTGGAAAGCCGCAACCTGCGCAACGAACTGCGTTACCTAACGGTTGCACCGCGTATTCAGCGCGATGGCGAATACAACGTCTATCTGACATGGCCGGCAATCCCACGCCGCGCACCGGCGATGATGCTGGAGGTCCATTCGGCGACCAAAGCGGATGCCCCAATGCCAATCGCGGCCGCCACGCCCGGCACGCTCGGCCGGCTGCTGCATCACATGGATCAAACCGAAAGCAGTCTGAACGAAACGGGTGACGATCAATGGCAGGTGATCGCGAAAAAGGCCTATTTCGCTGGCGACGGCGACTTCGTGCAGATCAGCAACGAGGGCGTTGATTCCACGCGCTTCCTGATTGTTGCCGACGCCATGAAGTTCGAACCCGTCGAGGGCGGCAAGCCAATCATTGTGGACAATGGCGACAAAGAAGGTTTCGAAACGTCGGGCGAATGGAAGGCCGGTAAACCATCGCTGGCAGGCGCAGGCAAGCTTTACGGCAAGGACATTCTCTACTATCCACCATCGGCCACCGGCCGCATTGATCGCAACCTGAAGATCGATGCCGCAACAAAGGCGTGGGCGCGATTCCGGCCCATGCGCGAAGGCAAGTATCAGCCCGGCTGGTACAAAGTTTCCATCTGGTATGTGGGCGGCGTGCAGCAGTCTGACTGGGTGCCGGTCGAAGTGCGTGCGTTGAGGTTCGCTCCGGTTGCGGCCATCGAACGATTGCCGCTGTTCGCTACGGGCGAAACAGTGCGCCTGAATGCCACGGCCAGCCTTTCTCCTGGCGGACATCCGCTCGTCTATCGCTGGACCAACGATGCTGCCGATCTTGGCGTGAAACTCGATGACGCCGGCAAAGCCGCACCGGGCTTCCAGGCTCCCGAACTTCGCGCTGTGCGGCAGGGCTGGGCCGCGTTGCTCGAAGCGCTGCTGCAGCATCCTGATTTCCTGATGCCACGGACCGGTCCCACTGCGAAGCCGCGCGAGAAACTGATCCGTGCTTCGCTCGATCTGGCTGGCCGCGTACCGACTCAGGCAGAGATCGCACGGATCGATAAGTCGAGCCGCCTGACGCCGCTGGTCGATGACTATCTCGCCTCGGCCGACTTCAAAGAGTTCTTCTTCCACCGCACGCGCGCGGCCATGATGTCGCGCGGGACTGACGAAAGCGACGAGCCGGCGCGGCTGTGGACTTACCTTGCAACAAATGACGTTTCGTACCGCGACATGTTCACCGCCGATTATACGGTGGATCCGAAATGGCAGCGGGCGAAGCGCCCGGCCGAGTGCGGACGCACCGGCATCCTGACCATGAAGTCCTACTTGAAGAGCAAGCCCGGGCTGCCGAAATTCGTTTATCCGGCGCAGGTGTTTGCATTCTCTCTGGGTGTGGCGTTTGAACTTTCCGACGTGGTGGCCAACGCTCGCAAGAATATTGTCAGTACGACCGATCCGGCCAGCCTGTGCTATTCCTGCCACAAACTACTCACTCCGCTGGCACTGCAACGGCAGCGCTGGGACGATAAAGGCAACTTCCGCAAAGTGGATGCGAAAGGCGCGGCTATCGACGACAGCGACCAAAACATAATCCCCGACTATCCCTTCAAAGGGCGCGGCCTGGAAGCGTTCGCCACGCAACTGGTGCACAAAGAGCGCTTTGTGCGGACGTTTATCGACAATCATCACGACCTGGTCTTTCACCGCCGTCTGCGCATACTGGAGGACGAGCGTGTGCGCTACAAGGAACTGTACGATTTCACCACCGCCAACGACCTGAAGATCCGTCCGCTGCTGAAGCGGATGGTGCTGATGGAATGCGGCGAGGCGGCTATGCCCGCGGGAGTAAAACAATGAATCGCAGATCGTTCTTCAAGCGCTCGGCCGGTCTGGCAAGCGCCGATTTCTTCTCCTATCTAGCGGCCGGTGGTTTCGGTGCCCTGGCACCGTCGCTAGCGGCCGCGGCCGACGACAGCCGCAAGGAGACCGAGGAGCCGCGCTTCCTGATCTATTGGTTCCTGGAAGGAGGCTGGATGAGTTACGACATGTTCAGCCCCGTGCTGCCCGTGCGCAACGATTCGAAATTCGGCGAGATGCCGCGCGACACCAAGGCGTGGGGCGAATTCTCTGACCACATCTACCGCGTTAAGGATCTGAAGCCCGAAGATTTCCATCGTCACAACAAGCTCTTCTACGGCCCGCTGGCCGAGGACGGCAAGGACATGTTCGATGAGATGGCCATCGTCAGCAGTATGCGCACCGGCGCGGGCCACTCCACTGAGCGCTGGCGTCAGCATTACGGCCAATACCGCGTTGATCTCAAAGCCCGCCGCGAAGCCGATGAGCGAACGGTGCTGCAGGCCTTCTGCGAAGTTCAGGGCCGTGAATTCCTGCTACCGAATCTGAACTGGCATCGCTGGCTATCGGATGGAGAACTCGATCTGGCGCTGTATCCGGAAGGCGCGGGCTTCTATCACGCACTGGGCCCGGCATGGGCGCACGCCCTCTATCCGCAGACGCCCAAGTATCTGCGCCATCTGATCAATCAAACACTGGCCATGCGCAGCGATCAACGCAACCGCGCCGTGCAGTCGTTTCTGGATCAGCCACGCCACCAGTTGCTGGCCGACAAGAACAGTCCCGTGGTGCGCAGCTTCGCGTCGGCGCTCGATGTTTACAACCGGCTGCTCGAAGGCAAGCCCCCAGCGGTCGACCCGGGCAAACTGTTCCAGAACCAGACGCTGCGCGAAGAGTTCAAAGTAAAGCCGGAAGACGAGGACCCGAACTTCCAGTCCATCAACGGCAACCTTGCGCGCAGCAAGAACTCGCCCGCGATTAACGTGCAGGCGATGATGATGTATGAGATGATGACCAGCGGCCTGAGCTGCGCCGGCTGGCTTGAGAACCGCGTGGTACGCCTGTTCGATCACCACCAAAGCCGGCAGAGCCTGGCGTCAGGATTCCCTTTCGATCAGCGCAAGCTGATGCGCGACGAGTTGTGGGATCCGCTGCGCACCCTGCGCCGCAAGCTGAAGGCAACCGAGTACGGCAAGACCGGCAAATCGTATTGGGACCACACCACCGTGGTGCTCACCAGCGAATTCGGGCGCATGGTGGCAGGCGATGTGGCGCGCATTGTGGCCAACTCCAGCCTGAGTGAGGAAGAGAAGAAGAAACAGATCCTGGCGCAGGATATTGTTGCCCACAACCCCGTGACATCGTGCGCGTTCCTTGGGCCCAAGGTGCGCGGCGGCACGCAGTTCGGAATGGCCGGGCAGTTAACGTTCCAGCCTATTCCGATCAACGAAAAGACGGGCGAACTGGACCCGCGCTATGATACCAACGGCAATCTGAAGCCTGGCTTTAAGGAAGCGACGCCGGGGTTTGTTGTTCCCAATCACGGCCATACTTACGCCACGGCGCTGAAGCTGACCGGCATCGATCCGCGCGGCCGCGGCCGCAACGAATCGCCGTATCTGCCGTTTGTGTTGGGGTAGGAAGCAGGCACGCCCCAATCGAGTTGACCGTATTTGGTCGATTGACCACTAATGGTCAATCTGCGCCGCACATTGTGGGCCGAAATGCATGCCTAGCGTCAAAACAAACTGGCCCTCCAATTGCTTAACCCGATTGCATGGAAACCCCAAAGAAATGTGCTCATCCCAGCTGCAAGTGCAACGCTGGAAAAGTCAGCGAATACTGCTGCACCTATTGCGCGGGGTGCGGCGAGACGGCCGATATCGTTTGCAGCTGCGAGCACACGGGCTGCGCGGTTCCTGAATCGAACTAGGCCGCTTATTTTTCGCTGAAACTCGCCCTCACTACATCCCACACGCGCTTATGGCGGCGGTCGTCCGTGACCAGGCCTTTCAGGTTCATATAGGCTGCCATGGGCGGATGTGCGGGCGAGCGCTGGAAGGCGCTGGGATTGGGGAAATCCGCATATACCCATAGCAGTGCACCGGCCATGAAGCTCTTCCGCGCAGGGTCGAAAATATACTTGAGATGGGAGCCCACCAGCTTCATCTGGTAGTCTTCCGAGTAATCCATTCCCCTATCAACCGGTGCGGGATTCTTCCAGCCCAGAATGCCTTCGGATCCGAACTCGGCCACTACAATCGGCTTGCCTGGCCACTTCTCATGCAGTTTGTCGAGATTGGCGGCCAGATCTGGGATCGCGCCGTAATACCAACCGAAGTATTCGTTGATGGCGATGAAATCCACGCTGTCAAACGAAATGTCCCGCTCGCGGCGGTCGCTGGCGAACGTGACAAGTCGCGATGAATCGATCTCGCGCACGAATGCCGTCGCGCGCTCCACATAGTGCTTGACCGGCTCCTTCTCACTGGGGAATTCATTGCCCACGCTCCACACCACCACACTTGGATGAGCGCGGCGCTGGGCGATCATCTCGCGCAACTGCGGCGCACCATAGCTGTTCCACACCTCGTCGCTGCCCAGGACCTCGGCGCGGGTCTGCCAGGCGGGGATCTCGCTCCACAGCATCAGGCCCATTTGGTCGGCCAGTTCATAAACTTGTTCCGCTTGCGGATAGTGGGCCAACCGGACAAAGTTGGCGCCCATTGCCTTCATGTCAGCGAAATCTTTTCGCACCTGCTCACGCGACAGGGTCATACCATCGCCCGGATACATCTCGTGGTAGTTCGCGCCCTTGAAGAATACGGGCTTGCCGTTGAGCAGGATTTGAGTGCCTTTGACTGCGATCTGACGGAACCCCACGGGCGCGGACGTTTCAAAGGAGGACCCGCCCGAGTGAACCTCCATCGTCAGCCGGTAAAGAGTTGGCGATTCGGGCGACCATGCGGCAATGCTGCCGCGAGTTCCAGCTACTTGCAGCCGCGTATCGCCGGGGGCAATCTTCTGTTCGCCGGTGTGGTTCCATACGCTGCGCCCTCTGGAGTCGAGGAGTCTCAGTTCAATCGTTGCGGAAATGGCACTAGTGGCTCTATTGGTCAGCGTAGCGTTCACCTGGAAGTCCCAACCGTTGGGCGTCATGCGAGTGGTTGCACTCAAGCCGCCAGCAAATGTTTCCGGAACGACCTGAAGCCGCACGCCACGGTTGATGCCCCCGTAATTCCACCATCCTGTACAGCTGAGGTCGGGAATCGCGTCTTTCAGCAGCTGGTTGTCGGCCATAACCACAAGCTGATTCAGACCCGGCTTTATCAACGAAGTAACATCGAATTCGAAGCTGGTATAAGGGAACAGGTGCTCGCCGGCCAGCGCGCCATTCACCCAGACCTTGCTGCGAATCGCGACGCCATCGAACTGCAGAATCGCCCGCTCCCCGCGCTTGAGCTGCGTGTTGAAGGTAGTGCGGTACCAGGCTTTGCCCTGGTAGAGAATGTTGTTTCGAACGGCCTGATTATACGAACCCGGGACTTGGATTTTGGTCCAGCCGTTGGCCGCCGCACTTCCCTGCCACCCTGCGGCTTCCCCACTGCCCGCGGGGTCATAACGGAAGTCCCAGATGCCGCTGAGATCCAAAGTCCGCCCGTAGGCTGGGGCGGCAAGGAGAAACAACACTAGCGCGAAAGGTCTCATCTGAATCTTAGCTTAGCCCTAAAATGGACATTTTGGTATTAAGTCCGGCAGTTGGCCGCGCAACTTTAGCGCAAGCCGCTGATTTGTGTTGAGTTCCAGCGATATCGATGCTCACCCGATGAGTGAATGTTGGCGGAAGGGCCGGTTAATAGGATTATCTTTCGCCAGCCGTTTTGCAGTCAGAAGCGTATATATTGGAAAGCATGAAAAACGGTGTCCTATTGCAGGCCCTATGGCTTTCGGTCTTTATTGGAAATTTGCCAGCGGCCCCAGCGCTGCAGATCAAGGTGCTTTCCGGGAAGCCGGAGATGGTCAGCGGCGGAAGCGCGCTGGTAGAGATTAGCGGACCGGCTCTCGAAGGCGCGAAGGTAGCCTTGAACAAACAGAACGTGACGAAGATGTTCCGGCCTGGCCAAACCGGCGGAACCCTGGTGGGAAGAGTGGAAGGTCTGAAGTTGGGCGCCAATGCCATGGAAGTAATTGCCGGAGGAAAGCGGGCTCAGCTGCAACTGGTGAATCACCCAATCGGCGGGCCGGTGTTCTCGGGGCCGCATCAGCAGCCGTTCGTCTGCCAGACGGAAACTGCGGGCCTTGGGAAACCAGTCGATTCCGATTGCAACGTGGCAAAGCGCGTACAGTATTTCTACAAATCCACGAAGCGTGTGGCAGCCGGTGGTTTTGGCCCCGGATTCGTAGCGCTCGACGCGGCTACCACGGAGTTGCCCGCGGACGTTGCCACTACGACCACCACCGATGGACAGAGCGTGAAGTTTGTAGTGCGGGTGGAGACGGGCACTATCAACCGCGGCATTTACCGCATCGCCTTCCTTCATCAACCTGGGCAGCCTCTGCCCGACCCATGGACGAAGGTCCCCGGCTGGAATGGCCGGCTGGTCTATTCGTTTGGTGGCGGCGCGAAAACCGGGTTCCGGCAGGGGAATGCGCCACCCGCTGTGAATTTGGGCGATCTGGCGGTTGGTTACGCCGTGGCCAGCTCCACGCTGGATGTGTTCGGCACAAACGCGAACGACGTGATTAACGCGGAAACGCTGATGATGGTGAAAGAGCATTTCATCAAGACCTTTGGCGTGCCCATGCAAACCATCGGGACGGGCGGGTCGGGCGGATCCATTCAACAATATCTGATTGCGCAGAACTATCCTGGGCTGCTCGATGGCATCATTCCCAGCATGAGTTTTCCCGATATGACGACGATTACCGAGCCGATCGTAGACTGTGTTTTGATCAGCCGCGTGGCGGAGAAGATGGGGCCGGCGCTGAGCGAGGAACAACGACTGGCGGTAGCTGGCTACGGGGCGTGGGGCGTATGCAAAAGCCGCGCGGGCAGTGCGCAATGGGTGGAGGCGAGTGCCTGCGACAGTTCGATGCCGAAAGAAAAGGTCTACAGTGCGGCCACGAATCCGAAAGGCGTGCGCTGTTCGTTGAATGACAATCAGGCCAATATCTTTGGCAAGGATTCCCGGGGCGCATCGCCGCAGTTTTTCGACAACACGGGTGTGCAATACGGGCTGCGCGCATTCAACGAGGGGAAGATCAGCGCCGAACAGTTTCTCGACCTGAACGAGCGGATAGGAGGGTTCGATGGCGATGGAAGTCCGTCCGCGTCGCGCGCGGTGGGTGACCGTGGGGCGCTACGCACGGCATACCAGACGGGCCGGGTGGTTTCAGGCGGAGGCGGGTTGGGATCGATTCCGATTATCGATTTCCGCCGGTACGGCGACCTGGATGGAAATCCGCATGACCGCGTGCGTTCGATGGAGATCCGCAAGCGGTTGGAACGGGCCAACGGCAGCTCGGCGAATCAGGTGTTGTTGACCAATCCAGCGCCGGGGTTCAACGCGGTTCGGCTGATGGACCGGTGGCTGGACCGGATTGCGGCGGACCCGGCAGCGGGAAGTACGCTGGAAAAAGTAGCGCGCAATAAGCCTGAAGAGCTGGTGGATGCGTGCTGGGGGCCGAATAACGAGAAGATCGCCGATGAGGGCCGGTGCAATGAGATCTATCCGGCATTCACCGATCCGCGCATGGTGGCAGGCGGACCGCTGATTGGCGACATTCTGAAGTGCTCGCTGAAGCCGGTCGACGCAAAAGACTACAAGCAGCAGTTGAGTGACGCTCAGATGACGCGGTTGAAGAGCATTTTTCCGGCCGGCACTTGCGATTACAATAAGCCTGGCGTGGAGCAGGGGCCGTTGAGTAAGACCTGGATATCTTACGGCGACAAGTAACTCCCAATAACAGATTCAATCCAATTCCGATTACGCCGATAAGCAGTTGTGACGGCTGGCTACTTGCCACGGAGTGCGGAGGATTTTGTTGATGTCTCGACTTACAATCGGAAAGAAATTGTTGCTTTCTGTAACAGCGCTAGTTGTATCTTTGACGGTGCTCAGTGTCATTTCGCTAAGGATGATTGGGATGCTTGGCAGTTCATTGGACACGGCCGTAAATTCCAACGGGAAGAAACTCGAACTGGTTGGCAAGACGCGGGAATCGTTTCAAGAACTGCGGCATGCCTCGCTGCGGGCACAAATCGCATACGCCATTGTCGAACTGGAAAGAAGTAATCCGGCGGCCGCATCGAAGAGCTGCTCCGCCTGTCATACGCCAGCATCGCGTGAGGATTCGATGAAAGAGATCGAGTCAGCCGGGAACCTCGTAAAGAAGCACGGTGCGGAACTGAGAAGTTTGATCACGGATCCCAAGGCACAGGCTTCGTTGACAACGGTGGAAAGCGGCGCCTCGCAATGGGTCGAGCACGGCAGAGAGTATCTGCGACTGGCCGGCAACAACAAGTTTGAAGATGCTCATGCCATTCTGCGTGACACGATGTTTCCGATCTTAACGGGAGTGGAGAAAGCCGCAAAATCTCTTGCGGACGTGGAAAGCGAATCTCTGACGTCGATGAACCAAAAGGCCAAGTCCGACATCTCGGCAGCACGCTGGACGGTGTTCGCCTTCATCTGCGGCAACCTTGTGGTGATTGCGGTCGTGCTGTCCATCGTATTCCGTATCACGTCGACCTTACGGCAGGTAGTGACCGGGATCAGCGGTGAGATCGAGCAGGTGACAGTGGCAGCGGCGGAGGTCTCCAGTTCGAGCCAATCCCTGGCCCAAGGAGCAACCGAACAGGCTGCGTCGCTGGAAGAGACGTCAGCCACCAGCGAAGAAATCAATAGCATGGCGGATCGCAACTGCGAGGGCTCGCGGCAGGTTGGCGATCTGGTCGCCAATTCGCAGCAGCATTTCGATGCGGCCCATACCGCGCTGAACGAACTGGAGATGGCGATGGGCCTGATCGACACATCGAGCTCCAAGATTTCGCAGATTATCAAACTGATCGAAGAGATTGCATTTCAAACCAATCTGCTGGCGCTGAATGCCGCAGTGGAAGCGGCGCGGGCGGGCGAGTCGGGGTTGGGGTTCGCAGTGGTAGCCGGCGAGGTCCGGAACCTTGCTCAACGCTGCTCTCGCGCGGCCCTGGATAGTGGCAAGCTGATTGAAGAATCAATCGAAAATGCGAAGCATGGCCGAACGAAGGTCGACCATGTGGCAGAAGCGATTCGAACCATCAGCATTGAAGCCAACGCCATCAAGGATCTGGTACAAGGAGTGTACAAGGCGAGCCAGGAGCAGGCACTGGGTACGAAGGAAGTAGCCAAGGCATTGTCGCAGATGGAGCAGGTGACGCAGAAGAATGCGGCGAATGCGGAGCAGAATGCCGCAGTGGGACAGGAATTGAGCAGCCGGTCAAATACGCTGAAAGAGCTGACAGAGCAATTGCGGGTGATGGTCGACGGGTAGGGACGCCGTTATACAATCTGACTTGATGAAGCTTCTTCACTTTCTGTCGGCCTTGCTGATCATTTCCGCGATCGCAGCCGGGCCGCAATGGAAATTCGTAATGCCTGTGCTTGAGTCTGGAAAAGCGGACACGTTCGATGAGACGGCAGTGAAAGACCCAAGCATCGTGCGGTTCCAAGACAAGTGGCATCTGTTTTATACGGCGCGCGGGTTGAACAAGTATTCGATCGGTTATGTGGCAGCGCCGGAGTGGAAAGACCTGAACCAGGCACATAGATTTCCGTTGCCTCAGCTGAGCGGAGGCGAACCTGTTTTTGCAGCGCCACAGGCATTTTTCTTCCGGCCGAAGCAGGAATGGTTCCTCATCTACCAGACCACCGGCTCCAACTACCAACCGGTTTATTCCCACACCAAAACAATCGAGAAGCCGGAAAGTTGGAGTGCGCCGAAGCCATTGGCAGTGAAAGATGAGAAGGCAAAGTGGATTGATTTCTGGGTGATCTGCGACGGCACAACAGCATGGCTCTTCTACACGCGGGACCATCGCGATGTGTATGCCATGACGACAACGCTGGCGGCCTTTCCGCAAGGGTTTGGCGAGCCAAGGAAAGTATTCAGCGGCGTTCATGAGGCGGTCCACATTTACCTTGCGAAATCGCCGCGGCCGAATGCAAAGTTCGCCATGCTGTTTGAAACTTCACGCGAAGGCGGCTGGCGGCAGTACGGTCTGGCCTCGGCGCCTGACCTGGGTGGACCGTGGTCTCTGATAGACGGAGATTTCGCGAGCAGCATGAACAGCGAGTGGTCGCGCGATATCTCGCACGGCGAACTCCTGCGCACGGGCTATGACGAGCGCTTGGAAGCTGACCTCGTCAATATGCAGTTTCTGATTCAGGGCATGCCCGCGGCAGAACACAAAGGCAATTATCCTGATCTTCGCTGGCGCCTGGGATTGATTCGGAATTACTGAGCCATTCCATTTCTGATAATCTGGCTGTCTGCGGAGAGCAAATATGAAACGAAGAGTTTTTCTTGGAGCGGCGGCAACAGCAACTGCATCGCAAATGGCTGCACAACCGAAATCAGTGAGATATGTGCGCTTTCAGAAGGGCGCGGCCACTGCCTATGGAATACTGGATGCGGACTCGGTTTCAGAACTAAGTGGGACCCTTTTCTCAAATCCCAAGGCAACCGGAAAAAAGCATAAGCTTAGCGAGGTGAAGTTGCTTTACCCCTGCGTTCCTCCAAAAATATTGGCGGTGGGGTTGAACTATAAGAGCCATCTCGGCGCCCGCACTCCGCCATCCAGCCCGGAGATATTTTATAAACCGATCACCTGCCTGCAACACCCCGATGCACCGATCGTCATTCCCAAGGACGCCAAGAACCTGCACTACGAAGGGGAACTGGTGGTTGTAATCGGAAAGACGGCCAGCCGGATATCGGCACAGCAAGCGCCCGGAGTCATCTTCGGCGTCACCTGTGGCAATGACGTGAGCGAGCGCGATTGGCAGAATGGGCCGCAGAAAGATCTGCAGTGGTGGCGCGCGAAAGGAGCCGACACATTCGGGCCTCTCGGGCCGTTTATTGTCACCGGGCTTGATTATGGCAATCTGCTGCTGCAGACGCGACTGAATGGACAAGTGGTCCAGAAGCAGGTGACGTCCGATCTACTGTTCGATTGCCACCAGATTGTCAGCTACATCAGCCAATACGTTACGCTGACCCCGGGCGACGTAATCTACACTGGGACACCGGGCAGCACCAAGAAGATGAACCCTGGAGACGTTGTGGAAGTTGATATCCAAGGGATCGGGATTCTTAAGAACAACATTGTTGCCGGGTAATGTAGTATCGAAAATATGCACATTGGCCTGATTGGCGGCATTGGTCCCGCAGCCACCGACTATTATTTCCGGCGTCTGATTGCAACCTTCGCGGCTCAAAAGGCCCCATTGGAGTTGACGATCGCCCATGCGGACACGCCCACGCTTGTCAGGAATCTCGCGGCCAATAACACTGTAGCGCAAGTTGCCATCTACTCGCGCCTGACGCAGCGGCTTGTCTCAGCAGGTGCTGAATGCGTCGTTGTCACTTCCATTGCCGGGCATTTTTGCATTGAGGAGTTCAAGGCGGTGTCGGCGCTTCCCGTTGTCGATATGATCGACGAAGTGCGCCGGGCAATCGGCGAACGCGGGCTGAACAGGATTGGAATTTTGGGAACGCGGACGGTGATGGAGACGCGATTCTACGGGCGCATCGCCAGTGGGGAGGTCATTCCGCCAATCGGCGAGGACCTGGACCTTGTCCACGAAGCGCACGTTGCTATGGCGACAGCCGGGGTGGTGAGCGAAGCACAACGCTTGATCTTTGAGGCGGCGTGCCAACGGCTGATCAACCTTGAAAAGAGCAGTTGAGTTTCTGTATTGCGGCAATCCGAATAGTCACCCAATGGGTGAGTTAGTATTTTGGGGTGTCTGGCCGGGGCAAACAGGGGACGGACAGCGAAATTCCGGCAAAAACGCCGGAAATTCATGTCCGTCCCCAGTTTGCAGAGTCTGGTTCACCAC
>CAIRSA010000431.1 GCA_903881085.1 uncultured Acidobacteriia bacterium
CACGAGATACCGCCCGCAATGCGAGTCACCCGGCAGGTGACGACCACGTTGTATGCAACCGATGCTAAATTTTGGAGATAGCTTTTCCAGATGCGTTCAACTGCTCCTTCTCGGGTTATGCGCTGGCTTATGGGATTATCCTAAGAATCCATGTTTTTATCCGTGTCCATCCGAGTGGATCCGTGGCCAATTTGTCTTGAAGTGTCTCCCGGTAGTAATGCACAAGAAATTTAGCCACGGATCCACTCGGATGGACACGGATAAAACACTGAATTCCTCACCACGAAAAACGAGTGGCATTCGATTGCCAATCTGTCCTACGCCTGCTGGGCGGGAATCCCGGCCTGGCGCAGTGCGGCTTCCACTTTATCAGGCGAAAGACGTGTGGCATCGTATTCCACAAAAATCTCAGAAAGCGATGGCGACAGAGTAATGCGTTGGAATCCGTATTGCCCGTGCGCGTCGGAGATGCGCTTCATCATCGTTTCATCCACCGGGCGAAGAAGTTTGTAAGTAAGCTGAACTTTGGTCATTCGATATACCTTGATTAAAGCACAAACCGCGGAGCCGTTCATCACAACTGCATGAACGAGTCCGCGGTATGTTTGCAAACAATAATCGGCCTCTAACTCCAGAGTTCGTTGATCGGCTTGTAAACGCCGTCGTTGGCTCCAGGAACGTACTCAAACCCGCGCTTGAACGGATCGTCGTAGCGGATACTAAGGTAGTTGACCCCGACTGCCGAATAGATGGTCGCTTCGATGTCTTCAGGGCGGATGTCGCGCTGTTCAGACCAGCCCGGATCGTCCGTTGCGCCTCCGCGAGCATCGGTCGTACCAATGGCCCGGCCGCCTTTTGTGCCGCCGCCAGCTACCAGGGCGAACTGCTGCAGGAAGTGATCGCGCCCGCCTGCGGCAGTGATTGCGCCAACGGTACGTCCGAACTCGCCCATGGCAACAATCAGCGTCTGGTCAAACTGGCCATTGGCCTTCAGATCCTTGATGAATTCGCTAAGGCCATCGTCTAACTGCTTGCCAATTGTAAAGATATTGGTGCCGGCAGGACCGTAAATGTTGGTGTGCATGTCCCAACCGCCAAGAGTCACTTGAATGAAGCGTGTGCCCTGGTTGGCTTCCAGAACCTGCTTGGCCGTTAACAAAGAAGCTCCAAAGCTGGTGTTACCATAGCGGAGGTTGTCTGCCGGCGAATAGCTGAAAGCCTTATTTACAACCGGGTTGTACATCAAGCCGCGCGCCGCCGAATAAAAATCGGCATAATCGCCAGGACCGTCGCCGTAAGGAGAGTCGACGCGCAGCCGGCTATCCAAAGCGCTCATCAGATTGAACTTCTGGTCCAGCCGGGTAGCACCATCGGCGTGCGTTGTGTTTGGCAGGCCTGTTGCGGTAGGAACCGTCTTGAACGGCTCATAGGAAGTAGGCAGGAATCCAGCGCCGATTACTTGCGTATTGTTCAGCGAAAGGAAGCCCGGGAAAACCTGGCTCTTCGTCCGTTCGCCGATCTTCTCAATGGCGATCATGCTGCCGATATTGGGCGCTACGTCGCCCAACACGGCACCCGGGTTTCGTCCGATCTGAACCCACATCTGTCCCAGCGTGTGCTGAAGATTCCACGAACGCACACTGCGCAGAACAGTCAGGTCCTTGCTGCTCACAGCGGCGCCCAGCTTCGGGAAAGCGCCCATGTTCCAGTTCATCCCATTGATCATCGTGGGGTTGAACGTCTTTGGTGAGGTGCCGTCTATGAACTTCAAATCGAACGTGTCTGTGTGGCTCGGAGCACCGGTAAGCAGAATGAAAACCACGTTTTTCGCGGTATTCTTCAGCGATGCAGCAGGAGCTTTCACCACCTGAGCATTCAGCTGCGTACTGGCAAGCATGCCGCCTGTGACTCCAGCGGCAAGGTTGAAGAAATTACGACGGCTGACGTGAGGCCGCGCATAGAACGGAATGTGATGTGACGGATAAGTAGCTGCTAATTTGCTATTCTTTTCGTTCATTTTGGGCCTCCTAGTAGTTGAAGAAGAAATCGACTTTGTTGTACAGCGACCACAGCAGGTTTTCACCACTCACCAGACGGCTGGAATTTGCCTTCATCGAAGCCAACGCGGTGGCGCGCTCAGCATCTGTCGGGTATCGCGACAGAACATTAATATAGAGGTTGTCAATCATCTTCGAATCGTCAGCGATCGCCAGGCTCCTGCCAAGCAAACTTACGTTGGCACCACTACCCGAAACGCGCGTGCGGTTCAGAACGAAGCTGTCATTCATCAGGTACAGGCTCTGCAGGTCGCTGCCGTCCGGTCTGCGTGGCTGGTCCTGGCGGTTTCCGCGCAGGAAGGCATCCAGAAAGTTCACCACCGCCGTGGGCTCGCCACTGGCCGGAGACGGAATCTGCATGGCCCAATTGATGAGGATATTAGGCACCAGCTTGGTGTCGTCAACGGTGATGCTATATGTCGGCACCACGTTGCTGGCAACGGTCATGGAATCGTGGATCTCTTCCGCCCAGAGCCGGCGAACGAACTTGCGCGCGTTCAGCGCTTCATAGGAAAGATCCCACTGGCCGGGGTAGGTGCTGGACATCTGGTAAGCGTCCGAGTTCGTAATCTGGCGCATCAGCGCTTTCAGATCATAACCGCTGTCGATAAAATCCTGAGACAGCTGTTTCAACAGCAGAGGGTTGGTCGGCTGCAGCGTCCACGGATCTGGCGGCGGGTTATCGGGATCGAGGCGGAGGATATCGAATTGATCCACCGGCTCCACTATACCCTTCGAGAAAAACTCTTTCCACATGTAATTCACAGTTGCACGGGCGAACTGGAAGTCGCCGGTGACCTCGGCAGCCAGGAAGTTGCGGTAGTTGTCACCGGGCTTGGGGCCGCGTCCGCTGAACGGATAGACTGGGGCCACGTTGCGTTGCGTGCCGATCGGCTGACGGGCTGGGCGGTTGCCGGTAGTCGTGTTCAAAGGATAGTCCGCAACCGCCGCGCGGTAATCGCTATAAACCTGCCAATAATAAGGACTATTATTGACCGTGGGATCCGGCCGCACCAACCGTGTGTTGCTCTTGGCAAAGAAAGCGGAAAGCCCCCACGCCTGGGACCGGGTGAAACTGGTTGCCCAAAGCGACATTGAATCGGTGTGTCCACGGCCCGTGTGGCATTCCACGCAGTTCATGAACGAGATGCCGAGGAACGTGGTGGCAACATTCGTCGCCAGCTGGTCGTAGGTGTCCTGATTCGGGCCGTTCGGAATGCGTGCACGCACCGTCCAGTTCAATTCACCCTGTTCCCAACCGTTGGTCCCTTCTGCCGCGATGATCTCGCTCGCAATCTTGCTGTACGGCTTGTTGTTCTTCAGCGAGTCGTAAATGTAGTTGTAAAACGCCTGCCGGCCATTGTTGTAGAGCACCGTACTGGTGGCATTGTCCTGCCGCACAACTCCAAATTTGTCACCGAAGTACATCGTCCATTTGTCGACCCACTCATTGGTGTTCAACAACTGGTCAATCAAAGCTGCCCGTTTCGTGGGCGATTTGTCGTTCACGAACGCCAGCACCGCCGCCGGGGTAGGAATACGGCCGGTCAAATCAATAGTGACCCGGCGGACAAACTCCCAATCCGTGCTCTTGCCGGCGGGAGCCACGCCCTTGGCTTGCAACACACCATAGATGTTGCGGTCAATTGTGCCCATCTGGCTCAACTCGCGGGTGTCGCTGGTGCGGGTGCCGGTGGGAACAAAATCCGCATGCACACGCGAAAATCCGCCACCTAAGCGATTGGTAACGTTCTCTGTCAGATCCGACAGGGAAGCCCTTGTTTTTTGGTTGTTCAGATACTTCGCCCGGTCCGGCCCGAAGAAGGCGCAGTCGGCGTGATCTGAGGGGAGCTGCTCCGATGCGCTCTGCGCGTGGAGCGGTTGCAATGCGGTGACGAAACACCCTGTCGCGAGCAAGAGCTTGATTTTATTCATGATAGTCTCGGTTCCCGTTACTCGGTTTCTCCATTCTATGGCAACTAACCCACGGTTTTCCACAATGTTGCTCTACTTAAGGCATTTTATTTTCAATATCAGCTGGACTCGCCTACTCAATAAGGAAGTACTAGGGTGTTTGACCGCTCTCGAGTTTTGCGAAGGTGTTAGCATAAAGAATGGGAACAAACCTTGTAACATCTTCGTCTGCTTCCTTAGGAGTCCCCCGGTGAAAAAGTGGAAAATAGCTGTCGCTATTCTTGTTGTGCTTGCGATCTCAGGCGGCGTGTACGCCAATTATAAATACAATCAAAAAGGCATTGTTACGGTCCAGACCGGCAAGGTTGCCCGTCAGGATCTGCTCTCATTGGTAACCGCGTCCGGTGAAGTTAAGCCTAAAAATTACATCAACATAGGCTGCAATACGAATTCCGCTTCGCGGATTACGGAAATCCTGGTGGCCGAAGGCCAGCGGGTACGCCGTGGCCAGATGCTGGCGAAGCTGGAATCGGTACAGCCCGAGGCGGACGTGCAGGCAATGCGCGCCTCGGTCAGCTCTTCCGAGGCGGATTCCGCCGCGGCCGAAGCCGGCCTGCGAGCCTCCGACGAAAACATCAAAACGGCGGAAGCAACCATTCAAAGAACCAAAGCCGACCAGGAACGTTCCCGGCTGTTCTATGAACGGGCAAAGAAGATGCTGGCCGATAAATTGATCGCTCAGCAGGATTACGATCAACGCAAGAGCGATTATGAAGGATTCGAAGCGGCGGTGCTGGAATCACAGGCCCGTCTGGCACAGGCCAAAGCCCAGCGCGCCCAATTGTATTCGCAGCTGATGTCGGCACAGAAGCGTATCACGTTGTCGCAGGCAAACTTACGCCGCACACAGGACGTGCTCGACCGCACCAACGCCGTCTCGCCAATCGATGGTGTGGTCACCAACCTGCCAGTCCGCGTTGGCGAAACCGTCGTCCCTGGCATCCAGAACTCGTCATCGAGCCTGATCATGACCATCGCCGACATGTCGCTGATCACCGCCGAAGTGAAGGTGGACGAGACCGACATCGTCAATGTGAAACTCGGACAGGCCGCCGACATCACGATCGACGCCATCCCCGGCAAGACGTTTAAGGGGCATGTCACCGAGATAGGCAACACCGCCATCCTGCGCTCCACCGGCCTGGCCGCCTCGCAATCGGCCATCTCCAGCCAGGAAGCCAAAGACTTCAAAGTGGTTGTAGCGCTGGACAATCCTCCGGACGAGATTCGCCCCGGACTTTCATGCACCGCGAAAATCACTACCGCGAACCGCACAAAGTCTCTGACCATTCCGATTCAAGCGTTGACGGTCCGCCAAAAGGGCGACCTGGAAGCGCAGCCCAAGGAAGGCGCCGCAGTAAACGCAGCCACGAATCCGGATCCGGCCACGGCGAAGGCGCGGAAGGAAGAGATTCAGGGTGTGTTTGTGATCTCCGGCGAAAAGGCTACGTTTAAGAAGGTGGAAACCGGAATCACGGGTACGACGGACATTGAAGTTGTAGGCGGACTCGACGAAGGACAGGAAATCATCACCGGCAGCTACAAGGTGATACGTACGCTCCGCAACGACGCAAAAGTAAAAGTGGACAACAAGGCCCCCGTCAAGGCAGAATCATAGGTAAGTCTGGACAACTTTAAACATGTCACAAGCAGCAGTCATGTCAGCGACCGAGAAGGGCGATCAGCTTAAACGCGATGGGATCGTCATTCGCACTTATGATCTTTGGAAGACCTACGTCATGGGCGATCAAACCATCAACGCCGTCTCCGGCATCGACCTGGAGATCAAGCGGGGTGAATACGTTGCCATCATGGGACCATCAGGATCTGGAAAATCGACCCTGATGAACCTGATCGGATGCCTGGACACACCTTCCAAGGGCGACTACTACATCAATGGCCGCCTGGTCAGTTCGATGAACGACGACGAGCTGGCCCGCATCCGCAACAAAGAGATTGGCTTCGTTTTTCAGACCTTCAACCTGTTACCTCGCGCCAGTTCGCTGCATAATGTGGAATTGCCTCTGATCTATGCGGGCATCACCGCCGAAGCGCGCACGGAAATGGCTCGCAAGGCGTTGCAGCAGGTGGATCTGGAACGGCGTATGTATCACAAGCCGAACGAACTATCGGGCGGTCAGCGTCAACGTGTGGCCATTGCCCGCGCGCTGGTGAACAATCCTTCCATTCTGTTGGCCGATGAGCCGACAGGAAACCTCGACACCGCAACCGGCAATGAAATCATGGCGCTGTTCGAACGGTTGTATCAGCAAGGCAACACCATCATTGTGGTTACGCACGAGCATGATATCGCCATGCATGCTCATCGCGCAGTGTTCGTTCGCGACGGTAAGGTGGAACGCGACGAGGTTGTGAACCACTAGCTGGTATTTCAATTTCGCTTACCTTTTCGCGAAGTGCAACAAATACCCATGTTGGCCGGCGGTGCCCGGCCCGTGGGCAAACCGTGACCTTACGATCTCGGTCAGCAATAGGCATCTTCTCGCCGGGCCACGACCGCGTGGCAGCGGTTTTCCGGACACACACTCGCTATCTGCATTCCTGCCGGGTCCGTCCTACATAGGCGCGGACTGTTGTTTAGAGGCGCTCACAGAGCCGCCCCAGAGTACGCCGTGTTCGCGCGCATCGCGAGCCTTGCGGCGGATGGCTAGGGCGAGGCTGCGGGCTCCTTCGAGGACCACGCCAAAGAGAAAGCGCAGGCCGCGGATCATGCGCTGTCCGACCCAGAACATGGCCAGTCCAGCAGTTATCAGGATGCCAGCGACGATCATGAAAAAGAAGCCCTGGTCGGGCGCCGGGAGATCGGTGAGTATTTGGAACGGGCCCTCCAGTCGGATCACGCCCATTTCAAGCAGACGGTCAAAGAAAGCCGGCATGCTGTAGCGCGAGAAGCCGAGCAAGAGAAAGACCGAGCCGGCAAAGAGGACCGCTCCTGTGGCGGCGAAGAAGGCGGCCGTGGCTCCGGTGAGGGCGAAGAGCAGGCCAAGGATGACGCTGGCTCCGCCAAAACCGAGGGGCAGTCCGAAGATGGCGAGCAGAAGTCCGGCGATGATGTGGAGCGGGACTTTGTGCCTGGCGCCGGAGCTGAACATGGCCGCGGGGAGACGGTCGGCGACTACATCAGCGGGTTCACCGATGTTGCGCAGGACGGTCAACATGCGGGCCACTTCGTCGGGAGTTGCATTTTCACTGTAGGCTTCAAAGATGTGGGAGCGGAGTTCACGCAGGAACTCTTCGCGCTCCTGCGTTGGGACAGTGCGGAGGCGGGCGGTTACGCGCTCCAGGTAGTCGGTGGCGATTTTCTGAACTGCTTCGGGATAGTTTTCCATTTTTGTCAGCCTTTTCCTGCGATGAGCATTGGTTTCAGCACTTCCTTCGGCGCGGATGTGCTCCAGTTTTGTTGGACTAGCCCGACCAGGAGCTGGAATTCCTGGTTGAGTTCGTCAAATAGCTGGCGGCCTGCGGCGGTCAGCTCGTAGTATTTGCGCGGTGGGCCCTGATCGGACTGCATCCATTCGGCGCGCACTAGACCGTCGCGGTCCAGGCGGGCGAGGATTGGGTAAACAGTGCCTTCTTTCAATGAGATAGAGCCTGATTCCGTGAGTACGCGGACGAGCGAGTAGCCGTAGTGACGGCCGTGATAGAGCACGCCCATCACGGCAAGTTCGAGGATGCCCTTGCGTAGCTGGGTGATGCGGCGTTCTTTTCCTTCGTCTTGGTACTCCACCATGCCTAGTATACGGCAATACAGAGTAGTGGGTTCAATGTTTTTTTCTGAGTCAGTACCCATATGCCCATAAATTAAATATGGCAATATGGGAGTATAAAAACCACAGTGGAAATCGCAGAGCCGCTGTTCCATCAGGCCAAAGCCTTGGCATCGAAAGAGGGCGTCAGCTTTCGAGTGCTTATTGAGGAAGGATTGCGGTCTGTTGTCGCGGCAAGAACGCAAATCGCGTCGAAACCACTTCGTCTGCGCGACGGGAGCTTCAAAGGCGGAGATGGCCTTCAGGATGGGGTGAAGTGGAGTGACCTTGCCGCACTCGCTTACGAGGACGATGGCGGCTCCATACGTCCATGATTGCAGTCGACACGAACATTTTGGTCTACGCTCGCCGGCAGGAATCCCAGAATCACTCCACCACCGCATTGGCACTACGAAGGTTGGCCGAAGGGTCCGCGAATTGGGGAATACCCTGGCCCTGCGTCCACGAATTCCTTTCCGTAGTTACAAATCCGAAGATCTTCAAGCCGCCAACTCCGCCGGCAGCGGCAATTGAGCAGGTTGAGATCTGGATGGAATCGCCCAGCTTGCATTTGCTGCATGAGGCGGGCGGATATTGGAAAGAACTGCGCAGGACATTTCTGGACGGGAAGCTGAGCGGAGCGCAGGTGCATGAAGCGCGGATCCACTCGATTTGCCTGGTGAATGGCGTGCATGAATTATGGTCCGCGGACCGGGATTTTTCGCGGATGCGCGGGCTCCAGATTGTAAATCCGTGCCTCGACTGAGCGTTGATCCCTGAATGCCCGTGTCATTCACCCATTCAAAGATCCTTGATTAGTGTTTGGACATCAGGTAGGAGTCAATGGCGGCGCTGAGTTCGTGCACGGTCAGTTCGCCGTTTATGTATCGTTGGAAGAGTGCCTTGGTCTCATCGTAGACGTCCAAGGCGGCGAGGCGGGAGAGGGCGTGGGAGAATTCAACTTCGCCGGCATGGATTTCGGATTCCGCATTTTCCGCATCAAGCATGAGCGGCTGGATGTTTGGAAAGTATCTACCCATGGCGATCACGCTATCACGATTTTCAGGCGAAAAAAGCCCCCGGCCGAGGAGACGAACCGGGGGCGCTGATTGTTTGCGGGCTGTAACTTATTTGACTGCGTGAACCTTGCTGACCGAGTATTCGGAATTAGGTCCGTGGCAGGCGTCGCAGCTTTCACCCAGAGCGGTAGATGTCATGGTCTGGGCATGGGCGGCGGCCGCTTTACTGCGGTGGCACGACAAGCAAGCTGCGGTAGCGGGTCCTGCGGTGGCGAAGTAACCCCGCGGATTCTGTACCTGAGCATTGGTTGCCGGCAGCGGCAGGTTTTGCGAATTGTTGACGTGGCACATATCGCAGGATGCAAGACGGCCTGGGAAGCGCACTTCGCTGAAGCTGTTCTTTGAGCCGCCGAAACCGTAGATGATATAGTCCTCGGTCTTATAGGTGTTCTTGATCTCTTCGCCGCCGTGGATGTTGTGGATCATCTGTTGGAAGCTGACAGAGGCCACTGCACCCTCGGTCTTGGGCCGGTATACGCCATCGTTTTCGGTGGGGTTGTGGCAGACCACGCAATGCTCGACGGTATCGACGCGATTTTCGCCGTGCAGGCGGAGACTGACGTGGCATTGCTGGCATTTGTTCATCGCCACGACGGCACGCCGTGGAGCCGGCTTGGAGCCATCGACCGAGAAGTAAAAGATTGCATTTTTCTTGGGACCGTATTGGACGCTCTTTTCCGTCTTGGTGCCTTTGTAGATTGTCTCAACGCGGCGGCCGTCGAGGCTGATGGAGAAGGTGCCCTTCGCATCGGCCGGCAGCTTGCCTGTGTAGGTGTAAGTATAGATACCGTTGCTACCGGTGGACTTGGAAAGGTCTTCCGTGATGTAGCCGTTGGTGGTTGTGCCGGCCCACTTGGTAACGTAATCAGCGGTTGGACCGCCAAGAACGCCGAAGATACGGCCAAAATCGGTGGGGGCGAGCGGATTGCCCTTGCTGTCTTTCAGCGTGAACGTAACCGTGGGCGATTGTCCAGGTAGGGCGTTGTCTACTGCGGTGATGGCCCAATCAAAACCGGTCAGGGCCTTGGAATTGTATGGCAGTGTGTGGGCGCCGGCAATCGAGATGTCGAATTCCGTGCCTGATGAGGGGACGTGGCAGGTGGTGCACTTGCTGTCATCCGGCTGGGGCAGGGTGGCATGGTTCTCGCCGGTGACGAAATTGACGTTGTCATGGCAGGCTCCGCATGCGGCGCGAGTCGGCTTGGACTGATAGTTGGTAGCCTGCGCGGCTTTGGTGGTCTGTTCGTGGCAAACCGTGCAGTTGCCCTTATCGGTGGGGAAACCTACGGTTGAAAAGTCATTTAAGGACTGGGCGTTGCCGATGATCTGATAAGGCTTACCTGCTTTTACACTGGGCAGGTCGGCACCCATGTGGATCTTGTGGATCATCACAGGCAGATCGACAGAGTTGCCTGTGTCGGGGTCGGTGGTCTGCGGGGTGTGGCAGAGGACGCATACCTGCATGCTGCTGCGACCGGTGGTGCCGTGGAAAGCGAAGCTATCTACGTGGCAGCGCTGGCAACTGGAGGTCTTGATAACATCGCGGGTCACGGGCGGAGTAGAGGCATCGGGCACCCAGGAAAAGACGTTGTCAGAAAGGTAGATGCCAAGATCGAATTCCGTCAGATTACGGTTGCCATAGACGCCGATCGAGTGGGTGGAACCCTTTTCGTAGCTCGCCGGGACCGTGGTCTTAAGCGCATACGTGTATTCGCCGTCGGCGACTTTGGTCCACACGCCGCCCGAATCGGTGCCGGCCTGCGTGGCTGATTTGTTGGTGATAGGACTGGTCTGGATACGGGTTGTGTAGGCCGTGTATTGCGATTGGCCCTTGGGAATGTAAGCGGCAATGACGCTGGCGGAAATAGCGCCGGGCGTATCAATGCCAAGGCGGTCGAGCGGCACGCCCTTCGGGTCTTCGAAGCGCACACGCGTAGTAACGGTGCCATCGGCGGCGATGCTGGCAGTAAGGACCTTGATCACCAGACCGGGGCGGATATATTGAGCGTCTTTTTCGCTCAGGTAGTATGCCTTCACCCGTTTCGTGAAGGGGGATTTGGGGGCACTGACAAGGGCGGCGGCGCCAAACAGGGTCGCCAGCGTGAGGAGGAGTCCGATGGATGACCTTCCTTTGTTGGATTTAAGTTTTATGATTTGATTATGCATTTTCACTACGCTCCCGCGCGTTACAAAGTTAATATTCCGCGAAAATACGTGCAATATAGGGGCCAAATGGGTGGGAGTGATATAAGTGCGTAAAACGGGAGTGTTTTGTCTTGTTATCGGCGGGATGGGGTTGGTGGTTGGGTGAATTCTCTCAGGGAAGTGTGTTTACATCCGCTTTGAGGATGCTGAGAGTTGCGCTTCCAACCTGGAAATCCTCGTGTTGAAAATTCTTACAGGGTTGCCGATGAATGTGCTGTCATACCAAATCCCCTTGATTTTGGCACCAGTTGTCGGATCTGGTTTGCCCCAAGTGAGACTGCCCGCAATGCGAGTCACCCAGCGGGTGATGAGCAAGTTGCATGCAACCGATGCCAAATGATTAAGATAGCTTTTCCAGAGGAGTTCAACTGCTCCTTCCGGGATGAATGTGCTGTCATCGAAAATCCCGTTGATTTTGGCATCCATTGTCGGATCTGGGCAATCAAGAGTGTAGAAATTTGCCCCCCCTGCGGTGTTGTTTCCTGCAGGCAATGCCCAGATGTTCAAGTAAGGGCGTTGGCTTCCGCTTCGAGCGCGGTCAAGGTGGCGATAATCCCGTCAAACTCGGGGATTTCGCCGAAGATCATGACGGTCATTTGCCGGTAGTCCTTTTTTAGTTCAGCGAGTTGTTCCGGCTTAGGAACGAGACGCAAGGTGCCTGGCTTGGCAAGGTGATAATTCGCTGGTCCGGAAGGATAGAAACATTGCTTGAAAGTGACCACGTCTGCAAGGAGTTTCAGGTTGCTCAGCGCGGATGACTTTACCGGGCTGTGTGCAAGCTTGTACATGTCGTAGTAGTGGCGGGCATAGCCTCGCGGAAGCACCGAAACGCGGTGCGCCTGCTGGTGGAGGATGGTGGCTTTCTCCCAGAAGGTGCGTTCAGCGTCGATTGCAACAACGTCGCAGGTTGGATTGGTGAACAGGTGGGGGAAGGATTCCGCGGAGTAGGGGCGGATAGGGCGGATTGCCGAAGGTACGAAGGATGCGAGGGGGCCAATCTCGAGCCAGATTTCCGGGCGCAGATAGTCTTGGGAGAAGGCGGCAGGGTAGAGGACGGCGATGATGTGCGGGTCGTCTTGATTGAGGGTGCAGAGGACATTGCAGCCGGCCAGCAGGTTTGTGAGATGGGCAAGAAGTTCACCGCCAATAAATTCGGCGGCTTTGGCATTGACGGCTTTGTTGAATTTGTCCTGTTGGGTTTTAGATTTGAAAGTGGGGTAGGCGTCTTTTAACTGGGCTTCGTAACCGAGTACGCGCCAGTCAAGCACGAGGTCGATGTCCTCGGAAAAGCGCTCGATGATGCCGTGAACCTTGGAGAGGCTGGTGCCACCTTTGAATACAATGCGGTCCTTCAAATAGGCGTCACTGAAAAGCTTGGCCAAAACGAAGCAGACCCAGAAATCCTTTTCGACTACCGCCGGGTGCATGGCGCGCAGGGCGGAGACTTCCTGAAAGAGCTCTTCGCGCTGGGCGGCGGGGAGTCTAGCTATCTTTTCAACTGGGCTCCTCCGCGGCTATTTGTTGAATGATGGCGTAAACCCAACCGGTGGCGGTGCGGGTGTCTTTGAGGACTTTTGCCCGCAGAACTGGCGAATAGGTGCGGCGGAGTTTCGCTATTACCTCCGGCGTGATGTTCTTTTGCCCCAGGAATTTCAGGGACTGGACGATGAGGCCGCTTTCCTTGAGTTTGAAGCCGGCTTCTTTTAATGCGGTGTGCTTGAATACAAGCGTGCGCTTGCCGATTCTGTAAGTCCGGTCCGGGCCGTCGGAGGTATAAATGACGCGGGCCGGCACTTGCGTTGAGAGGCCGAGGAGGTTGGCTGCCATCGCGCCGCCCGGTTGGATGCGCCAACCGAATTTGCGTGCCATGGCGCGGGCGACCTGATCGATGTCGGGGCTGAGTTCCTGATTGAGCAGTTTGCTGAACTTGGGGAAATCGTAGACGCCGCGGATAACGGAGCGAATCTTACCCTTTTTTTCGAGACGGTGAAGAATGGATGCGATGGTGGAGCGGACGGCGAGGGTTGAGAAATCAGCGGTGGAAAAGGCGTAACCCCTCCTGTTACCATAAATACGATATGCTACTTGTAAATCAATTGCTTGAAGCATGTTCGTGAACTGTTCTCTGCAACAAAAAATAGCATTTTTTTATTGCAATGGCAAGGGGAATGTGACGCGTGGATGTATCGGAATCGATTGTTCGATAGGATATGTGCATGACACGGAGAGACTTTTTAGGCGGGGCGCTGGCAGCCTCTTTGACAACCGCAGGCGCGATGGGGCGCGATACACGGCCAAATGTGTTGTTTGTGTCGGTGGACGACATGAACGACTGGGTGGGGTGCCTGCGCGGGTATCCTGGCGTCAAAACTCCAAATATCGACCGGCTCGCCAAGCGCGGCGTGCTTTTTGCCGATGCGCACTGCGCGGCACCGGTGTGCAATCCGTCGCGGACGGCCCTGTTCACTGGGTTGCGGCCTTCGACCAGCGGCATCTATCATAACGACCAATACTGGCGGCCGGCGCTACCTGGCGTAGACACGATTCCGGCATATTTCAAAAAGAACGGCTACCACGTGGCAGGCGCGGGCAAGGTGCTGCATCATGTCGCGGGGTTCAATCCTCCGGACCAGTGGAACGAGTTTCAACTACAGCAGTTCGATGACCCGTGGTACCGGCGCGCGGACTGGTATCCGTGGAATAAGCGGGTGCCGGCGCCGAAGGGGCATCCGTTCAACGGCCTGAAGGAGTTTGCGGGCGAGTTCGATTGGGGCGTGCTGGAGCAGCCGGAGGATCAGTACGGCGACCAGAAGGCGGTGGCGTTTGCGGCGGAGTTTCTGAAACGCAAGCATGAGAGGCCGTTCTTTCTGGCGGTGGGGATGTGGCATCCGCATATCCCAATGTTTTCGCCGAAGCGGTTCTGGGACATGTATCCGGATGCGGGGTTGAAGATGCCGGAAGTGCGCGAGGACGATCTGGACGACGTGCCGCCGATCGGCAAGCAGTTTGCCGCGGCGCGGCGCGGGGAGTTGGACCGGATTCAGAAAGAGGGCAAGTATCGCGAGTTTGTCCATGCGTATCTGGCGGCGATCTCGTTTGCCGATACGCTGGTCGGCGAGGTGTTGGACGCGCTGGAGAAGAGCGCCTATGCGAAGAATACGGTGATTGTTTTCTGGTCGGATAATGGGTGGCATCTGGGCGAAAAGCAGCATGTGCATAAATCGACGTTGTGGCAGCGGTCGACGCATGTGCCGCTGATCATGGCCGGGCCGGGGACGAAGCAGGCCGGGGTGACGCGCCGGCAGCCGGTGAGTCTGGTGGATTTGTATCCGACATTGTTGGAAATGTGCGGGCTGCCGGCTAATTCCCGGAATGATGGGAAGAGCCTGGTGCCGCTGTTGAAGGATTCCAAGGCCAAACGCGATCCGGCGGTTTCGACTTACCTGGCGGGGAACCATGCGGTGGTGAGCGAGAAGTGGCGGTACATCCTTTACAGCGATGGGACCGAGGAGTTGTATGACCGCGTGGCGGATGTGAATGAGTTTACCAACTTGGCGGGGAATGCGCGGTTGGCGGGGGTGAAGCGGGAGTTGGCGGCGTTTGCGCCGAAGTTGAGTGCGAAAACGGCTCCGGTGGTTACGGAGTATGATTTTGATTTTGGGACGTATACTTACAAGCGGAAGTAGAACATTGAACTGTTATACTTTGCTTAGATGGCATCAATCACTATCAGCTTGCCTGACGATCTGGCATCGGAACTCCGCACTCATCGGGATGAGCTTCCGCGAATCCTTGAACTCGGCCTGCGCGAACTGAATGCAGGCGGTCAAACAGGCTTCGATGGCGCGGCCGACGTGCTGGAACTGCTTGCGGGATTACCTTCGCCTGAAGAGATCCTGAATCTTCGCCCATCTGCCAATCTTGCGGCGCGAGTGTCCCAGATGATTGAGAAGAGCCGCAATGGTGGCCTAACCCCTCAGGATGAGGAAGAGTGGGAGAGATATGAATATCTCGAGCACTTAGTTCGGATGGCGAAGGCGGCTGCCCATAGGAAGCTTTCAACTGCCGCGGGCAATGCCTGACATTGATCCAAGGCTGCGTGCGCTTGTGTGAGCACGTGCTGGCGGGCGCTGCGAATATTGCGGTATTTCCGAGCGATTCACATTGGCCGTTCACGAAATCGACCACGTAATTGCGTTCAAGCATGGCGGTGAAACAAGAGAAGACAACCTTGCGCTTTGTTGTGCTGTTTGCAACCGCTTTAAGGGAAACGATATCGCTTCAATTGATCCGGAGACAGTGGAGATCGTTCCGCTGTATCATCCACGAAACGATAGCTGGAATGTCCACTTTGTTTTGAGCAATGGCCTGATCAGCCCTCTAACGCCAAAGGCGCGTGCTACGGTCAAGCTGTTGCGGATGAACCGCGCGACTCGCATCAACGAGCGGCGGACAATGGACAGTTACTAAGGTTGATTTTTGGACTTCAGCGTGTAATTGACCCGTCAACCAAAGCAACGTCAAAGCCTTCCCTGCTATCATGATAGCCTATGAAGAGTGGTTCCCTCCGCAGTGCCCTGCTCTTAGCCGCCGTCTCATTCGTGGTCTACGCCGTGATTTGCTTCAAGTACACCCCGATCAATATCATTGGCGACGAGTTGGACTACTATTCCACCTTAATTGCCTGGGCACACAACGGTTCGGGAACGCTCACACCTGCCGTTGTAGAGGACGTTCGCTTTGCGTTTCCCGGCCGTCCCATGTCCGAGCCTCGCATGATACGCGCCGTGGATCAAACTCTCGATACGGAGCACTTCTGGTTCATCAGCTTGCTGACCACTCCGTTCTACTGGATGTGCCAGTTGTTTGGACTGAACTGGAAGTACGCCTTCGCCTTGCTGAATGCCTTGATGTTCGCATTCGCGCTTGGCGTGGCCTACCGGAAGTTCGGCATATGGGGACCGCTAACACTGGCGGCAGGCCTGTTGTCCTCACCACTGTTGGGTTACATCAATCGGGCGCATGCCGAGGTCTTCTCGGTCAGCCTGGTGGCCGTGGCCGCCCTCTGCCTTCAAGATGGAGAGATCTTGCTGGCAGCGCTCACCCTTTCCGTGATTTCCGCGCAGATCAGCGCCTTTTCGCCGCTCGCCTTGCTGCTGGTTCTAATTAAGCTGAGGGAATTTCGCCGCATGCGCAGGCTGGAGTGGGCCGGCGTTGCAGCATGCATTCTTCTGTTGGCGCTGCAACCGGTTTGGTCGTTGTGGCGGCATCACGTGCTCAACGTCCTGATCAACGCCGGCTATTTGTTCCTCGATATGGCCTCACCCAAGCGCATGGCGGAGATGTTCATCGATCCCGATATCGGCCTCATGTTCACCTGGCCGGCGACCGTGGCGCTTGTGACCCTGATCGTGTCCGGAATCATCGCCAACCGGCAAGTAGTAGCCCGTAACAGAATCTTCTGGGGATTTACGGTCACGGCGTTGGTGTTCCTATCGTTTGTTTCGGCGCAGCAACAGAACTACACTTCCGCCGCGCCGCGGTATTCCATGTGGTTTATCTCGCTTCTGCTGGTCGGCTTGCTCGTCGTGCTGCGCGATGTTCCAAAGATGCCGAAATCGCTCTTCCTGTTGTCTGCTGCTCTTTGCCTGTACTATGTGGCCGGCGTGCGGGGAATTTATCCATCGATGCACCGCTCGCTGCTAGCCGAGCGTTGGTACGAGTGGGCTCCGGGAGTGTACGATCCCGGCGAACAGACATTCGTCGATCTCACCCTGACTCGACAGGTGGTCTCCGGGCGGCTGCTGTTTTTGACGGGCCGTTTCCCGGCCCATCTGTTGCCAGAGCCTGCCATCTGGGCGATGTCGAACAATGCGTGTTCCAAAGTGCTGGTGCTTGCCTCGACATTCGACTCGACTCCCGTGCAGCCCCGGTTGCCATTCGGCTGCAAAGAGCCCCTGAATCCTCAGCGATTTCTCGAATTTATCCAGAAGCAAGTCGGCGATGGCCTGGACGGACGGGACCGTTTTGTTACGGTGTCTTCCAATGTACGGCAGCAAATGCGCATGGCGCAGTCTCATTAGGCTGGGTGGTTCAACTTGGCATCACTCGAACCACACGAAATCAATGCGGATCGGTTGGCGCTCCTGGCGCAGCAGCTTTACGTGGAAGGTCCATACCTGATGCGAAAGATGATGCACCATCGAATCCGCATCTGCCCGTTCGAGCGGTTGCTTCCTCACGTACCCGGCGGGGCTTCCGTGCTGGATATTGGCTGCGGAGCTGGCCTTCTCCTGGCGCTCCTGGCTAGCACCAGGCCAGGGATCACGGGTGTCGGTTTCGACGCTTCGCCTGCGGCGATTGAGACAGCGCAGTTGATGCTGAAACGGATCAAGCCCGGCCTTCGCTTCCTGCGGCTAGCCAAGGACGAGCCCTGGCCGGAAGGATTGTTTGACGTGGTGTGCATGGTGGATGTTCTGCATCATGTTCCGCCTGCCTCACAACGTGCGGTGGTGCGCCAGGCCGCCGCCAAAGTGAAGCCTGGCGGAATGCTGCTCTATAAAGATATGGCCAACCATCCATGGTTTAGCGCCACCATGAACCGGCTGCATGATCTGTTGATCGCTCGCGATTGGATCCACTACGTTCCGGTCAACAGCGTCGAAGAATGGGCGGCTGAGCTGGCCTTGGTCCGCACACATGCCGAAACGTTTTCGCGGCTCTGGTACTGCCACGATCTGCGCATCTTCCGGCGGCCGCCGGCAGTTTAAAGAGCAAGCACAAAAATGCAGGCGGAAATCAACCCGGCGCCATGCGACCAACGATCGCGAAGGGCGAAAGCCACGGGGTTCTCGTCACGCAATTCCCCGCGCTGGGCGAGGATCCACAGCCGGCCCGACCATCCCAGCAGCACCGGGCAAAGCATCCACAACAGGTCGGGGGTTCGATAGAGCTGGCGCACGTCCGGGCTTCCCAGATAAAGGCCAAGCGAGATAATAGCGCCAACGAATGCGGAGGTTCCCAGGCAAAGCAGCGCCGGGCCGTCGTTGGCCTTGTAGGCGCGGCGGTTCCCAGCCGAGTCCGCTACGCGATTGCAAACTTCCGCATAGCGCTTCAGCGTCGCCAGTCCGGTGAAGACGAAAAGGCCTACCAACGCAGTAGACGACGAAATCCGGATGCCGGTAGCCGCCGACCCGAGAACGACCCGGAACATGTAGAACGAGGCTAGCAAAAGTATATCGACCATCAGCACCTGCTTCAGCCAAACCGAATAAGCCAATGTGACAACCAGATAAAGCCCCACCAATCCTGCGACTTTGTCATTCACTGAGTACCCCAGCGCTACGCCAGCCAACGCGATGCCTACCGCGAGCGAAATGCCCACCGCGATCGGGATTTGACGCCGGGCGAAAGGGCGATTCTTCTTGATGGGATGTTGCCGGTCGGCCTCAGCGTCCAGCATGTCGTTAAACAAATAGGCCGAGGAGCTCGCCAAGCAAAGCGCCAGGAAAGCCATGGCGGATTGAACCAGAGCGTTCCGGTCGTGGAACCGGTGCGCAAGCAGCACGGGAACGAACACCAGCACATTCTTCACCCACTGGGCGGGCCGGACTGCGGAGATGATACTGGCGCTCACAGGAAACCCTCCTAGTGTAGGTGACTGATACGAGAACACGCAATCCAATGTCGCTTACATTGGCTAGAACGACGCGTCGCATTTGGGGTCTGACACCTTTTTTCGGCCGTTATTGCCGAAAATGGGCTGTCTGACCCCAATTGCCCTCCTCCGCAATGCCCCGGTTAATCCCTCACCATATTGGAAGCTCGCCTCATCGACTCAATGTAAGTGACATTGGATTGGCAATCTGCGGCCGAATGGCATTCGGCCTCCGCCGATCGCTCAAACCCGCCTCACCGCCACCGCACAGCCGTGCGTTATCTTCAGTTCCCCATGGGATCCCGAAAGTCGAAGGTTCAGCTGCCGGGCGCCATTTTCATCAGCTTCCGTCAAATGGAGGAATTCGCACCGCGCTCCGTTCAAAGTCGCGCGCAGGTTATGCCGGTCGGCGTTTCCGGCGAGACCCTTCACCCACAAAGCGGCGAAACCGCTCGTGATGGCCGGGGTCCAATGGACGCCATCGGCGACGCTGGCAATTTCCAGGTTCCCCGGCTCCACCGGCATATCGACAGCAATGCGGCTGGGGTTGCTCCACGCGCCTTCGTTCACGCGCAGCCGAACCTCCTGCCAGCCCGCCGGGCAGCCGGGCGGAAGTTTGAAGACGGCGATCCAGTTCCCCTCGCCGAGCGCTTTCACATTCAGCGGATAAACGCCCAGGCCGGCCACTTCTGGCTGGACATCCTTGCAGCTGAGCTCAGCGTCGTCGTCGTAGTGGAACCAGCAGTCGATATAATCGTCGCGCCAACTGGTGAAGTTAATGCCATAGTTGCGATAGTGCAGGGCACCAGCCTGCTTGGGCGCGCGGCCACTGCCTGTGCCAGGAAGCCAGCGCCTATGGCAGGCGACGGCGGCGCGGTCGTCGCGGATATTGAGCAACTCGACGCGGGCGAATCCGGCGGTGCGGCAGAAGGCCAGCATGCAATCGATGGTAGGGCCGAACCAGTTGTCGAACTGGCGGCCGAGCTCATCCGTTTCGTAGTATTCCAGCGTAGGGATAACTGTGGACTGCCGCTCGGCGGCATCGCTCACATGCGATTCGACGATGGCCAGGTCGCGCGTCAGTTCGCAGACTTTTTCCAGGGCCAGCAAGGGGTGCTTGAGGTGATACAGGACGCCAAGAAATAGGACAATGTCATAGTAGCCGAGCGTGGCGGGCGAAAGGTCCATGACGTCCATCTCGCGGAAAGCAACGCGCGAGTTGAGCAGGGCGCGCGCCTTCATAAAAGTATCGAGCTCCACGCAATCAAGCGCAGTGACATCGGCGCCGCGCTTTTCCAATTCGAAACTGAACCAGCCATCCCATGCCCCGATGTCGAGCACGCGCTTACCGCGCAGGTCGAGAGGGATGGGCATGGCGGCGAGGCGGCGCTTGAGAGTTTCGAGGGTGATGAGGCCTTCCAGCACGGAACCGTCATTGAGTTCGATGGAGTGGTACCAGCCTTTTTGGGCGAGATCCTGGCTGCGGTCGAAGGCGTGGCGAGAGAGCAGATCATTTAAATGCATTGGGAATAGTTTGCGCCTGTAAAGGTATTATACGAACGTGCTTACCAAAGTCATATTTTACGTGTTGTTGGTGCTGCCGTTGGCGGTGCTGGGATATCAGTGGCAACACAATCTGCTAGGGATTGGACGGATAGAGTACGTGGCGCGCTACACCGGCGACTGGACGCTGCGCTTCCTGCTGCTCTCGCTATGCATCACGCCGCTGCGGAAACTTCCCCGGCTGAGCGGGCTGATCAAGTTCCGGCGGGCACTAGGGCTGGCGGCATTCTTCTACGGATGCCTGCACCTGGCCCATTATCTGGCGATCGACAAGCTTTATGACTGGGACGACATCTGGATCGATCTGACGAAGCGCAAATTCTACATCTACGGGTTGATTGCGTTCAGCCTGATGATTCCGCTGGCGGCCACTTCATTCAACGCGGCCATCCGCTGGGTGGGCGGCAAGCGCTGGCAACTGCTGCACCGGCTGGCTTATCTGAGCGCGGTGCTCGGCGTAGTGCATTACTACATGCAAGGCAAGTACATTGTGCTGCAGCCGGTGCTGTATGGCATCGGCGTCGCGATTCTGCTGCTCATGCGCGTTTGGTTTGCCCTGGCGAAAAAACGGCAGACCAAGCGCTAATATGCAAAATGCCGCGATCTACGACGACACCTCTTGGGGACGGAGGGATCTGTCCCAAGCGAAGCGCGTGGAAAGAGCCCTCCGTCCCCTCACCGGACGTCCCACCCCAATTCCCAGCCCTACTGCAAAAGCCTGACGCTATTGTTATGCGAATCCACAATGTAGATCTTCCCCGCGCCATCGGTAAGCACGGCGGTTGGAAAGTTGAGCGAGGCATTCCATGCCGGTCCACCATCCCCACCGTTACCGGCGTTCCCGGTTCCAGCAATCACATAAAGGCTTCCATCGGGAAGGATCTCAAGCACGCGGTTGTTCGACGCATCGGCAACCAGAAGTTCGCCCGTTGGAGTCACACTCATCTGGTAGCCGCTGGAGCCAAGTGCCGTATTCAGCGCATAAGCGGAATCCCCGGACGCCGGTCTGCCGCTGCCGGCAATGGTGGACATTGTGCCGTCAGTAGAGATTTTTCTTAACCGGGCGTTGGAAGAGTCGTAGAAGTAGAGATTCCCAAACGCATCCACTGTAAGGGCATATACGGAGTTGATGGCCGCGGCTTTGGCGGGGCCACCGTCTCCTGAGAAGGCGGCGGTGCCTGTGCCGGCGATGGTGGAGATCTTGCCGTCCGGAGCAATCATGCGGATGCGGCGGTTGCCAGTATCCGCCACGTATATGTTTCCGGCGTTATCGACAGCCAAGCCATAGGGACTGGACAAGCCGGCCGAGGTTGCCGGGCCCCCATCGCCTTTGAAGGTAGTGGTGCCGTCGCCGGCGATGGTGGTGATGATGCCGCTGGTGTCGACTTTTCGAATGCGGTTGTTGAACGCGTCAGCGATATACACGTTGCCGTCGCCATCAACGGCCACGGAGGTAGGCGAGTTCAGCAGGGCGTCTTTGGCTGGACCCTTGTCGCCGCTGAAGCCGTACCGGCCAGTACCGGCGATAGTGTCAATGGTCCCACCCGGGGTGATGTGGCGGACGCGGTTGTCGCGGCGGTCGGCGACATAGATACTTCCATCCCTGCCCAGTGCCGCGCCGTAGGGATAGAAGAATGTGCCGGAGGCGGCTGGTCCTGTGTCGCCAAGATTGCCCCAGGTTTCGCGCGAGGCGACGGCAGCTATGGCATTGCCTGCGTCGATGCCGCGGACGATTTGATTGGAAGTATCGGAGTAGACGACCTGGCCCGAGGGAGAGACCGCCAGTCCGGCCAAACTCCCCAGAGTAACTGATTTGGCCGCAGTGCCAACGTCCTGACGGGCAGCACCTCCGCCGGCGACGGTTTGCAGTGCGCCATTGCTATCGATCATACGAACCCGGCTGGATTCGGCGATGTATACGGTACCACTTGCATCGGAGGCGACGGCGGCGGGTCCGAGCAGTGTGCTTTTAGCGGCGACGGAATTGTCGGCAGCCAACGCTGAGCGGCCGGTGCCGGCGATAGTAGAGATGATGCCGCCGGAGACCTTGCGCACGGCGGCGTTGCCGGCGTCGAGGATAAGAACATTTCCGCTGGGGTCAACGGCGACGGCGCTGGGTAGAGAAAGGCGGGCGGCGTTGGCCTGGCCCCCATCGCCGGTAAACCCTAAAGTTCCCGTTCCGGCGAAGGTGGTGAGTTTTCCATCGGAGGAATACATGCGAACGCGGTTGGCGAGGGCTTCGGCGATGTAGACATTATCCGCGCCATCGATGGCGATGCCTGAAGGAAGCAGAAGGCTGGAGGCCAACGTGAGCAAGGTGCCGTCTGATTCAACCCTGCGCAGGCGGGTGGTTTCTGAGATGTAGACGCGTCCCTTGGAATCGACAGCCACGCCGTTGACCGCAAGCAAGGAGGAAGCTGTGGCGACGGCTCCATCGTTGGCGGAACCAAAGAAGCCATTCCCGGCCACGGTGGAAATAGTTCCATCGGGAGTAATTTTCCGCACCCGGTAATAGTCGGAATCGGCGATGTACAGGTTGCCGGCGGAATCATAAGTCATCAAACCCGGGGTGCTGATCAGGGCCTGGGTGGCGGGGCCGCCGTCGCCGTTGTCAGAGGTTCCTGCCAGGGTTGAGATCGTGTAGTCGGGGACCGGCCGTGCGATGGAAGCTGCTTGCGTGAAGTACAAGGTAGCTCCAGAAATGGTGATCGAACCCACGCGGCGTCCTGAGCTTAGGTTGCCGTCATAAATGTAATCAATATAGGGGCCAAGGATGGGGTCAACGCCAGTGGCGGCTATGCGCAGCCAATCGGAGTCAGATGTGCCGGCGATGCCTGCGGCGGGCAGGTTTGAGCTGAAATAGACGCGGGCATTGCCTGAGGTGCGCGAAAGCAGGATTTCCGCGTTGTTGAACTGCACGCTGGGGTAGAAGGGCAAGCCGGCGCCGGCCTGGAAGACAGGGATGATTTCGTCCAGAATCGTGATTGTGGTGGAGCGGACCGTGGCGCCAGGGTTTGCTGAGACGGTCAGAGTTAGATTCGCGTTCCCCGAGCCGGAGGACGGAGAGATCGTTACCCATGGGTCGGCTGCGGAAGCTTTCCAGGGGCAGTTAGAGGCACTAAGCGTAATCCCGTAAAGGCCGCTGCTGCCAGAGAGGTTGAGCCGGCGCGACGAGAGGCCAAGTTCGCAGCTCGGGGTTAGAGTGAGAGTGCCGAACTTTTGCAGCGCCGCAGGTTGCGGGTCCCCGTTGAATCCTGCACTCGCCTGGATGTCGGGGGCTCCGGTGAAAGTGGTGGCCAGACTCAGTGAGGCCGTTACCTGATACGTTGCTGGCGCTGCGACCGTGGAAAAAGCGCCCAGCGTAGCCGAACAATAATTATTGTTCACGGTATTTCCGGTCAAGAGCGTTGTTCCGGTATCGGGGAACAGCGACATTTTCCGTCCCGCGTAATCAAAGCGCAGATGACAGACACCAGTGGCCGTGGTGCCGATTTGCAGATCGACCAGGCCGATGGCGGCAACACCTCCCGGGGAGTTGATATTCACCGTAAAGGTTGTGCCGCCGCTATTTGCCGGGATGGTCCCGGAAGCAGGCGAAACCCAGTTGATGGTTGGAACAATGCGCTTGCCAGGCTGCGCGACGAATAACGTCTGGCGGGCAATCGTAACAGACCCTGAGCGGGTTGAGCCATCGGGGTTGTCACTATAAGTGAAGACCGGCGAAGAATCGGCAGCTGTCGCAAGCCAGAAGTTGTTGGCGGTCGATGCGTATCCGCAGCCGGGTTGGGCTAAAACGGTAGGCAGCAACTGGCCCTGCGCGCTGGATAGAGGCAGGACTCTGGGCCAGGTTACCGCGGCGCAGGGCTTGTCGTAGCGCACCCGGACCTTAAGCGCATCGGGCGTGGCGGAAACCACTTCGATGGTGAGGTTGCTGTAGGGATCCTGCCACGTGCGGCCAGGAAGCAGCGCGATGTCGCCGAACGAATCGCGCGGTTGGCCAGGGGCGCGCGGGGTGGTGTCAACCACTTCTGAGTAGATGCCGGTCTCGGCGGATTGGTAATGGAGGATCGCGCCTTCCCAGCCGGTGGGACTCATCTTGGTATCGAACTGGCCGAGCGGCTGGCGGTATTCGATCCACACCCATTCATTGGCGCGGCCCAAATTGCGCTGCACGCGCAGCGCGCGGATGGATTGGGTTTGAACCTCAACCGGCGGAAGATCGAATTCGGTGTCGGCTGTGACGGTTTGGAAGTCGACGCCATCGTTGAACCACTTGAGCATCTGTTTGTGTGGTGCGGCAAAGTGGTAGGCGTCCGTAGAGCCCATGACGGCGAACTGATCGCCATATTCGGTGTAAATTGCGTGGGTGCGATCGGGGGCGAGCGTTTCGCCTGGAAATTCAACGCTACGGGAGTGGCCCAGGCCGAAGTTATGACCGAGTTCATGTGTAGATTCGCGGAGCAGGTAGGCGCGGGAAACTTGCTGCCACACGTAGCCGATCTTCAGCGAGCCTTTGGAAGGCGAGGTGACGGTGTTGCAGCCCACTGAGGCCAATCCGGCCCAACCGCAGCTTCCCGGCAGGGTGGGAACCACCATGTGGATGTGCGTGTATTGCGAAAAGTCGACGGTGCTATCTGCCAGGCTGATGGCCTTGTTCAAGATGGCGGTGGTTTCGGCGCAGGTGTAGAGGCGGTCCATGGTGAAGGGGCCAAAGACGTCGCCAGTGATCGAGGCCGCGCCGAGCGAGTTTTCCGTGTAGAAGGTGGCCGTGCTTTGGCCAACAGTGTCAAAGAACTGCTGCTTTACCTGATCGGGAGTCGGGATAAGATCGGGCAGCGTGGGGAACTTTAGCATCAGCACCGCCACTTTGTGCTCACCCAGCGGCGTGCAGTTTGGCTGCGCGTCCGCGGCGCGGATGACGGTAGAGCCGGTGACGGCCATCACGTCGCCCAGGCGGAAGCCATCCAGCTGGATCTGGTCGCCGCATTTGGCTGAAGGGGCTTCGCCTGAGTCCTGATACGCGGTGACGCGTCCGGCGGGCGTGTCGAGGATGTAGACATGTGTGCTGGTGGTGTAATCTGCGGAATCGGCGATCAAAACCGTGGAGGTTGTGCCGGATTGAAAAGCTTCGAGCGTGCCGGGGTCGGCGAAGGGCTGAAGCAGCTCAGCTTCGTGCGCGGCGAAAATTACGCTCTTCGCTGCGGCGGGGCGGCGGATGATCAAGTCCTTCAGCAACTGGGCGCGTTCCGTAAGCTGCGTCCGGTTGGGATTGGCGCGAAGCTGACGATTGATATTGGTGATGGCGGTAAGGGCTTTATCCTCGGCGGAGAAAGAGAGTGCCGGTAGAGCGATTACTAAGGCCGCAAGTGTCCGTAAGTTAGTCCTGATCATACTAGACTGCATTATCCACTATGAAGGCCTCAGGAACAAGGGGTGGAGTACCTGACTAATGAGCCCCGCGCCGCCGCCGCACAGCGGTGAAGCCGAGCACCAGCGCAGATGTAATCAATGCCCAACTTGCAGGCTCGGGAGTCTGCGCCCCTATTGCGGGATCGGAGCCGAGAAACCCGTTTGTGGTTGGGCTCTGTGTGCCTGCCAGGTCAACGCTGGAAATCGACATGACGGGATCGCCCACGATCTTTCCAAACAGGTTAACCACAAGGCCTGTTCCACCCTCACTGGATTCGACTGCTTCAATCGATGTGCCGCAAATGCCGCTCAATGGGCCGCAGATATTCACGTAGTCGTCATCGCCACTTGCAACGCCGCCTGGAACATTGAAAATGTTGCTGGTGGTGGTGACTGTAATTGAGTCGGTACCGAGATAGTTGGTAGCGCTGATGGAGCCTGCGTAGAAGTTCATCTGTGCGCCGAAGATCAGTGTTCCCAGGTCGCTGGTCCCGTTGAGGAAAGTAAGGCTTCCCAGATTAAAGGCAGCGGTTTCGTGCGTGGAGGGGATGAGGTTGCCCACAAAAACAAGCAGGCTGAATGTCTGGAAACCGGTGAGGGTGCCGGAGTAAGTGCCCCACGATAGGCTGCTGCTGGCGCTATTGTTGTTAACCACGTTGTTACTTACGTTGTAAGCTGCGGTTGCGCTATTGTCCAAATACGAGTTGGTTCCGGCTTCGGGGGAATTGGCAATGGTTCCCGCTACCGAAATGCCAGTGAATGTTGCGATGATCTGTTGGCCGGTAATGGATCCCGCAGTGGCCGATTGGACCACGAAGACTGCCATTGTTAACTGTAATGGAAACCGGTATTTTGTGAGCATAGTTACTCTTTTACCCTCCTTGGCGAACACAATCGCCTCACGTATAGAGTGTTCGAAAATCGGAAAACATCACGCACCGAAACAAATCCTCTTTCGCCAAAGATACGGCGGATAGGGTATCGTGGCGCAAGCACTCCTGCTTGCCGCGTCGAGACTCGTCTCGACGCTTGGTGATTGTTCCGTCACAATGGTAGAGCGTTCCATGTCCCATTCAACTCGAACTCTTTTTGTTTACTGCGCCGCAATTCTGTTGTGCGTGCTCTTCTTTGCCCAAGGCTACCTGTTCATCCGCCAGACGGGATTAGAGGAGGACGAAGTCCTGTCACTGGCGTCGATTCTGAAGCCGGTGGAAGCAACCGGGTGGTTCGGCAAGCTGCCCATCATGATTGAAACCTACGCGGGCACGGTAGAAGCCCTGGTTTACCGCGAGATTTTCCGCGCAGTGCCACCAGGGCCATACAGCGTGCGCCTGCCGGTATTGCTGCTGGGCACGCTGACGCTGTTTCTGTTCTTTCTGTTTTTCCGCATGACGCTGGGCGATGCGGCGGCATTGATTGCCACGGCGTTGCTGGCGGCCGATCCGATGTACGTCATCACAACCGTGTTGAACTTCGGCATGAATGCGGTACAGCATTTTCTGGCGGCGATTGTGCTGCCGCTGTTTGTTCTGTACCACCGCCGCGGCGACGAGCGGCTACTGAAAGCCGCGTTCTTCGTTTGCGGCCTTGCGCTGTGGGATAAGTTCACTTTCGTGTGGCTGATGGCAGGCCTGGCGGTGGGCGTTGCTGCGGTGTTCTGGACGGAACTGCGAACGCATCTGACCTGGCGGAATTTGAAGACCGCCATCGCCTGGGGAGCGCTGGGCGCTGCGCCGTTGGTCTATTTCAACATCATTGCGCCGGGGGCGACGCTGCGCGCCGGTACACGTGTGCAGGCTGCGGCGGTGGAGCGCGCGGCGGTGATGCAGCATTCGCTAGATGGGTCGGCCCTGTTCGGCTGGTTGACACGGCAGGATGCCGGAACCCCTTTGCGCGAGCCATCCACCGCACTGGAGCAGGCCGGCGTAGCGTTGAGCAGGGCGACGGGCCAAATGGAACACCATGGCTTGCTGATTGCGTGTATTGCCTCGCTGCTGATGTGGCGGAACAAAGCAGTGCGGTTTTGTCCGATCGCGTTCTTCGCCGGATGGCTGGCGATGCTGCCGTTTCCCATGGGCGCGGGCGGGTCGCATCACGTTCTACAATTGTGGCCGCTGCCCCAGATGATGGTAGCGGCGGCGGTGGTCTCGATCCCGCGAGTGACAGGTGCGATGGCGATGGCCTTGTCCGCTCCGCTGGTGATCTGGTGCGGGTTGGTGACCAACGAATACTATGCGCAGATCGTAACGCGCGGCAATTTGCCGAACTGGTCCGATGCCATTGAGCCCTTGCGGCAGAAGCTGGCCGAGACCCCGGCCGCGGGGATTCTATCGGTGGATTGGGGCATCATGGGCCCGCTGCGCGTGCTGGGCCGCGGCGATCTGCCGCTGAGGTTTTGGTCTGCCGATCAGGCCCGAACGCTGGCCGAGAATCCGAACTTTCTTTTCGTGAGGTATGTAGACCGGGCGGGATGCAAGGATGAGAAGTTCGCCGCACTGCGCGGCACGGGGTTCAAAGAAGAGGTAGTCGCTGACATTGCCGACCGCAATGGACGGCCCGTTTACCGCGTTACACGCTACCAGCCACAGTAAACTCGACACCGCAGTCTTTTCAACCTATTAACGCAGTTGATCGTTGCTCTCGCCGACTTACACGACGTCGCGCATTTGGGGTCAGACACCTTTTTTCGGCCGAAAATGGGCTGTCTGACCCCAATTGCCCTCCGCCGCAATGCCTCAGTGAACCGTTCACCCAATGGGTTACGCGTCCCTTTTCCACAACCGAATACAAATGGGGCAGATCGCCTCATCAACCCCACCCCAACTGCATTTTTTAAGCTCAAGGGTGGGGCAGGCAATTTGCCTGCCCTGACTAACTTTAAAGTCACTTCACCCTCACCGGCGTGGCTTCTCAATGCTTCGAAACTGGCCGGACAACTGGTATTGAACCATCCTACTTGCTGAAGTTGGCCAGTACGGACAGGTTGGCATTCACGGTAACCGCGCAGGTTGCCGCGGTTCCCGAGCATGCTCCACCCCAGCTGAGGAAGGTCTTGCCGGCGGGCGCTGCTGCCGTCAAGGTGACCACCGCGCCGGAGTTAAACTTTCCTGAGCAGTTGTTGCCGCAGCTGATGCCAGCCAGGTCGCTGGTTACGGTGCCAGTGTTGCTGCGTCCAACGGAGAGCGTGAACTGCGTTGTACCACCGCCACCGCCACCACCACCTCCGCCACCGCCGCCGGCAGGTGCATTGGCCGTAAACACTGTGTTCACGGTGACTGCATCATTCACGGTTACGGTGCAGGTGGGGCCGGAACCGGAGCATCCACCGCCGGTCCAGCTGGAGAAGGTGGAGTTGCTGCCTGCCTTCGCAGTAAGGGTTACAGCGGTGCCCAAGGCGTAAGTAGCTGAGCACTTGCTACCGCAACTGATGACCTTATCGGAAGAGGCGATGGTGCCGTTGCCGGTCAGCGTCACGGTGAGCGAAGGCACGGCAACGTTGGCGGCTGCCATCTGCGCCACAAGCATGTCGCCCAGTTCGCCGGGCTGCGGAATGTTGCAGGTTGCGTCTCCACCGCAGATCACTTCGTGGGTCAGCGCATCGTAAGCGCCGGTGTAGGCATAGGTCTCATAGCGGCGCAGAACAGCGCGTGTGCCGGCGGCCGGTGCAGCCTGGTTGACTTGGCGGTTGCGGCGGCGGCGGCGGTCGCCGGGGGCCGGCGGCGGCGCGGGCTGCAGCAGGACCCAATCGGTTTCAATCTGCGTGGCGTTCTGCGGCACAATCGGATTGTCAGAGGTGAGTTCAGAAAGTGCGACTTCGCGCGTCATTTCGGTCTTGTAGACCTTCATCCACGTGGCATTGCCGAACTGCGGCGGCACTGCAGGCGGAGGCGGCGGCGGGTCTGGCACCACAACTTCGGCTACCAGCACGGGCGGCTGGGCCGGCAGTGGCGCTGGAACAAACGTGTAGACGGGAGCCGGTGTAAAAATGTTGTTGGTCGAGGCGATCAGCGTACCCGGGTTTGCAGGGTTTTCAAACATCCAGCGGACGGTTGTTGTTGTTGGTTTGCTGAAGGCGGTGTAGTTCAGGTGCACACCGAAATGGTCGCAGCCGGAAGCGAGGTAAGTGGGCACCCAGGTATAGCAAGTGCCGGCGAATGAGGTGCCCGGAGTATGCGGGATCGTCTTGTTTACAAACACATGGTTGGCGGCGTCATAAGGGCTGGTGTAACGCACATAAACGCCGGTGGCATAATCCGTCACGGTGGGGCAACCGTATTTGTTGCCACACCAGGAAAGAGTCAGGTCAGCGGAGGAGAGTCCCTCCACTTGCACTTCCAGGCCATACGCGTCTTTGCCTTCGTAGTTCGCCGCATCGAAATTGCCAAGGCCGCCGACGATGGCCGATTGGGCAAATATCAGGGCGGGGAAGAGAAGCCCGCCCGCCAAAAATATTGATTTTTTCACTGCAATCTCCTTTTGAATTCGGGAGACGGCCTGTTCTATCCGTCTCTCCACGATAGGTAAGACAAAGCTGCGGGACGTGCGGAACAGGAAATATGGGATAGAATGCTCCCCATGAAGCGAACACTTGTAAACTTGTTCTTCACGATGTCGGCGCTGGCCCAGGTTCGCGACGGGAAGTTCCAGAACCGCGATGCGTGGGTGCTGGATTCGCCGAAGCTGCGCGTGACCATGATGCAATCGGGCGGGCACATTGCGGAGCTGGTGCTGAAAGGGCCGGACGAGGTGAATCCGCTGTGGATTCAAACGGTACCCACGATGGACGCCGATAAATACGATGCCACCAAGGACTCCGAGCGCTACGGCGGCGGCCCGGCGGCGCGATTGATGAGCGGCTTGCTCGGCCACAACGTGTGCTTTCCATATTGGGGAAATCCGTCGGAGGCTGAGGCCAGGGCCGGCATGACGTTCCATGGCGAAACGGGCATCACGCGCTGGAGGCGGTCCACCGCGGGCGCAAACGAATTGGCCGCAGGAGCAGTGCTACCGCAATCGATGACGCGCTTCAGCCGCAAGATGCAGGTGAAGGGCCAGGTGCTGGCCGTGGAATCGGTAGCGGAGAACCTGAGCGCGTGGGACCGCCCGGTGGGCTGGTGCGAACATGTCACGTTGGGTGCGCCGTTCCTTGAGAAGGCCGTGACGCTGATCGATTCGGCGCTTGGCCGCGGCCGGGCAGAGAAGGAAACGGCGTTCTATGATGACTCGATGCGCACTGTGCGCAACGCGGACAAGCCATATGGCTTCGTGAAGAACTTTGCCGTAGCGGCCGGCCGGCAATATGGGTTTTTCACCGCGGTGCATCCGGGCAAGCGACTGTTGGTGGGCTATCTGTTTCCGCGCAGTGAGTTCCGCTGGCTGAATGTGTGGGAGGCGAATAATCCCGACATGCTGACGCGCGGCATGGAGTTCAGCAACACGCCGACGCACGGCACCATGCAGGCGATGGTGTCCGCGCCTTTCGTATTCGGCGAGCCGGCTTATGATTGGCTGGAAGCAAAGTCAAAGCTGACGAAACATTTCTACGCCTTCGTGGCGCAGGTGCCTGTGGGATTCAAAGGCGTGGCCGATGTGCGGATTCAGGGCAAGAAGCTGGTAATTGCAGAGCGGGAGTCAAAGCGGACGGTGGAATTGGAATGGGGGTTTTAGACAGCCTGTATGCGGCAGCGGCTCTAATTGCAGCGCCGTGACTTGATCTGCAGACCCAGGCGCTGTAGACTGGGCACTTAACCAAATTGACGGTAATTAAACAATAAATGGCCGCCCCGGACAAGACATATGCGATGGTTGTCGCCGTAAATCGCTGCGACGCAGGTTCTGATGATTGGAATCTGGACCAAGCGAAAAACGACGCTGAACGGTCCGTAATCTGGCTGCGGGGCATGCGTTAACCGCGTCCAAAATGTTTAGAAACTCAGTCCTGATGTGGTTCCAGTCCGGGGTGGATAACATGACCATCGCCAGCTTCCGCCCAGCCATGTTTTGCTCATAGGGAATGCCATGATCACTCGTGACAAGAACTTCGAAGCCGGCTTCCTCGGCGGCAGTCAGCAGTTCGCCATTCTTGATGCCCACCCACTTGAGGTATGCAACGGTGACGACTTCATGCCCTGTCAGCAAACCCCTCAGCTTGTGGGGCAAGTTTTCATCCAGAAGGACGCGCATTCGCTACGGTGTAAGCTGATGACTGTGATGGAATTGAATGATTCCGCGAATCGTATCCACGGGCAGATGTGGATAGTTTTCGTGGACTTCCTCGATATTGCTTCCGCCTTCGAAGTTCTCCACAATGGTCTCCGGACGGATGCGCGTGCCTTTTATTACGGGCTGGCCGTTCATCTTTCCGGGGACCGTTTCAATCAAAGGGCACTCGGTCCACTCCATTAGACCCCTCCACATTCATGGTAGCGGCACACCATGGCAAGGTCAACCAGGCGATGCAATCTCCGCACCCCTGTCGTTAAACCTGGAAAAAGCAGTTGGATGGGCTTCAGCCAATTCGCACGACGCGTCGCATTTGGGGTCTGACACCTTTTTTCGGCCGCTTTCGGCCGAAAATGGGATGTCTGACCCCAATTGCCCCAATGGGTTACGCCGCCTTCATCCCCAATCGAATGCAAATGCGGAAGATCGCTGTATCCAACCCAGTCCAACAGCTTTTTCTAGGTTAAAGCCAGCGCCGCAGTAGCAATCGGTAGAGCCGCGTTGTAGGCAATATTGAAGCGCCAATCAAGATGGAGGGAAGGCGTGCCTGCAGCGGCCAAGTCCCGGTCATCCACAGCGAGCAGATTCGCAATTTCTTCGCGGCTGGTCTTGTGCGCTTTAAGCCACCCGAATTGTTCCCATTCCTGTAAGCTGCTGTTCATCGCCGGCCACCAAGAGTTTGGGGCCAGCCATTACGCGGCCAATGAAATGCTGCCCTGCCCTGAGTTTACGACAAAATTCCGGCCGTGGGTAAACGTTCGGATTGATCTCGAGGCCCAACTCGCGTTGCGCTTCGCTCAGAGCTGTGACCACGTCCAGCAGCGAAGCGTCGCCAATCACCATCAGGTCAACATCGCTCGCATTATTCTCGTGGCCGGAGGCCATTGAGCCGAATACGAAGGCCACATCGATCTGCTTGCCAATGGGCGTCAATGCCTCCTGCAAGATGGTGACAATGCCAAAAGTCTTGCGGACTATCGCGCGAAGTTCGCCAAAGATGGGGCACTCCTGGTTGGCCTGAACCTTGAAAAAGCAGTTGCCAATGCATTCCTGAGGATGGCCAGACTCCGCAAACAGGGGACGGACATGAATTTCCGGCGTTTTTGGCCGGAATTTCGC